>JAFSKT010000190.1 GCA_017448845.1 Lachnospiraceae bacterium
GGACGGACATCTGGAGAACCACGGATACTGCGAGACCAATGAAAACGTAAGGGTTGAGGAATACAACGATAAGACCAATGCCGGAATATATACCATCAGCGTGGAAGAAAACGTTACAACCACCACCAATGCAAAGGGCGACACCGTGGCGAAACTTGAGATAAAGGTCAACGGATTCCCCGATGCATCCTCTTCCGTAACATGGCCTCCCATTGATTATCCCGGATACTTTGATCCTGAAGTGAAAGAGGGCGGTTATGAAGGAAAGGCCGTTACAAACAGCAGATATGAAAGCCCTACCAACGGATCCGTAAAGATCTGTGAGGACGGTTCCCAGTTTATCACCATGAAGGGCCCCAACGGAGAAGAACTGAACCTGTTCTTCAGCAGCAAGGCAGTGACCAAGACCACTGTTCCCTGCGTAAAAGACGGCATGACTTACGGCATGGAGACCTACAGCATAAATGAGCCCAACCTGACCATCAACCTTACGGGCGAAGGAGCCATGGACCTGCATATAGGGGCGAATGAAGAAGAAGTTATAGAGTGTTCTCTTCCCAGGATCTCCCTTGAAAGACTTGATATAGATAACTTAAGCTTAAAGACCCAGGCCAGCGCCCAGGAATCCATAGACAGGGTCACCTATGCACTGTCATATGTTTCAAGCGCCAGGTCACAGATCGGTGCATATACCAACCGTGTTGAGCACAGCATCAGCTATCTTGCAGCTTCAAATGAGAACCTGTCCAGCGCCATGAGCAGGATCCAGGATACGGATATGGCTGAAGAGATGACCAACTACGCAAGCCAGCAGATCCTGGTACAGGCGGCCACATCCATGCTGGCCCAGGCTAATCAGGCACCTCAGCAGGCACTGCAGCTTATACAGTAATTTTTTCCGGACCCTGACCGGGCCGTTGACGGTTTACCTACAGACAAACTTTATGAAGGGATGGCAGGTATTATGACAGACGAGATGAAGAAAGAATTTACACTTAAGATATCACAGGCAAACAGGACTAAGATCGTAGTGCTGACTTACGAGCTTGCGCTGCAGTATTTAGATGACGCAAGGAACGCGTCCGACAGGGAAGGTTTCGCCAGGGGCATAATGCATGCGAAGAGCTGTATAGAGCAGCTTAGGAGCGTGCTGGATTATTCCCAGGAGATAGCCCTGTATCTATACAGGATATATAACTATATCTCACTTCTTATGGACAAGGCAATGATAAGGCATAATGCAGCTATGTTGGATGAGGCGGAAAAGCTTCTTACAAAGCTCCATGACGCTTTTGACAGTATTGCAAGCCAGGATGAATCAGGCCCGGTTATGTCCAATATCGAGACCGTTTATTCCGGTCTGACCTACGGCAGGAGCGGCGCAGAGGACAATGTAGCCTCCGGAAACCGTGGGTTCACTGCATAAGATAACAATTGTATTCATAAAAAAGCATTTTCCCTCTTGTATTCCTTGCTAAATAGGTTACAATATAGGTGAATTAACAGGCGTTCTTTAGTGCGCCCTACAATTTAATACTGCCGGATGGAAGCATAACTGTTAATTTTGGTTTTTGATCTGCTTTGCAGATCTTGACATTTGCGGCTTGAGTCGTGAGCCGTGTTTAAGTGGACTGTATATTGGCAAACCTGCAGAAATGCAGCGACGCAAAGCTAAAGGGGGTTAACTGTACTACAGCACCCAGCCAGTTGCAGTTCCTCAGAAAGTGAGGAACTATCATGAAAAAATTGCTTTTCCTGGTGATGTTATTCACCATGCTTTTCAGTGTTAATGCGTATGCAGCAGTTGATACAAACGCATTAAACAATAATATGTTATCTTCCATCAACCAGCTGAGAGCATCACTGGGTGAGCAGGCGTTGACCATAGACAGCAGCCTGATCTCTATTGCGAATATCCGTTCGCAGGAAGCGTCCTCAAAATGGAGTCATACAAGGCCCAACGGAACGCAGGGAGCGGACATGATACCAGCAGACAAATGGAGAGGGGAGAACCTGTCGTACATCACAGGTACAGAAAATGCGGCTGAGGCATCAAAGATCATGTTTGATGATCTTGTAGCCTCCCCGACACACTATGATAACATGGTCTTTGATAAGTTCACCAAAATCGGTATCTCAAGCTACGTTGAAAATGGTAAAATCACAGTTGCTTATATGTTCAGCAGCTGACAAAGAAACAAAGGCTTTCATCCGGAGTATTTATTGCCGCCTGGACTGGTTCAGACGGCATTATCTATGCGGTACGCACTGACGTTGAGGAGCGGAAGTGCTGAAAAAGCTTTTACTGTCGGAGATGAGGAAAGGAGAGATGTCGTAAAATGCAGGAGTTTGAAGGACATGAAAATGTGATCATTCTGGATCATCCGCTGATCCAGCATAAGATAACAAGGCTCAGGGATAAGACCACGGGAACTGCGGAGTTCCGCCAGCTGGTAAATGAGATCGCCATGCTGATGGGTTATGAGGCCCTGAGGGATCTGGAGCTCAGGGATATTGATGTGGAGACTCCCATTGAGAAGACCGTATCCCCGGTACTGGCTGGAAGGAAACAGGCTATAGTTCCCATACTCCGTGCAGGTCTCGGAATGACCGACGGTATCCTGAATCTTCTTCCGGCTGCAAAGGTAGGACATATCGGTCTCTATCGTGACGAGGAGACCCATAAACCCCACTCCTACTACTGTAAATTGCCGGCACCCATAAATGAGAGGACTATAATAGTAACAGATCCCATGCTGGCTACAGGCGGTTCCGCCATTGATGCCATCAGGTTCATAAAGGAGAGGGGCGGCGTAAAGATCAAGTTCATGTGCATAATCGCAGCACCTGAAGGCGTGAAAGCCCTGACGGAAGCTCATCCCGACGTGCAGATATACATCGGTCACTTAGACAGGCAGCTGAATAA
Organism: Lachnospiraceae bacterium; assembly: GCA_017448845.1. Taxonomy (GTDB): domain Bacteria; phylum Bacillota; class Clostridia; order Lachnospirales; family Lachnospiraceae; genus NK4A144. Next base: position 2,927 of record JAFSKT010000190.1, read on the forward strand.
GGATGCCTACATCTGTCCCGGACTTGGAGATGCGGGAGACAGGATCTTCGGAACCAAGTAAATTCAAGGCAAAACACATATGTTTCAAAAATAATACAAAAATCGGGCTGGACAAATCAGCCCGATTGGTGTATTGTATCGTTCACAATCTGAAAATCGCATCTGCCTTTCGGCGGTAAAGTAATTTTCAAATAATTTCCACATTTAATTTTATAAAACGGTAAGTACATGGGAAAACCAGTTCTTTTCCTGTTTCTGCTGTCCGCATCTCTGACGGATCTGAAGTATCGCCGTATCACCAATCTTCATAATCTTTTCTTTCTGATCCCGGGTATCATCTTTTGTTTCCTTGACAGGGGCATAACCGGTCTTATGGACGGGATCCTCACGGCACTACTCATCTTCACATTCCTCTATATGTTCTATGGCGCGGGCTGCCTGGGAGCGGGAGACATCAAATTCATAATGACGGTTGCAGTCTATACAGGCCATAAAGTGCTGTTAAACTCCCTTGTTCCCATAGGGATTTTCAGCGTCATAACGGCAGCGGGCTTTGCGGTATATGAGGGAGGGAGTAAGAAACTCATGATCCCCATGGCAGTGCCGGTAAGTATGGGGATCTTATACGGGATGTTCTTCCCGGCAGAAAGCCTTTGGTTTACATAATTTGAAAGGAGAGAAAAAGTCTGATGAAAAAGAACACGCTTGCAGTATTTGACAGGGATGAAGAATATGTTTCAAAGCTCATGACCTATATAAGCGACAGGAGGTCTGTTCCCCTTGAGATACAGGGCTTTACCGACAGGGACAAGCTTTTAAGCTACATAAACGGCAGCCCGGTGGACATCCTGCTTATAACGGAGGAGGACCTGGATGAAGAGCTGGAGTCATATAGTACCGGGGAAATGATGGTACTTTCCGAGGACGACAGCAGCTGTAATAAAAAGGGACATAAGACCATCTGCAAATACCAGTCCTATGAAAACATCATGAGGGAAGTGATGTGCTACTACGCAGAGAGTCCTCTTACGGAAGAGTGCATAGTGAGCCATATCAGTACGGAGATCATCGGGGTATATTCCCCTGTGAGGTGCTGTTTCAGGACATCCTTCGCCTTTGTCTTAGGGGAGATCCTTTCCGAAAGGGAAAAGGTGCTGTACCTGAACTTAGAGGAATACTCAGGTTTTAACCAGCTTTTACGGAAGAATTACATGTCGGACCTGTCAGACCTCCTCTTCTATATTGGCCAGAAAAAAAGGAATTTCCCCTGCAAGCTGGCAAGCATAGTGGAAAAAGCAGGGAATCTTGATTACATCCCTCCGGTGATCTCCCCCTTAGATGTCCTGACAGTGGAGCGGAACACCTGGATCACCTTCTTCAATGAGCTCCTTAACTGTGACTATTCAAAGATAGTGGTGGATCTCGCCGATTCCATAAGCGCATTTCCGGATATCCTCTCTTCCTGTAAAAAGATCTATATGCCTGTAAGGGATGATGCGGTATCCAGGGCAAAGCTGGAGCAGTACGAGGCGATGCTCAGGATCATGGAATACGGGGACATCATGGAAAAAACCGAGACTCTGACCATTCCCTTTATTAAAGGGCTTAATCCGGACCTCTATTCCCTGGCTTCTTCCCCTCTTGGGGATTACGTGAGGACAGTGCTTTGAAGGACTTAAGCGCTCTCAGACAGGAGCTTCACGACGCTATCCTTAAGGAAATAGACCTGTCCAGAGAAGTGTCGGACGAGGAAGTGGAGGAGCTTATAAGCAGCGCCATCCTCTCCGCGGGGAAGAGGACCTATCTGAGCCTTGAGGAAAAGAAAAGCCTGATGGAGGATCTCTTTGATTCCATAAGGAAAAAGGGAGTAATACAGGCACTTCTCGATGACCCGTCGGTGACGGAGATCATGGTAAACGGTACGGACAGCATCTTCGTGGAAAGAGCGGGAAGGCTCTTCCGCTGGGATAAGAGCTTTGAGTCAAAGGAGACCCTCGGTGATGTGATACAGCAGATCGCTGCATCCTCAAACAGGGTGGTGAACGAAGCCTCCCCCATAGTAGATGCAAGGCTTGATGGCTGCAGGGTGAACATAGTGATGAACCCGGTGGCACTTAACGGACCGGTGATAACCATCCGCCGTTTCCCGGAAAAGCCGGTGAGGATGGATGACCTTATCCGCTTTGGTTCCATAAATACGGAAGCCGTTGATTTCCTTAAAAAGCTGGTGATAAGCGGCTATAACATCTTTATCTCCGGCGGCACCGGCAGCGGTAAGACCACGTTCCTAAACGCCCTGTCCGCCTTTATCCCGGAGGACACCAGGGTCATCACCATTGAGGACTCAGCGGAGCTGCAGATCCAGGGCATACCAAACCTTGTGAGCCTTGAAACAAGGAACGCCAACGTGGAGGGCTGCATTCCCATCACCATGAGGGATCTCATAAAAAGCTCTCTAAGGATGCGTCCGGACCGGATCATCGTGGGAGAGGTCAGGGACGGGGCGGCTTTTGACTTCTTACAAGCGGCCAACACCGGTCATGATGGGAGTCTTTCAACGGGACATGCCAATTCCGCAAGGGATATGCTCTCAAGGCTGGAAACCATGGTACTGATGGCCGGGATGGAGCTGCCCCTTGCGGCAATAAGAAGGCAGATAGCCTCCGCAGTGGATATCATAGTGCACCTGGGAAGGCTTAAGGACAAGAGCAGGAAGGTGCTGGAGATCACGGAGATAACCGGTTACGAGAACGGTGAGATCACAAGCTCGCCCCTGTATTCATTTGACGGGAATTTGTTAAAAAAGACCGGAAGCCTTAAATTTACGGACAAACTGGAAAGGAGCGGACTCAATTGAATTATGACAGATATACTTTTTCCCCCGGGGAACTGATACTTTATCTTGTGATAGGGGCCGCGCTGGATGCCGCCGTGTCCTGGACCTTTTACCGCAGCATTCCAGTCTTCTTTATTCTCTTGATCCCTTCGGAAATACTGTTCTTACGCTATATCAGGCAGGACCTCATTGAAAAAAGGAAATATGAGCTCTCCCTTGAATTCCGTGAAGCCATAATGGCAGTGCTTTCATCCCTGAACGCCGGGTATTCGGTGGAAAACGCCTTTATAGAAGCGGGAAGGGTTATGGAGGGACTCTACGGAGACAGCCTTATAACGGAGGAATTCAAGGTCCTTACCCGGAGACTCAGGTCCAATGAGGCTTTGGAAAAGATCCTTCTGGACCTTGCCTGGCGGAGCGGCATAGAGGACATAGCGGACTTTGCGGGAGTCTTTTCCGCGGCAAAGAGAAGCGGAGGGGATTTCACCAGGATAATAAGGAAGGCTGCGGACTCCATAGGGGACAAGATGGATATCATGCGGGAGATCAGGACTTCCATAAGCGCAAGGAAATATGAGACAAGGATCATGGAGCTGGTTCCCTTTGTGATCATCGTTTATCTGAGCCTTTCCTCATCCGGCTTTCTGTCTTCCCTGTATCACGGGATCACGGGAACGATAGTGATGACGGTATGTCTTGCGCTCTATGTCACAGGATTTCTGATGGCTGAAAAGATCACGAAAGAGGCGGAAAAGGTTTGAAAAGATTATTCAGAAGACTGGCTCTTTTCATAATAAAGGGGCTTAATCTCTCCGGAAATGCGGAGATCATAAAAAAGCAGGCATTCCTTAACCCTGCGGACAGGGGATACAGGAAGGCGGAAAGATACAGGGTTGAAAAGCTGTCAGAGGTGTTGATGGTGCTGTTCCTCGGCGTGCTGGTGACGATCCTTGCGGCTTTTGCCTCCGGAATGAAGGAAAGCGATGTGGAAAACCGCTATATAGAGCGGAATGGGTACGGCGGAGGGGACAAAACCGTTGACATCATCGCAAATATAGACGGCCGGGAGATAGAGGAGCCAATTGAGGTCACCGTCAGGGAGCGGCGCTATACCGATGAGGAAAGGGAGAAGATCTTTGACGAGATCGGGAAGAGCCTGCCGGACAGGATCCTTGGCGAAAATGAGTCCTTAGAGCATGTGGAATACGACCTGGATCTGATGGACAGCATAGAGGGATATCCCGTGACCGTTGAATGGGCTACGGATAACTATGATGTACTGGACAGCAGCGGTTATATACAGGAAGAAGTAAGGGACAGCAGAGGAACTCCGGTGGTACTCACTGCGACCCTGAATTACATGGGACAGTATGCGGACTATGAATTTCCCGTCATGGTCTTTCCGAGACACAAGGAGATAACGGGAAAGATAAGGGACATAGTACTAAAAAAGATACTTAAGTTTGACGACCTTACCCTGTCCGCGGATACCC
>JAFSKT010000016.1 GCA_017448845.1 Lachnospiraceae bacterium
AGAAGAAGGATTATGATGCTTAGGAAATATATGGCTTCCTTCAGGTCAAGGATGCCGCTTAAAAGGTTCTCAAGCCTGGAGCTGAAATCCAGTATGGATAAGACCTTGAAAATGTCCTTCCCCGATTCCGTAAGCATATTCACAATGCCGCCCATGATATAGGTGACAAAAAGCGCTATGAATGTAAGGACTGCCGCCACTATCTGACTCTCTGTTATGGATGAGATGAAAAGTCCCAGGGCAAGGCAGGCCGCTCCGTAAAGGAAGTATCCGAGAAGGGCCGTATAGCTTTCCCCGTAGGATACCTTTCCGAAGGAGGTAAGAATAAGGGGCATCAGAGCGCAGATAAATACCGGCACCTCAAATACCGTAAGGAGGGCCAGATACTTTCCAAGGACTATCTTAAACACGGATACAGGGCTTGTAAGAAGGAGCTGGTCCGTCTTCTGCCTTCTCTCCTCCGCGAAAACCCTCATGGTAAGGACAGGTACCATTAACATCAATATGAAGATGACACCCGAGATCACAGGTGCCAGGGAGGGATTCATGGCAAGAAGGTTTCCCGCCTGGAAATAAAGCCCCAGCACAAAGAGGTTTACCGAAATGAATATGGCTCCGGTCACTGAATAAAGATATTGCCGGAGTTCCTTTTTATATATCGCAAACATCACTCTTCCTCCTTGTCGCTGTCTTCTGTATTATTACCGGCTTCTGCGCCGGTAACCCTGTTATCGCTTTCTTCTTCGCCGCTGTTTTCTGCTGTGCCGGTTTCTGCTGCGTTGGTTTCTGCTGTGCTAGTTTCCGCTGCGTTCACGGCGCCGGTTATGTTGGTTTCCGCTGTGTTGGTTTCTGCTGTGTTGGCTTCTGCTGCGTTGGCGGCTGTGTTGGTGTCTGCTGTGTTGACGTCTCCGGCTGTATTTGCTTTGTCGGCCCCCTCCGCCTCTTCGGCTTCACGCTGCAGGGATGCCGCATATTCATCACTTGTAAGATACATATATACGTCTTCAAGAGACATACTGTCGGAATGCATATCAAGCAGGGCAAATCCCGAATTCACCACGGCGCGGAAAATATCTTCTCTGATATCCACATCCGGATCGGACTTTATCTCCGCTTTTACGGTATCATTTTCCACATCACAGGTATCTACGCTCACTACCCCGGCTGTCCCGGACAGAATCTCCCCAAGCTTTTCCCTGCCTGCTTTCGCAAGGAGCACCGTGCGGTTTTCCACATTCATGGACTTCATTATGTCATCGGGGGTGCCCTCCGCCATGAGCCTGCCGTGGGAGATCACCATGATGTGGTCGCAGACTGCGCTTATCTCCTGAAGGATGTGGGATGAAAGGATCACCGCGTGATCGTCCTTAAGGGAAAGAATCAGGTCCCTGATCTCTATTATCTGCGCAGGATCCAGCCCCGCCGTGGGCTCGTCAAGTATAATGAGCTCCGGATACCCGAGAAGCGCACAGGCTATACCGGTCCTCTGGCGGTATCCCTTGGAAAGATTCCGGATAAGGCGGCTTTCTACTCCATAGAGACCGGTCCTGTCCATGATATCTCCCACTTCCGAGGAACGGCCGGCTCTTTTTATGCCCTTTAATTCCGCTGCAAAATTCAAGTACTCCCTCACCGTGAGATCCGGATATAAGGGCGGAACCTCGGGAAGATAACCCATTCTTTTTTTTGCTTCCCTGGGCTCCTTTAAGATATCGTGGCCGTCTATCGTAACAGTACCGCTTGTGGCTGCCAGATATCCGGTAATTATATTCATCGTAGTGGATTTTCCCGCCCCGTTTGGGCCGAGAAGCCCGTATATGCCTCCGGACCCTATATCAAAACTAAGGTCTGAAACAGCATTATTTGTTCCGTACCGCTTTGTCAGATTCCTAACTTCCAGCATTTTTATCTCCTCACTTTTAAAAGCTGCGAAAACCGCTTCACAGATCCATGGTCTTCCGCCTGTATTAAAGGGTGATCAAAGCCTTGACTCCGGATCACCGCAAAGTAGTATAATTTCTTTTTGTGATGGAATTGTGAAACCGGCAAGGGATATGTTATAATCTTTTTTTGGTAAAAGCAAGAAAGAAGGGAAAGGAATTTAAAATGTCCGACAACGCGTTTGATATACTGAAAGAAAGGGGCTTTATCGCCCAGTGCACCAATGAAGAAGAAGTAAAAAGGATAATGGGCGAGCAGAAGATCACCTTTTATATAGGCTTTGATGCTACCGCAGACAGCCTGACCGCGGGCCACTTTTTAACCGTAATGGCCATGATGCATATGCAGAAAGCCGGTCACAGGCCCATTGCCATGATGGGCGGCGGTACCACCATGATAGGCGATCCCTCCGGCAGGAATGACATGCGTCAGATGCTGACCATGGAGGATATAAACCACAACGTGGAATGCTTCAAATCCCAGCTCTCCCGCTTCATAGAGTTTGACAATGACAAGGCCATCATCACCAACAACGCCGACTGGCTCTTAAAGCTGAACTACGTGGATTTCATGAGGGAGATCGGCGTACATTTCAATGTAAATAAGATGCTGGCCGCTGAGGCATATAAAAAGAGAATGGAAAGAGGGGGTTTAACCTTCTTTGAATTCAGCTACATGCTGATGCAGTCCTATGACTTCTATAAGCTCTTTGAGGACTACGGCTGCCTTATGGAGCTGGGGGGCGACGACCAGTGGAGCAATATCATCGGCGGCGTGAACCTTATCAGGAGCAAGACCGGTAAAGAGGCCTTCGGCCTTACTTTCAAGCTCTTGACCACCAGCGACGGCATAAAGATGGGCAAGACCATGAAGGGTGCCCTCTGGCTGGATGAAAATAAGACCTCCCCCTATGAATTCTACCAGTACTGGAGGAACATAGAGGATGTGAAGGTTGAGGAATGCCTCGGACTCCTTACCTTCCTCCCCATGGACGAAGTGAGAAGGCTGGGTGCCCTTAAGGATCAGGAGATCAATATAGCTAAGGAAACCCTGGCCTACGAGATCACAAAGACTGTCCACGGTGAAGAAGCCGCTTCCAAGGCAAGGGAAGCCGCCAGGGCCGTATTCGCAGACGGCGGAAAGAGCGAGAACATGCCCACCACCAGCTACAGCGAGGCTGAAATGAAGGAGGGCAAGGATCTTATCTCCCTTCTCGTTGATACAAAGATCGCAAAGAACCGTTCCGAGGGCAGACACCTTATCGAACAGAACGGCATAAGCGTAA
>JAFSKT010000191.1 GCA_017448845.1 Lachnospiraceae bacterium
CGGATGAAATGAAAAAGGCCGGCATCGATTATGCCATAAACCAGGCCCTTGACCTGAGGGATAACGGAGTCCACGGCGTTCACGTCTACGCCATGAATAAGCCGGAACTCTGCGAAGCTCTGTTTAATGCGCTAAGAGGATAATAATAAGCTTTCCGGGCTTATTTTTCCGTCCGGATTGTATATTTCTATAAGATCTTATAACCCCATTTCCTAAAGGGAGGTAACACTATGCCGTTATTAAACACACTTGGAAAACCGTTGACAGCACAGGATTTACAGGCGCTTAAAGTAATGCTTAGAGGGTCTCTTGATTACTTGCCTAAACGCCAAAAGTGACGGAAGGTCAAGTAATCCCTTCTTCGAAAAGATGGATTTATATTTAGCTTGATATTATTTTTCAGAATGATATAATCAGTAACATTCAATGGGCAATCCGCCCGGGACATGATGAACAGTTCGTCCGTTCCTGGACAAGAGATCATGTTTAATTTTCCAAATAAAATACAGCAGGAGAATACATGATACAGAGATAGCTTGTTTATACAAAATTCAAGTGACATGCAAAAGCTGCGTGCTATAATGGAAGCAAGGGAAGAATATAAACACGTGGATATCCAGACAGTGGATATCATCAATGCATATACAGATGTAAAAATAACGAAAAAACATACGGAGGATGGACATATGAGTATGTGTGCAGGAATGAAGGGATTAATAGAAGAGGGAAGATTAGAAGGCCGAAAAGAAGGCCGGGAAGAGGGACTGGAAGCAGGAGAAAATAAAGTGCTTAAGTTATTAAAGCTCTTGAAGCCCGACAGCAAAGAGTTCGACAAGGCATTAAATGGCACATCTGCAGATCGTAAACGGCTTTATAAAAAGTATAATATAATAGATTAAAAAGGATTAATGGTTATCCCAGCCTACTTTATGTGTTGCCGGGATGATCAAAACCTCAAAACAGGAGAATAGTGTAATGAAAAGAAGTTTATATTCAAGGTATTTACTGACGATCATATTGGCATTATCCCTTATCCGGATTCCGGTCTACGGAAACGAGATAAGCAGGCCGGCAGAAGGCGGAATGCTTAACGAAGCTCCTGTGGCAGAGGTTTCGGAAAGTGTTATTGATGCGGAGCTCACAGACGGAGATTCTGTAAGTGATGACGGTATCGTATATCGTACGGAAGAAGAGATCAGCGAGTACTTGAAGAAGAACCCGGTTGATCTTCATGCTGCTGTATCTTACAAAACAAAACCCTCCCTGAAAGCGCCCTATGAGTCAGGACAGCTTTCGGATGAAACATTGAATTCTGCCCTCAGGCTTGTGAAGAATATAAGATATATAGCGGGATTAAGTGATAACGTGGTATTAAATGACGAATATACTGCAAGGGCCCAGGCGGGGAGCCTGGTGAACGCGGTAAATGATGAGCTGTCACACACCCCAAATAAACCTGCCAATATGAGCGAGGACTTATATCAACTGGGTTATGAAGGAACAAGTCACAGTAATATCGGATTTGGTTACGGTTCTGTCAACGGCTCGATAATTGACGGATATATGGATGACAGCGACAGCAGTAATATTGACAGATTAGGCCACAGACGGTGGATTTTATATCCCGGCTTAACGGAAACAGGATTCGGCTATGCCGGCCGTTACACTGCGACATATGTTATAGGTGAAGAATCATACATACAATATCCGGAATGTAATATAGCCTGGCCCGCAAGGGAGATGCCTGTTGATTACTTTTCAGATACTGCATGGAGTTTATCAACCGGTGAAGTTGAAGATATTTCAAAAATAACCGTGACTCTTACAAGGGAGAAGGATAAGAAAAGCTGGACATTTAAGGGCTCGGGCGGAAAAACCGACGACGGATATTTTAATGTCAATAATGACGGTTACGGATGCAAAGGCTGTATTATTTTCCATCCATCGGGAATTAGTAAATATAAGGCCGGTGACATATTCCATGTGGAAATAACAGGAACATCTAAGGGTACGATCTCATACGATGTGCATTTTTTCGAGCCCGGATTCAGCTCGACCGGATCCGGTCAGAATATCATAGCCGGTCAGAAGATCGATATCAAAAATAAATATTTCAGTGGGCTGTCAGGAATAGCAAAATACAGACTGTCCTTTACCGAAGGAGAAGAAGGCAAAGTAAATAAATATGCAAAAGTGTCACGCAAGGGTATCTTAAATGCCAAAAAACCTGCGGGCATTACCATTGTTCCGCAGTATAAAAACGGCAATACCCTTACAGATTTTGAAAATCAGTCAGTGTCAGTGGATATCATCGGAAAACCCGGGATAAAAATAGATGAGGTCTTCAGCGAAACCGGAAAAACCATCAGTTTCTATGACTATGACCATGGGTACGGCAATAAGCTTGATATAAAGCCTGTGAAATTTACCTCATCCAAGCCCTCGGTTGCAACTATAGACGATAACGGCGTGATCACCATCGGATCCGGCGACGGGAAAACCGTCATCAAAGCTTACTACAGCATTAAGGGACAGGATCATGCTGCAAATACCGTCAAAGTAAAAACTAAGATTACTGTGAAGCATTAGTGCCCGGGAGGAACCTTAAAGTATAAAAACGCCCGATGATTCTTGAAAAATAGCTTAAAACATAGTAACATTATTAAGTGTTTTACTTTAATAAACCATCATAAAAGGAGTCTATGGTATATGACCAAAACAGACAAAAAGGTACTTATAGTTGACGATCTTCCTACAGTTCTTAAACAGGCTGTGGAGGTGCTGGGTGCCAGATATGATGTAGATACCGCTTCATCAGCGGCGGAAGCCCTGGAAAAGGTGGACAGCTATAAGCCGGATATAGTTCTTCTCGATATGAATATGCCTGATGAGAGCGGAATAGCCTGCATGGTGGAGATACATTCAAAACCCGGATGTGAAAATCTTCCCGTAATATTCATGGTAAATGACATGTCTGTAATGACAAACGCCAGGGCTTATGATCAGGGCGCTTCGGACTTCATCAAGAAACCCATTATCGCCAACAGCGTTTACAGAAAGATAGATATGCATCTGAAACTTGCAGAGATCGGTTGGAAATTTGAGCTTTGATAAGAGTATGAAAGAAAAGATAAGAATCAATAAATACCTGTCTGCTTCCGGGGTCATGTCCCGGAGAGAAGCAGACAGGTTTATTATGTCAGGCCGTATCACGATTAACGGTGAAAATGCCGAAGAAGGCATGAAGGTTGACGGCAGCGAAGAGATAAGGATAGACGGAGTTCTCCTTGAAAAAAAGCCCGAAAGCGAGAAAAAGGTGATCCTCTGCTATTATAAAAAAAGAGGGATCGTCACCAGTACCGTAAACCAGGGTAAGGAAAAGAATAATATAGTAGATGAGATAAATTATCCCGTAAGAGTCTATCCCGTTGGACGTCTTGACAAGGAATCGGAGGGGCTCATTCTTCTTACAAATGACGGAAGTGTGGTTAATAAGCTGTTAAAGCCCAATAAACAGATTGAGAAGGAATATGAGCTGTCCCTGGATAAAGACATCCCGGATAATGACATTAAAAAGATGGCAAGAGGCGGGATCGAGATCGTTCCCGGCAGAAGGAACAAGCCCTTTAAGATAGTGAGGATCGATAACTGCCACATAAAGGTCACACTGACAGAGGGAATGAACCGGGAGATACGCCGGGTTGCAGAATACTACGGCTACAGGGTAATGAAGCTTAAAAGGATACGCTTCGGAAACATAAAGCTTAACGGGCTTAAGCCGGGGCAGTACAGGGAACTTACCGAAGAAGAGATAAGAAGGCTGATGAAATGACTTTTGAAGAATACTCGGAATTAAAGAAAAAGATCGAATATCACATGAACCTCTATTACAATGAGGATGCGCCTGAGATATCGGACTATGAATATGACCTCCTGATGCAGGAATTAAAGAAGGCGGAAAAGGAAAATCCCTCCTTTGTTACAGCCGACTCTCCAAGCCAGAAGGTTGGAGGCAGGGCAAAGAGGGAAGCCGGAGTCAAGGTTACCCATGACGTTCCCATGCTCTCAATCGAAGACGTATTTACAAAGGAGGATGTGGTCTCCTGGATAAAAAAGGTGCATGAAAGATTTCCCGATTGCCGCTTTTCCGTGGAAGCAAAGATCGACGGTTTAAGCATGAGCTTACGTTATGAGCGTGAGGGCGACAGGCTTGTGTTAAAACTTGCGGAAACCCGTGGCGACGGCTTTATCGGCGAAGATGTGACATTGAACGCAAGGGAGATAGATGATGTCAAAGAAGAGATAGACCTTCCCTTCTCCGATCTGGAGCTCCGGGGTGAAGTCTATATGAAGACAGAGGATTTTGAGCGTTTCAATGCCGAGCAGGAAAGGCTGGGAAAGAGCCTTGCCGCAAATAAGAGAAACCTGTCTGCCGGAACCTTGAGACAGCTTGATCCCTTAGTTACCAGGGAACGTGGTTTAAGCATGTTTGTCTTTAATGTTCAAAAGGGACCTGCCGAAATGATGGAAAGCCATATAGGGGCCCTGGAAACACTGAAAAAAGCAGGCATAGCCGTTGTACCCCATTTCCCCTGCAAAGATGAAAATGATGTTCTGGCTGCCATAGATAAGATCGGTGAAATGCGCTCCGGCTTTGATTTTGACATAGACGGAGCGGTAGTAAAGATAGATGAGGTGAGCTTAAGGGACGCTTTCCCGGTGGGAAGCAAGTATTCCAGCGGTCACATAGCCTATAAGTATCCTCCCGAGGAAAGGGTGGTCACATTGGATGATGTCATCGTGGATATCGGACGCACTGGGAAACTTACCTTTACCGGTATCGTATCCGACAGTGAAACCGGTCTTCCGGCAAAGCTCTGCGGTACCAATGTGTCCAGGGTAACCCTTCATAATGCAGACTATATAAGGGATATGACCATAGGTGTCGGCGGGAAATACAAGATCTTTAAGAGCGGTGAGATAATCCCCAAATTAAACGGATGCGTTGCAGCGCCGGAAGCTGTTTTTACTCCTCCTTCGAACTGCCCCATTTGCGGCGAAGCTCTTATCAGGGAAGAAGACACTGCGGACATACGCTGCGTGAATCCCTTATGTCCCGCCCAGTCTGTACGCAGCATAGCTTATTTTGTATCAAGGGACGCCATGAATATCATGGGCCTCGGGGATACTCTTATCGAGACACTGGTGAATAACGGCTATCTTTCAAGCTACGCCGGTATCTATCATCTGCACGAAAAGAAAGATGAGCTTATAGAAAAAGGACTTATCGGGAAAGAAAAGAATACGGAAAAGCTCTTAAACGAGATAGAGAAGTCAAAGGAAAACGAACCGGACAGGCTCTTAACAGCCCTTGGTATAAGGAATGTGGGAAAGAGGACCGCTTCCGATATCATGAAGCACTTTA
>JAFSKT010000192.1 GCA_017448845.1 Lachnospiraceae bacterium
ATATGCAGATGGTTTAATATATGCTTTTCACTTGCATAGGCAAGGAGCTCTTCCACGGATTCATTTTTATATTCGGGATTGGTGCTGATTGTCACCCTGTATGCCGAATCAGCCTTTTCATTATAGAAACGGCCTCCCCTTATGCGGATAACCCCTCCAACATCCTTGCCTAGATTCTTGCAGACAGTATCGAAGTCTCCGAAAAGATCCTCATGTCTGTAGTGCTTAAGCCTTGCAAAGTCCTTGTTATGCTGAAGGTTGTCATTATGCATGAAACGGCTGCCCTGCACCTTTTCATCCTTTGACCCCCTGATAGACACATAGCCGAAGGTCCCAAGGTTCTTGGAATACTTATAAACAATGGATCCCAGATCCGCGATATTTTTATTTAAAGCCTCTTCCTTTTCCTCGTCGGAAAGCTTCTGCTGCTTTTTACGATATTCTTCATCTTCCTGCCGGCTTAAGGTCGTTCCCTCGGCAAGATAGCCTGCGAGCCTTAACTGCCCTGTGGTCCTGTCAAGCCAGGCTCTGGCAGTATCCAAGCTGATCTCTCCCGCATTTACCTTCTCTATTATGTTATCAAGTATAGCCCTGGTCTCCTCCATCTGCCTGCGGTCTGCGCCTGTGATGTGGATGGGCTCCTCTCCGAATTCCTCCTTCATAAGCTGTTTCCTGTATGATTCGGAAAGCCCTGCGTCCATTGCGTTTATAGGCTGCTTGGATCCCTGTCTGACCGCCCAGTTGAACTTATCCTGGATCCTTTTCCTGTAGTTTTCTTCAGCAGTAAGGAACTCATGTATCTTATCCTTCATCTTCCCGACAGCCGTTAACAGGTCTTCTTTGGTCAGGGGCTTATCACTGTAATTCCTCATCCATGAAGGGGTAGCGCCTCCGGTTAATACAAGGCCGTTCCTGAACTTACTGCACTGCGTGCTGCCGATGAAGTGCTCCACAAGTTTGCCGCTTTCATCCCTGTCAGCCACTTCATTCATGCCCTTCTGCATGCTTTCATTAGTGCGGGCCTCCCTGTAGAATCTGGACTTCAAAGCGTACTCAGGGTATTGCTGCTGCTCGTCAAACCTGAAGTCAAACTCATGACGGAGTTCTCCGTTTTTCCGCTTGTTATAGCTTAAATAAGCCTTATAGAAAGACTTATCTGCCTCGCTTAGTTTTTTATTGCTGCTCAGCTCATTCTCCATTCCTCTGAGGGTCTGAGGGGTAAAATCCTCGTCCCTCATGGAAACATAATAGGGAGAGCTTATTACGGTAATCCTCTCCATGTAGGCGTCCTTTATGCTCCTCATCCAGAAAAGCTTCATGGACAGCTCCTGGTTTTTACCCATAAGCTCCCTGCCCTCTTCGGACTGGAAATAATCAAGGAGCATATCAGCCCTCTGGAGTTCCTTCATGTTTTGCGTGAAGCTGCCCACGAAATCCGCATCGCTCTCCAGGTTATATTTGCTCACATCTATGTTGGCAAGGGATGCGATCATCTGCTCTGCATCCAATCCCTCACCCAGATCCTCCTGCACCGCAACATCAGCTATAGCCCTTGAGGCTTCCAAAGACTGGATACGTCTGGTCTCAAATTCGGACTTTCTGGTGGCTTTATCCGAACGGCTAAGCCCACCGAAGAGGCCGCCTTTTCCGGTTATCTTCGCGTAGGCGGCTTTGATATTCTTCTTTGTATCCCTCTTACCCTTCTTTTTATTGATCCACTTCTCGGTTGTGAGATCCGTTGCAAGTATGTTTGTCAGAGCCTTTCTGGATTTGGCCGAACGGAAGATATGCTTTCCCTTATTCTCCTGCTCGCTCTGGATAACACCGGTGGTCACGTTATTTGCGGCGATCTTCTGTTCATCCAGAGCCTGCTTTGCAGACAGATACTCTATATCCCTGGCGTTCATGTTAGCCTTCTGAACTCTTTTCTGTCCGTTTACTTCACTCATATTCTCTCTATGTCGCTCCTTTCATCAAACTGAATTATTAAGGATTACAATTTAAGCTCAACCTTCCGGTGCCACTGTTGCCTTTACTGCGTGAAGAAGGCTTCCGCAGCTTTTGATATTCTCTTCCCCTCCCACGGTCTTTTCAATGAACCGGAATACCTTATCGTTTACGGAAACAAATTCTATATTCGTGTCCGGAGAAACAAAATTGCTTTTAAGACCGCTTACTCCGGCGATCAGAAGATCCATGACATTTTCTGGATGCCCCGGATCCAGGTTCACAAGGTGTTCCACCCTGATGATATCATCATCAAAGAGATATACCGAAAGGATGAAAGCTACAGGATTGCCCTTCTCATCCGTACATACGAAACTTAAATTCTCGTCATACTGATCCGGAAGACTTAAATATCCCTTCTCTCCCAGGATCTTCGTGAGCTTCCCCTTTGCGGAATTACTTAATTCCTTAAGACTAGAAACACGTCCTTTTTTTATCTCCTTTTGAAGTGACGGATTCTTCGCAAGCCTTCCCGCATTGATCATGTATATGGGCGCAGCTTCGGAAACCAGGAAACCATTATTGATATAAAAGTTTTCCGCTTCCTCTCCGGTGAAATATGCTTCCACCGTGTCCGTTCCTGCCGCCTCCGACATTTCCATAATGCCGTCCAGCATCAGTGACCCTGCTCCCTGCCGGCGGGATTCCTCCTCCACAACGATGGAGCTTATGATGAGCCGTTCCCCATCGGAATCCAGGAGTGCAGCCCCTATGGGGTTTTCTTCATCATCAAGGCAGCCTGCCCCCACTATGGGTTCATTCTGAAGCAGCGCTTCGTCAAATAATCCGCTGAACTCCCCGGCGTTTTCTTTTGTGATCATTAACAGTTTCACTTTTTCTTCCGCTCCTTTCGACATATGTTTCCCACTGTCAGTTACTAATGGATGTAATCGATGAATCCGAAGAAATTACCGACAGCTTCAAGCTGGCTTACATCTTTGCCTTCCTCATTCTTCATCTCAAGCACTTCCGTATTGAAGTCCTTCGCCTTTTTTGCGTTAAACTTAAGCTTCAGTTTCTTTTTGCCTCCGCTTTCATATTTCATATCCACTGAGGCTTTCTTAAGCTTCTTCTTACCGTAATCAAAAGTGCCCAGATTCACTCCGTATTCGCTTAAGACCCCGTTGCCGTTCATGACCTTATAGGTATTGTCATCATAAGAATAAACATCACCGATGTAGAGAGGATAAACCGGGATTATAAGCTTGAGCTCATCGGCCACATCCTCTTTATCCAGGTCCGCATCCGTATAATCTGTGGTCTTGTCGGCCTTAAGCTTTCCTGAGAGTTCCCTGATCTTCTTATTCAGGGCTTTTCCAAGGGTCTTATTTAATTCCTTATCCTTAAGGGTTATACCGGATAAATAGGTGCTCTTTGAATAACCCTTTACATTTCCGTTCTTTTGCCCCAGGCAGTCCATGGTGGCACCCTTCATATTTGCGATCTTAGCCTTTGACACTTCTGCCCCGGTCCAGCCGTCTGTGCCGTTGGTTCCGATGCTGTTATCGGAAGGAGCGGCTTCCGCAAATTCTCCCGACTTTTCACAGTAATATACCTTAATCTTAAGGTCGGAGTTCTTAGACTTTCCTGCCTTATTTCCCGACAGCTCGTGCTTACGTCCGTCATAGCGGAGGCCTGAATTCATTTCGATCTTTGTCCAATATTCCTTTCCTGCCGCAGGAAGGGAGGAACCAAAGGAAACCACTGAATTTCCGGATACTCTCTTATCTATGATCTGATCGGCAATAAGGAGGATGTTGTTCTTTGAAAGTGAAGAGGTTGTGGGATCCTTAAGGATCTTCAACTCATCTTCCGTAAATGCTGTTGCAGAGGCATCTTTTCCGCTATGACTAAATACTTGTCAAGTTCAACGCCGTCTACTACCGGATCCCCTCCCTGTTCATGGGGATAAAGGGGATCATGAACATCCTCGCTGTACCAAACATAAAGATTTCCCTGATGGGCCCAGA
>JAFSKT010000193.1 GCA_017448845.1 Lachnospiraceae bacterium
ATCCAAAGGCGGTATCGCAGACTAAGGCCTGTATCTCTATTAAAAGGGGCCTTGTGCCCTCCATGCAGCAGCTTACCACCGATCCCCCTGCATTCTCAGGTCTGCCGGAAAGCAGGTATTCGGAAGGGTTCAGGACTTCCGTAAGTCCCTTTTCATCCATTTCAAAAACCCCTATCTCATCCGTGGAACCGAAGCGATTCTTAACGCTGCGTAAGATCCTGTATGCTCCCTTGCTGTCCCCTTCGAAATAGAGCACAGTGTCCACCATATGCTCAAGGATCCTGGGTCCCGCCACTGCTCCTTCCTTGGTGACATGGCCGATTATGAAGATGGTGATCCCCAGATCCTTCGCTATCCTCAACAGCACTGCCGTAGTCTCCCTTATCTGGGAAACAGAACCGGGAGCCGCTCCCACGCTCTCATTGAACATGGTCTGGATGGAATCGATGACCACCAGTTCCGGCCTTTCCTTACCTATGACCTCTGTTATGAGGTCAAGGTCCGTTTCACAGAAGAGCTTCAGGGAATCACTGAAGACCCCAAGCCTGTCGGCCCGGAGCTTTATCTGGCTTAAGGATTCCTCTCCGGACACGTAGAGCACGTTATGTCCGGCTCCTGCAAGGTGCATGCAGACTTCCAGCAAAAGGGTGGATTTTCCGATGCCGGGATCGCCTCCCACTAGCACCATGGAGCCCCTTACAATGCCGCCGCCAAGCACCCGGTCCACTTCGCCTATGCCGCTGTTCACCCGGTCTTCGGTACTGAACTCTATCTCGTTTATGGACCTTGGCAGGTTCTTCTTATCCTTATTTAATTTCCCCGCAATATAGACAGAGGGAGCATCTGCCTTTATTTCCGGCTTTATGCTCTCCTCTGCCATGGTATTCCATTTTCCGCAGGCAGGGCATTTGCCGACCCACTTGGCCGACTCATACCCGCACTCCTGACAGAAAAATACTGTTTTTATTTTGTTCTTAGCTGCCATATCAGGCTTTCTTTACCTCTACCCCAACTGATCCACCGGAGAGCTCCACGCTTACGGAAAGCTTTCCGCCGAGATTTGTCTTCATCTTTCCAACGCTCTCGCCGTTTACGAACACTTCGTATTCCGTGTCATCAGCGAGTCCCAGTGTTATCTGCGCGTCATCCGCACCTTCCACATCAAAGGAAACCCCGTCTTCCGTCTCCTTGAAATGGTTCACGCTGGTTCCCGGGACAGACTCATAGACAAAGATCCCGTTCCGCTCAAGCTTGGTGATCTCGTTATAGGTCTTTACCTTGTAGAGATCGCCTCCGTGGGGGAAATCCTCCTTTTTAGCCTTGGATGACAGGGTGTGGTCTCCAAAACTAAGATTTCCGTTGTCCTCGCTTAAGATCAGTTCCTTTACTGCTGCCATTGCTTTTTCCTCCGTTCTTTTTGGTAGCCGCTCCGCTTTCAGCGCCCTTTTCAGCAATAAAAATTATTTTGTCGTCTTTTATATCTGCAGTCACCGTGTCCCCGGCAACGCATTTTCCCGAAAGTATCTCTTCTGACAGAGGGTCCTCTATCATGTTCTGGATGGCCCTCTTCAACGGTCTTGCGCCGTACTTCCTGTCTATGCCCTTCTCTATCACGAATTCCTTTACCTTTGCAGGGAGCTTTAAGGTGATACCCAGGTTCTCTTTAGCCCTGCCAACTAAATCCTTTGAAAGAAGGGTCACGATATCCTTCATATCCTTGTCGTTCAGTTTCCTGAATACAATTATATCATCAATACGGTTAAGGAACTCAGGCTTAAAGATCCTCTTCACCTCTTCCATGACGCCGCTCTTCATGTCCTTGAAGAGGTCCTCTTCCTTTTCACCCGCATTAAAGCCCAGTTTCTTCGGCTCCACTATGGACTTTGCGCCGGCGTTACTGGTCATTATGATGACGGAATTCTTAAAGCTCACCTTCCGTCCCTTGGAATCCGTTATATGTCCGTCGTCTAAAACCTGCAGCAGAACGTTGAACACATCCGGATGGGCTTTTTCTATTTCATCAAAAAGCACTACCGAGAAGGGATGGCGCCTTATCTTTTCCGCCAGCTGTCCGCCCTCGTCATGTCCCACATAGCCCGGAGGGGAGCCTATCATCTTGGCTACTGAATGGGATTCCATGAATTCGGACATATCCACCCTTATCATGTCCTTTTCCGTGCCGAAAAGTGTCTCCGCCAGTGCTTTGCAGAGCTCGGTCTTTCCCACGCCTGTGGGGCCGAGGAACAGGAAGGAACCGATGGGACGGTTCGGGTCTTTCAAGCCCACTCTTCCTCTCCGCACTGCCTTTGCCACCTTTTCAACGGCCTCGTCCTGGCCTATTATCCGCTTATGCAGCGTATCCTCAAGGCGCATAAGCCTCTTATTTTCTTTTTCCGTAAGCCTTGTGACCGGGATCTTTGTCCACATATGGACGATCTCTGCCACATCGTCAACGGAGAGAACAGGACGGTCATCCTCTCCCTCCTTCTTTTTCTTAAGCCTTAAGGCCTTAAGCTTTTTCTGATCCTTCTCCTCGGCCTTCTTTATGGCGGAAGCGGCGGCGAAATCGCCGTTCTTTATGGCTTCTTCCTTTTCCTCCGCCTTCTTCTTTATTTCATTGAGGAGCTTTTCCTCCGCCGGGCTTTCCTTGACGCTTTCAAGCTTCAGGTGACTTGCGGCCTCGTCAATAACGTCAATGGCCTTGTCCGGGCGGAATCTGTCGTTTATATATCTGGAAGAAAGAGCCACCGCCTCCCTTACGGTCTCCTCGGGGATTATGATCCCGTGGTGTTCCTCATACTTATACTTGATACCCATAAGTATCTCCACGGTCTCTTCTTCCGTAGGCTCTTCCACGGTAACAGGCTGGAACCTCCGCTCCAGCGCAGCATCCTTTTCTATGTACTTCCTGTATTCGTCATGGGTAGTGGCGCCGATAAGCTGCACCTCGCCCCTAGCCATGGAGGGCTTAAGTATATTGGAAGCGTCCAGAGTCCCTTCAGCGCTGCCCGCGCCGATAAGGGTATGTATCTCGTCCATAAAGATGATCACATTCCCGGCGTTAATAACTTCGGCAATGACTCTCTTTATCCTCTCTTCGAATTCACCCCTGTACTTACTGCCGGCCACCATTCCGGACATATCAAGAGACACCACTCTTTTGTCCTTAAGGGTAACGGGCACACTGCCCCTTGCGATCCTTAAGGCCAGTCCCTCTGCAATGGCGGTCTTTCCCACTCCCGGCTCTCCCACGAGACAGGGATTATTCTTGGTCCTGCGGCTAAGTATCTGAACCACCCGCATTATCTCGTTCTCACGGCCTATGACCGGATCCAGACCGTCCTCTGCTGCAAGTGCCGTAAGATCCCTTGAGTACTGGTCCAGCATGGGAGTGGCAGAAGCCTTTTCTCCCCCGTTGTTCTTCAAGTCCTTACGCATGAGCTGGGGATCTTCCCCTATGGCGTCAAGGGTTTCCGCATAGATCTTCGGAAGCTGTGCGCCTAAGGTATTTAAGAGCCTTACAGCAATATTATCCCCTTCCCTTATAAGGCTTAAAAGGATGTGCTCCGTTCCCACCGCATCACTCTTAAACCGGGCTGCGGCCTCGGCACTCATCTTAAGCACCTTCTCCGCCCTGGGTGTCAGGTCATTTCCTTCTGCTACAAGCACATTCCCCGGAGCCACCAGCTGGTCTATAAGCTCCAGTATCTGCTTTTCCTGTATCTTATTGGAATTAAGGACATAGAAAGCGACTCCGCTTCCTTCCCTTAAAAGTCCCACAAGTATATGTTCAGTTCCCACATAGTTGGCGTGGAGCTCGGAAGCGCACTTCCTTGCAAGCTCCAGCACCTGTTTTGCCTTATCGGTATATTTCATGACTTACCTTTATTTCCGTAACTGTCCCTGCCTTCCGGCTTTCGGACAGGTATTACTTCTTTACATTAAGGAATTCGAAATCAAAGTCCTCATCCAGATCCATGTCCTTCTTGCGTTCCATGGCTTCATTGGTCTTTTTGGGGTTAAGTCCGGCTGTGATCTCCATATTTGCCCAGTCAACCTCATCCCTGGTACTC
>JAFSKT010000194.1 GCA_017448845.1 Lachnospiraceae bacterium
ACTTCATTATGCTCTCCACAAGGAAAAGCTCGAAGTAGGAATCTATGTCGATGGACTCCTCTTCCTTCATGAAATAGGGAATGCACCTTGTGCCGTAGAGGCTTCCCGTTTCCAGAAAGGCCTTTGTATATACGGCGTAGATCGCAGCTCCGTTCCTTGCGTAGAGATGGGGCATGGTCTGTCTGGTCACGAACTTCTCCCCGTCCTCCTGATAGAATTTCACTGAACCGTCCTCTACGGTCTTCATGATCTTCATGGGGAGATACTCATGGGGTACTTCCACCAGGCTCACCACAGCGTCCGCCTCCGGATCGTCTATAAGACTCTTAAGGGCTTCGTCTATATGCTTTTCAGTCCTTAAGGGTGAAGTGGGCTGGAGAAGGATAAAGATATCCGGTTCGTAGCCGCTTTTCGCAAGATCCAGAAGGTGATAGCGTATAACGTCCTTGATGAGAGCCGTGTCGTTTGCCAGCTCATCGGGGCGCATCAGTATATCTATCCCGTTTTCCTTCCCGTATTCCGCAAATTCCTCATCATCCGTGGAAAGCAGTATCCTGTTTATAAAGCGGCTGTTCTTTGCCGCATCGAATGAATATTTTAAGAGGGGCTTTCCGTTAAGATCTATCATATTCTTTCTCGGTATCCCCTTTGAACCGGCTCTTGCCGGGATAAATGCAGCTATATCCATATCAGTAAACTATCCTTTTCTGTACATTTACTTCGACTTTTGAAAGAATGTCCGCGATCCTTTCCCCTGCGTGGCCGTCACCGTATATGGGCTCCGAAGGGTAGGGACCGTGGGCTATCTGCTTTTCTATTGCCTCGTAGATCTGATCTTCATCCGTATCCGCGTCGATGACATTCTGTCCCCGCTCACGGCCGTTCTGCCTGGAACCGATATTCACGCAGGGAGTTCCTATATAGGCTCCCTCTCTTATGCCGCTGGAAGAATTGCCCACAAGGCAGGCTGTATTCTTCATAAGCCTTGTATATACGTCGTTCGGCAGGTTCTTAAAGGCGTGGATCCTTGCTCCCGGGTGTTCTTCCCTGTATTGCCTGATACCGGTTGAGATCCCCTCTGTACCTGCGTCCGCATTGGGCCAGAGTATTATGATATTGAGGCCGGTCCTGACGCAGGCCTCTATGGTCTTTATTATCTGCTTCTTTGCTTCCCCGTACTCCGTGGTAACCGGGTGCTGGGACACTAAAAGGAAGGGTTCGGAAAGGTCGAATTCCGGTCCCACTCCCCCGAACTCCTCATAGAGGTCCATTGGCATGGAAGGATCCCGCTCTAAAAGATTATGCACATGATCGACCCTGGGACAGCCCACCACATATACATGCTCCGGCTCCTCTCCCAGCTTTATTATCCTATCCCCGGCGTCTTTATTGGCGGGGAAGTGGACATGGGCAAATTTCGTAATGGCATGGCGTATGCTCTCGTCTATGGTGCCTGTGACCTCTCCTCCCATGGTATGGGCAACCCTTATATTCATATAAGCTGCAGCCACGGTGGCAGCCATGACCTCGTATCTGTCGCCTACCACTATAAGGAAGTCCGGCTCTAAATGCTCAAGGGCATCAGCTATACCAAGCATTCCCAGGCCTGTAGTCTTCACCATGGAAACAGGCTTGTCCCCGGCCACCAGCATATGCACCTTTTCGTCGGCGCTGAAACCGTCGTTTATCAATATGTCCTCTAAGTCGCCGAACTTATCGGTCAGGGCCTGTCCTCCCAAAATCACCTGCAGGGTGAGATCCGGATGCTCCTTTATAGCCTTCATTGCCGATTTTATGGAACTGTAATTAGCTCTTCCGCCTAAAAATACACAGATTTTTCTCATTTATCCTTTAACCCCTCCACATCATCAAAGCCTATTATATCATCAAAGTGCAGATCCCGCGTAACCTTATGTCCCAGGATCTCCTTATAGTATTTTGTAGGGATACCTGTTCCGGGTTTCTTATATCCTAACATATCCTCCGTAAGAGCCGTGCCCTTTGGGATCTCCTTCACCGCCACTATGCTCTTCTGGAAAATGACCTTCATGTCTTCGTAGGAACTTACGTCCTTTTTATCCACGGGATTCTGAAGCGCGATCTCCAGATTCTTTATGGAAGAACAGAGCATCTCCATTTCATGGGGTTCCATTGACATCTTTGCGTCCGGACCGTACATCTTCTTACTCAGGGTGAAATGCTTTTCCAAAAGATATGCGCCCCTCTGGAAGGCCGCAATGGCAGCCCATTCCCCGCTGCTGTGATCGGAAAAGCCAAGAGGCACTCCCTCGTATCTCTCCTTAAAGAGATCGATTATATTAAGTCCCACGTGCCTTGGATCGCAGGGGTATTCCGATGAACACTGCATCAGAGCCACATTGCAGTTCCTCTTTAAGAATATCTCCATGCACTCATC
Source organism: Lachnospiraceae bacterium (assembly GCA_017448845.1). Classification (GTDB taxonomy): domain Bacteria; phylum Bacillota; class Clostridia; order Lachnospirales; family Lachnospiraceae; genus NK4A144. The sequence goes on from JAFSKT010000194.1 coordinate 2,417, forward strand.
CAATTCCTCAAGAGAGCTCATGCCGCTGGAAACGATCACCGGCACCTTCGCCTCTGCCAGATGTACGAGATAGGGGATATTTGTGATCTCCCCGCTGGGCACCTTAAAGCAGTCAATGCCCAGTTCCAAAAGAAAATCTATGGCCTCGATGGAGAAGGGGGAAGACATGAATTCCACCTTGTTTTCCCTTGCGCACTCCTTTAATTCCTTCCACTGGTCCATATCAAAGGCTGTGCGCTTGAAATAGTCATATCTGTTCTCTCCTTTGAAATAAGGGGGTTCCGGCGCATTCCTTATGGTCTCCGCCTCGGATATATGGGTCTGGAGCTTTACCGCATCCACACCACACTCCGCTGCGGCGATTATCATGGCCTTTGCCTCTCCCACGCTGCCGTCGTGAGTCATTCCCATCTCTGCAATTATCTTTCTCTTATTAAAATCCATATATTGTCGATGCCGCTCCTTTCCGATTCAATTTATCAGATGATGCTTATGATATCCTCTGCTGCCTTTTTCGGCACATAATAATTCATTTCCTCATCCACATAGTATTTTATGCTGCCGTCCTCCTTAAGGGGAACCACCTCGGAACGGTGAAGGGGATAACCGAAGGCAATGGAAAAAAGTATCTCCATGCCGCTATCGATCCCAAGTATGCCGGCTATATCCTCCCGGTCCATATTTGCTATGATGCAGCTTCCGACGCCCTGTTCCCAGGCGGCTAAAGTCATATTCGCCGCAGCGATCCCCGCGTCGGTATTTATCCATTTTAAGTTTTTGTTTTTATCCTTCATCACAAGAACGTACATTACAGGCCGCTCTCCAACTTTCGGCTTTCCCTGCTCTTCCGGGAGATAGGCCGCAAAACGCAGATGCTCAAAGACCTTGTCCGCCTTTTCCTTATCGCAGACAAAAACATATTTAAGTTCCTGAGTATTCCCTGCGGAAGAAGAAAGCCTTATGGCCTCTTTCATGCTGTCAATAACTTCCTCCGGAACCTTCCGGCCTTCATCGAATTTCCTGTAGCTTCTTCTTGTCTTAAAAAGCGATATGAGATCCATTCATAAACTCCTTTGCGGCTTCCATGATATCAAGGGTAAATAAGGTCTCGGTGGGAAGGGCATTCTCATAAGTGCTGCTCACCACGTGGAAGCCTCCGTCTATTATAAAAGCAGCGGCTATCTTCTTCGGATCGGCGTAGCGTCCGAATACCTCCATAAGGGTTTCAAAACGCTTTAAGTATCCCTCTTCCGGATGATCCCTCATGTCGTTACGCATGTATCTCACGCACTCAAATTCCACCGGTGCCCGGTTTCCCACTGGATCCACGCCGTAGAACCGCACCCCGTCATCCAAAAGATTATACTGATGCAGGTCCCTGTGTATCACGTACTTTTCAGCAGAAGAAAAAACTTCCTCAAAAAGCTCTGTGGCTTCCCTTAAAGCCTTTTCCGCCTCTTCCTTCATATAGGGAACCCCGGGAAGGGTCTGCTGCTTCTTTATAAGCTCTTCATGGTAGTCCGGCAGATACTTTATCTCTCCTGCCTCACTTACCTTTTTCGCCTTACTGAATACCAGAGCGTAAAAGTTCTTTAATCTCTCAGTCTTATCAAAGGTTCCGAAGCTTGCGTTCCTCACCTTTTCTAAAAGCAGGGCGTGGCTTTCCCCGTCGTGATCGTAAAGGGCGCACATATAGCCCCCTTCCGTGCTACCCGGCAGGAGACTCATGGCTTCCAGTTCACGCTCGTAGCGGTTCAGGAAAGGGGGAATAAGCTTTATCACTGCGTCCCCGTATTTTGTTCCGGGGGCATCTAACACCAGCCCGTAGCGGGAGCGCTGGAAGGGAGTTATATCGCAGATCTCCCATTTTTCCGACAGTCCGGAAAGGGAGGCATAAACCTCATCTATCCATTCCCTGCACTCTTTTTCCCTGTCCCTTAAAAGGTACTGCTTCAGTCCTTCTGTAAATAAAATATCCTTATCCATGGATACGCCTTATCAGATCTGTAATTGTTTCCAAGCTGTTTTCTTTCCAAAAATCATTCAGGTCATAAGCGGGAGCCGATTCCTTCGCTGCATCCGTAAGGGCCGCCAGTTCCTCCGGTGTCTTGAACATCTTTGCGTAGCCCTTGTCAAGGATCCCCTTCATGGCCACCGCCATGGGATGGTCATAGATAAAGGTTGCAAGTTCAAAGCCCATGCCCTCAAGGATCGCCGTGGATTCCACGCCTACCTGCATATAGCTCTCCGCGAAAAGGGAATAAAGAGGGGTCTTCCTGTCTCCGATTACTCTGACTCCGGACTCCATCACTCCCGGATACTTTTCCATGTAGATATCATATTCCATGGGATGGAGCTTAAAGATCACATCCAGTTCCGGCCTCAGTTTCTTTAATCCCGCTGCTGCTTCAAACAGCTCTTTTCCGTATTTCACGCCGGATAAAAAGATTATGGCGTTCTTATCCTGCTTTCTCTTTTCCTTTGGGTAGTCCTTCATCATTATATCATGAAAAGGAAAACCGGTGGAAAGCATGTGGCCTTCCGGCACTCCCGGCCTTGTTTCCTCATTCCAGAATTCTCCAAAGGAGAAATACCATAAAGGTCCCTGGGGGAAGGGAACATTTTCCGGAAACCAGAGAGTATTCGTTCCATGCTGAAGTTCTATGGTCTTTATCCCTCTTTCCGACGCTATCTCATTTATGATCTCCGCGTCAAAGCTACGCCCTACCACTTCCACAATTACCTTCGGGCTTATCTTGTCCAGGAGCTTCTTATATTCCTTTTTCCTGTATTTATAGAGGAAATAGAGGACAGTGGCTCTTTCCGTAAAATCTGCCGTATTCGGATGAAGGTCATAGCCTTCGTTTAAATCCCTGAAGGGCTCCTCCATGTCCTTTTTTATCTTTTCCCTTATCTCCTTATATTTACCGGGATTTGTGTATTTCATGAAATAGCGGTAAACATAGCTTTTCTCCCGGATCCCGTCGGCAAAGAGCAGGTTCTTACTGTAGATATCCTCTCTCTTATACTTCCCCGCTCCGGATCTCTGCAGGGTAACGCTCCCCGGGAAATTGTCAGCGATATAGTCGGTATAGATGCTCACCATCTTTCCGTCTATCTCCTGCCTTCTGGGATGGCAAAGAAATAGATAGTCGCTTTTTACCACCCTGTCCTGCTCGATGGGAAGTACCAGCTTCTTTATCTTTTCAAGCTTTTTATTACCGCCGGAACCCTCTTTCATGTTCTTATAAAAGGGCGGCTCGATATTTCCGTACTCGTCCTTGAAGGACATGAACATATCCCGGCGCATGTAGTTCCAGTATTTGAAACCGTCAACCTGCTTATTGTTTATAAGCTCATGCTTCATTTCCCAGTCGTGATAAGGCTGTTTGAACATAGTACCTCCTATGGTCACTCGTCATATTTATCAAATAATTCATAGTATTGGGCTGCGGAAAGATCCGGAAGTCTTTCTATCAGTTTCTTATGGTCTATAAGCTTTCCGCTGCTGTCCCTGCCCCCAACTGCAGTGATAAGGGGATATTCCTCAGAATAACTTTCAAGATATGTCCTGTATCCGGTGAGGGGTATGCCCGTTTCTTTAAGCAGGAGATTCCAAAGGTAATTTAAGGAAATATCCACATCCTCTTTTTCATCGATATCATAATTCGCCCAGATCACAAAGGGCACCACGTGGTCGTTCATCACATCTTCCGGTGTCAGGGAATCCATATCCATTCCGTTTAAGTTGTATATGGGTTCTGCCACTCCCGGATCCGGCTGGTGGTCTCCGTACATCAGTATTACGGTCTTTTTATCAACATTCTCATAGTGGCTGATAAGTTTTTCAAAAGCCCTGTCGCTTTTCACGATAAGGTCTAAGTAATTTATAAGAGCCTGGGAATGTCCTCCTTCGCTTTCATCCACTCCCTCCACTTCAATTTCCTTTTCAAGGTTATCATACATTTTTGAATAGCCTGAATGGTTCTGCATGGTGACATTAAAGGCAAATAAAGGCTTTTCCCTGTCTTCCCTTTCGTCGATCTTCTTTATCAGCGCTTCGTACATGGCTTCATCCGAAACATAATCCCGGACCTTCATTCCCTCCGGGTTCAGTTCTTCAAAGTCCTCAAGGAATAGGGTCTCCTCAAAGCCCAGGTTCGGCCAGGCCACTGTCCTGTCCCAGCCGCTTGAAAGGAAGGGGTGGGAGGCAAAGGTCTGATATCCGAGAGATGAGAAATACCAGCCTAAGGAATCCGTCCTTTTCTTGATAAAGGCCTGGAAAGGGATACTGTTTTCCGGCAAAAAAGCCATGGAATAACCGGTGAGGAATTCAAATTCGCTGTTTGGGGTGGCTCCCCCAAGGATCGATACATGGGCGTGGCCGGTGACTGTATTCTCTTTTCCCTTAAGGGAATGGACAAAGGGCATATAGTCCTTATTTGTCTTAAAAGGGGCATCCACAGCAAGATCGGAAAAAGCCTCGTTCATGATAACGATCACATCCGGCATTTCCCCGGTTTCCGGAAGGGTTCCGGACACTTCGACACTTTCAAGTTTTGACTTTTCCGCTTCCTTTGAATAACCCTCCGGTACCTTAACCGGCACTTCAGAAAGCTTTACCATGAGACCGGGTATTATCCCGTTTCCGGTATAGTATTCCGTCACAGCAAAGCGGCTGTTGTGGATCTTTAAGAGCTTTGCCGGCCCCTCTAAAGGCAGTATAAAGAAGAGAAGAAGTATGAAAGCCAGGGATACAGCGCCGGTTAAAAAGCGCTTTTTCCCCGGAATACTGATCTTTTCCTTCGGAAATAAAAAAAGTATCAGGACGAACATGATAAGGAATGCCGCTGTTCCAATAAGGGCATTCCTGTCCATCCTGTACTCATAGTTTCCCGCCACGTTCGCAGCC
>JAFSKT010000017.1 GCA_017448845.1 Lachnospiraceae bacterium
TATTAACAGGATAATAAGTGTGTCTTTCGGAGCGGACATCACTACCTGGGGATACTTGAATTATATAAAGGAAAACGATTTCCTCGGTGGTATTTCACAGCCCTGTCCGGCCCTCGTTTCTTACATTGAAAGATATCTTCCGGAGCTCCTTCCGAAGCTCTTCCCGGTGCAGAGTCCTCTTATGTGTGCTGCCATTTACGCACGGACAAAAATGGGAGTTACAGATAAATTCGCCTTTATCAGTCCCTGTATCGCAAAAAAGCTTGAGATAGAAGACGTCCATAATAAAGGGCTTGTCCACTATAACGTGACTTTTGAGCATTTGATGAAATATGTACGGGAACACGGCGTAACGGGGCCTTCCGTACAGAGTGAGATCGAATACGGCCTTGGGTCCTTCTATCCCACCCCCGGTGGTCTTGCGGAGAACGTAAAGTGGTTTCTGGGGGATCATGTCTATATCCGCCAGATCGAAGGCGAGCGCCATCTCTATGAGTGGCTGCACTTGAATAAAGAGAGGATAAGGGATGAGAAAACTCCCTTCCTTTTCATTGACGCGCTGAACTGTGAAAAGGGATGTATCTGCGGAACTGCGGTAAATCCCGAGGTTTCAAAGACCGATGACGCATTGTACGCCCTTCTTGATATCAGGGAAAACTCCAAGAAGGATGAGAAGGGGAACGCCTGGTCCAGGCCGGATCCGCCGGAAGTGCGCTTAAAGAATTATAATGAGCAGTTTAAGGACCTGAATCTTGAGGATTATCTCAGGGGATATACCGACAGGTCCGGGGAATGCAGCTATGATATCCCGGATGACAGCGAGCTGGAAGAGGTCTTTGTCAGCATGAATAAGCTGACGGAGGAATCCAGGAAGATCGACTGTACCTGCTGCGGATATGAAAGCTGCCATCAGATGGCCACCGCTATTTATAACGGATTCAACCATAAGGAAAACTGCATCTATTATGAGAAGACCATGGTCCACGAGCTGGAGATCGAAAAGACCATTGCCGAGGAAGCCACCCGGGCAAAGAGTTCCTTCCTTGCCAATATGTCCCATGAGATCAGGACTCCCATAAATGCCGTGCTTGGAATGAATGAGATGGTCTTGAGGGAGTGCGAGGATCAGAATATCATCGCCTATTCCGAGAGCATAAGAAGCGCGGGCAATACCCTTCTGGGCTTAGTTAACAATATCCTTGATTTCTCAAAGATCGAGGCCGGCAAGATGGAGATAACGCCGGTGGAGTACGATCTTTCTTCCGTTATCAACGATCTGGTCAATATGATACAGAACAGGGCTGACGACAAGGGGCTTCTCCTTGAGCTGGACATGGATCACAAGACCCCCAAGGTCCTTCGGGGTGATGAGATACGGATAAAGCAGATAATCACCAATATCCTTACCAACGCCGTCAAATATACGGAAAAGGGCAGCATCACCTTCAGGATAGGATTTGAGAAGGTGGACAACGATGACAGCCGGGTAGATCTGAAGTTTTCTGTGGAAGACACAGGTATCGGCATTAAGGAAGAAGATATCGCAAGGCTCTTTGAGAAGTTTGACCGGATAGAGGAAAAGCGGAACCGGAATATCGAGGGCACGGGCCTTGGCATGAACATTACCCAGAAGCTTCTGGAGCTTATGGATTCAAGCCTGCAGGTAGAAAGCGTTTACGGGGAAGGCTCGAAGTTCTCCTTTGTGCTGCGGCAGGATGTCATCAGGTGGGAAGAGCTTGGCGACTACGAGAACGCCTATAAGAACTATGCCGGCGCAAAGCATAACTACAGGGAGAAGTTCACGGCTCCCAATGCGCAGGTCCTTGTCATTGACGACAATCCCATGAACCTCATGGTATTCAAGTCCCTGCTCAAGCCGACCCGCATGAACATTGACACCGCAAATGACGGAGACGAGGGGCTTACCCTTGCTTATGATAAAAAGTATGACATCATTTTCTTTGATCACATGATGCCCGGGAAGGACGGTATTGAGACCCTTCATGAGCTGAGGCTTATGGAAAAGGGCCCGAATATCTCTACCCCTTCCATCTGCCTCACAGCCAACGCCATATCCGGCGCGAGGGAGCAGTACATTGAGGCGGGATTTGATGATTATCTAACAAAACCCATAGATTCGGACAAGCTTGAGGACCTGCTCTTATCCTATCTTCCGAAGGAGCTTATTGAAACGGCGGAAGATGATGAGGAATCTTTCGAAGAGGAAGACACGGGGCTCAACGAAGAGCTTACGGAGCTTGACCGCTTTGAAAAGATTGATGTGAAGACCGGTCTTGCTAACAGCGGGTCGGTGGATGCGTATATGCCGCTCCTAAAGATATTCTATGAGTCTATGGATGAAAAGGCTGCGGAGATAGAGCGCCTCTACAATGATAATGATATTAAGAACTACACCATAAAGGTTCACGCCCTGAAGAGTTCCGCAAGGCTTATTGGGGCTGCGGAATTCGGCGAGATGGCCCAGGAGCTTGAAAATGCCGGTAAGGCAGGTGACGTTGATTATATCAACGCCAATCATTATGCTCTGCTTGAAGCGCTTGAGTGCTTTAAGGAGCCTCTCCGGAGGATATTTGACAGCGGCGTTTCCGAGGACGGAAAGATGCCTGCGGATCCCGCCCTTATGAAAGGCGTCTTTGATGAGATAAAGGCGGCGGCCGAAAGCATGGACTGCGACAGGTTGGAAAGCGTTTTCGATGAGATGAATGCTTACCGCATCCCGGATGAAGATGCGGAGCTTTACGGCAAGCTGAAGGAGGCCGCGGGCAATTTCGCCTACGATACGATACTGGAACTCCTGCAGTAAACGTCAGCACACAGCGGAGGCCTTCTGTCGTGAATTTATGCCTAAGGCGATGATTTCTTTCTGAAAAGGGCATAGAATTCGGCTTTGCCGTGGGTCTTCTGTCGTGATTTTATACCTAAGGCGACATTTTTCTTCTGAAAAGGGCATAGATTCTGCGCAGGAAGGAAGAAGAAAAGAGAGATCTTATGCCTAAGGCGACATTTTTCTTCTGAAAAGGGCATAGAATCCCGGCAGACCGGGAGAAAGCCGGAGAGGATTTATGCCTAAGGCGACATTTTTCTTCTGAAAAGGGCATAGATTCTGCGCAGGAAGGAAGAAGAAAAGAGAAATCTTATGCCTAAGGCGATGATTTCTTTCGGAAAAGGGCATAGAATCCCGGCAGACCGGGAGAAAGCCGGAGCGGATTTATGACTAAAGGAACAATTTTCTTCGGAAAAGGGCATAGAATCCCGGCAGACCGGGAGAAAGCCGGAGCGGATTTATGCCTAAGACGACAATTTTCCTCTGAAAAGGGCATAAAATCCCGACAGGACAGCAAGAATCCCAAAGCGAAAAGAGCGCAGGAGAAGAGAGGACAGCAGATCATTAATGAAAAAGTATCTGTATGTTGTTAAAACGCAGATAATAACCAGCATGGCCTACGAGTTCAATGTTTATGGGAACATCATCATGCAGACCATAATAATGATAACCTCGGCGTACTTCTGGAAGGCGCTGTATAAGGGACGGGACATGGTAGGCGATGTGGATGCGGACAGTATGCTTACCTATGTCATTATGTCTTCGGTTTTGTCGGTGCTTCTCATCACAAATGTGGAGAGAAGGATAGAGCGGAGCGTGGACCGGGGCACAGTGGCAACGGACATGATGAAGCCTATCAATATCTTCGGAGTGTATTTTGCGGAGGACATAGGAAATATCCTGGCGCTTTTCTTTCAGAACATGCTCCCGATAATTCTTATCGGCTCTCTCATGATAAAGGTTCCGGCAATGGCTGACATAAGGGACCTTCCACTTTTTATCATTTCGGTGGCGGAATCCTTTCTTATCAATTGGATCATTGCGGCACTCTTTGGTATGATGGCTTTTACGGCCTTTAATATTGACGCCCTTATTCAGGTTAAAAAGCATCTTTTAAGGCTCCTTTCCGGGAGCATCATTCCCATCTGGTTTTTCCCGCCTGCAGTACAAAAGGTTTTGGGGTCGCTTCCCTTTGTCTATATTTATCAGCTTCCTCTCAGCATTTATATCGGGAGAGGGAGCCGGGCCGAGTATTTAAGCGGCATGAAGATCCAGTTCCTGTGGCTCTTAGGTTTATCGGCGGTGTTCTTTTATGTTCAGAGCAGGGTCGTGAGAAAGGTTATGGTGCAGGGCGGATGAAGAAAGCGCTTAACGAGTTTATCCATTACCTGGATGTGACGGCTCACGTAATAAAGATGGCCTTTATGACCATAATCGAATATCCCGCAAATATCGCAGGCTGGATGATATCGAATCCCCTGCAGTTCATCATGGGCTTTGCCATCATCAAATTTGTTGTGGAGTCCTTCGGGCAGATAAACGGCTGGAATTACGGTCAGCTGGCCTTTTTGTACGGGCTTTCCGTCATATCCCACGCCCTTTCCATGATCTTTTTTGTCCAGGGATGGTTTATGGGATATTTCGTTATCGAAGGGGAATTTGACAGGTATCTCACAAGGCCCTTAGGGGTGCTGTACCAGTTCTTTTTCACCAATATCAATATCTTCGGGGTGACGGATCTGATCCCGGGAATACTTGTATTTATCTATGGATGCGTGAAATGCAGCGTAAGCGTAAATCTCTTATTCATCCTTCAGGTGCTTATTATGCTGGTGGGGGCAACCCTTATCCGGGGAGGCATTTATATCCTTCTCGGCAGTACGTCATTTCACACGGGAAGCGCCGTGGATTTCGGGCAATATACTCAGGAGATTATGGATAAGACCACCATGTATCCTCTGTCCATGTACCCTGAGAGCATGCAGTTTATACTCACATATCTCATTCCGGTGGGTTGGATATCTTTTTACCCGGTGTCCTCGCTGCTTGGGATAGAGGGGCGGTATAACGGTATGATGATCCCCTTTGTGACCTTAGCTGTGGGGATTTTAGTGATGTTGATCGCCGGAGCTTATTTCAACACGGGCTTAAAAAAATACGAAAGCGCAGGCAACTGATAATGATAGATGTCCAAAACTTAAGTAAAGATTATATCCTTAAAAAAAAGGAGCCGGGATTGAAGGGGGCCATAAAAGGCCTTGTTATGCCGGTGCGGACGACCATGCGTGCGGTGAACAACCTGTCCTTCCATATCGATACCGGAGAGATAGTGGGGTTCATAGGGCCTAACGGCGCGGGAAAGAGCACCACCATCAAAATGATGTCCGGGATCCTGACTCCCACTGAGGGAAGGGTGCTGATCGACGACATTGATATTTCAAAACACAGGAAGGAAGCGGTAAAGAACATAGGAGTGGTCTTCGGGCAACGCTCCCAGCTTAACTGGGATCTCCGCCTCGGGGAGAGCTTTGAACTCCTGAAACACATTTATCAGATCGATCAGAAGGATTATGACAGGACCATAGATGATCTGGATAAGATACTGGGGATCCGGGAGATCATGGACAAGCCGGTGCGGCAGATGTCCCTGGGACAGAGGATGAAAGGGGATCTGGTGGCGGCAATGCTCCATTCCCCGGGGGTTCTGTTCCTTGACGAACCCACCATAGGCCTTGATGTTTCCGCTAAATACGCCCTCCGGAAATTCATAAAAGAGATAAATAAGGTGAGAAAGACCACAGTAATACTCACCACCCACGATCTTGGGGATATACAGGAACTCTGCGAAAGGATCATAATCATAAACCACGGGGAGTTGATGGAAGACGGCAACTTAAATGAGATCGTGGACAGGATCGCGCCATATAAGACCCTGGTGGTGGAGTATTACGATGAGTCCGCGCCGGAGCACGTAAGATGCGAGATGACGGAACATAAGGGAAATGTGGCGAAGTACAGATTTATGAAAAAGGACCTGACAGCCGCCGAGATAATCGCTGATCTTTCAAAGGAAAAGACCATAAAGGATGTCTCCATAGAAGAGACCGGGATTGACGATATCATAAAGATAGCATACGGGACCTGAGGCTTTTCCTGGATTTATGATTCTTTGGCTGTCGGCATTTCGCTTATCATGGCGGAACCTATGATCATCACGGCTCCGATGATGCCTGTGATTCCCAGGGGTTCCTTTAAGAGAATAGCTGAAAAAATAAGGGCGGACACCGGGTCTATATAGCTTAAGACTGCGATGGTCTGCATTTTGAGACCGTCCATGCTTCCGAAATACATGGCGTAGGCTATGCCGGTATGGACGATGCCCATTATAAGAAGAAGGATGATGGCTGTGGGTGAGATGAGACAGCCTGCAGCCTCTTTTTTTATTATGAGATAGGGCAGCATGACAAGGCCTGCCGACAGCAGTAATACAGTGGTCCTCCGGTATTGTTCAACCCCGGGGGTCTTTTTATTCATGATGACAACGGCAGAGTAGAATAGGGCGGCTCCGAGACCCAAGATCACTCCTTTTATGCTGCCGCTTCCGGCACCGCTGTCCCCGATGACGCCGGATACCAGTATCATTCCGGCGATGGAGATCACAGCGCACAGGGCTTTTTTTCCGGTGAGCTTTTCCTTAAAGATAAAGGGGGACAGGAGTATGATTATGGTGGGTTCCATGTAATAGCAGAGAGTTGCTATGGCCACGGTGGTATAGTTATATGCCTCAAAGAGCAGGATCCAGTTGATCCCGATCATGGCGCCTGTGATGATAAGCCGGATAAAGACGCTGCGGTCGGGCTTTACGCCGGCGTCGATCTTTTTGATCCTTACAAATATAAGGAGGAAGAGCCCTCCAAGGATCCCTCTGGTGAAGCAGAGCAGTGCGGATGACAGGGGTATATAACGCCTTAATACCCCGATGGTTCCGAAGATAAGCATCGAGGTAATAAAGGTTCCTAAAGATCTGCGGTTATTGGCTTTTTCCATAAAACTCCAGTTTTAAGGTTTATGCCCGGGCTGTTTTTCAAACAGCTGCCTGGCCGGTGGTTTTTTCCTTTTTTAAGAATCCAACGATCACAAGTATCGCGCCGATCACAGCACAGGGGATCACCATTCCAAGGGAATTATCCGTATATACGATGTTCTCTCCTGCAGGTGCAGTGATGGTGAGAAGGTAGAGGATCAGCTTGGCCGCTGCGTATCCGACGATACCGAATGCTGCTACTGCAGTTCCTGCCTTGATCCATGCGTTGCCCGGAAGATACCTTATGATAAGGAAAAGTATCCAGAAGAGTATAACACAGGGAACGGAGATGATAAACGCCAGCCTGTTATAGAGCGGTGAAACAACGTACAGTCCGATGCAGAACATCATAAGGAAAAAGGTCATGGTGCATACTGCCATGGCGGTCAGGCCCTTTACGTTCCCAAGGTGTTCCTTAACGGGTCTTCTGTTTACGATGAAGGGGCTGAAACATACGCTGAGACCGAATAATACCGCTGAAGCTGCTACAAAGAACCATGTCCCTCCGCTTAATATACTGCAAACGGCCAAGAGCAGGATTACGCTTAAGGTGAAGGAGCTCATCGTGAAGAACATCCGGTTCTTCGGCAGCAAAAGTGGGACCACCAGTAAAGATGTGGGTATCAGCATTGCCGCAAGGACGATGAAGAACCAGCTTAAGCCATGTCCTGTCGCTAAGTTCGCGATGAGGCAGATCAGTATGGGAAGGGCGAACACCCCGGCGATGATGCAGCCGATCATGGCGCTCTTTCTCTTAAAGAAGTTTGCCTGAGAGCTTAAAACCTCTTCCTTTTCCTTTATCATCATTTCGTCTATGACGGTATCCTTTAATTCTTCCAGTATTTTAGTGCATTCCGGGCATTCCGAGATATGCTCTTCAACAGCTTTGGTGCTTGAGGCACTGCATACGCCGTCCTTATATAAGGGCAGCAGATCTTTTATCATTTCGCATTCGTATTTCATACTTCCATCCTTTCCTTTATCATGATCTTTGAACGGTGATAGGTTACCCGGGCCCAGGTTTCGGTTTTTGAGAAGACCGAGCCGATCTCCTTAAAGGATAATTCACCGAAGACACGGAGCTGGAAGACTTCCTTATAGGGCTCATCCATGTCATGCAGTATTTTATGTATGCGCAGGGAGAAGTCCGAGTCCGTGAGCTTTTTTTCAAAGCTTTTTCCTCTGTCCTGTTCCTCATCAAGCGGTGCGTCCGTGAACTTTGAGCGCCTTCTGGTCTCATCGATGAAGAGATTCTTTGCTATGGCGCAGAGCCAGGTGTAGCTTTCGCTCTCTCCCCTGAAGGTTTTGCTGGTGGAAATCGCCCTGTAAAATGTTTCCTGGGTGATCTCCATTGCGTCTTCATGGTCCGCCGTGAGTGTCATGACATAGGAAAACACCTTCATATAGAATGCTTCATACAGCTTTTCCGCGGTGTTCTTATCCATTTTTCCAGGTTACCCTTTCTTTTGTTCTCACCGGTTAGACGGAGTAGTTTGCATTTCGTTACAAAAAATTTCAAAAAAATATTTTTTTATTATCTATGCTATATTTAGCTTTTCTTTCAAAGCGTCCTGAAGGACTCTGGACAGGTTGACGTGGGCTTTTTCGGCCTCTGCGGCAAGCCAGGCAGGAAGGCTTACGTTTTTTCTTACAGCCTTTTCCTGCATTTTTCTTTTATATACCTCGATATCAACATCCACAACTGATATTATGCTTTCTCCATTATCGGAAAATCTGCCTTTAAGTGGATCCACATCTTTTATTTTACTGGCAACAGGGATTTCATAGTCTTCTTTATCATATAATGCACATCCGATATAATCCCTTGCCATGTGAACGGCGTCTGCTATGCCGTGCCCCTCTGTAATTCCGCCAAGATCCGGGATCTCAATGAGATAAGTATCTTTTTTATCATTTGTCTGTGTAAAAATCACAGGATAAACAACCGTCATTTCCTGTCTCCTATGCAGTCTTTTTTTATGGTCCGCCGCCTTTTTAATAATCACTACCGATGGATAGCTGTTTTTCTGTATTACGTCCGTAGTCTGTTTGATAAACACTACGGACGGATAGCTGTTTTTCTGTATTTCGTCCGTAGTCTGTTTGATAAACACTACGGACGGATAGCTGTTTTTCTGTATTTCGTCCGTAGTCTGTTTGATAAACACTACGGACGGATAGCTGTTTTTCTGTATTTCGTCCGCAGTCTGTTTGATAAACACTACGTACGGATAGCTGTTTTTTTCTATTTCGTCCGTAGTCTGTTTGATAAACACTACGTACGGATAGCTGTTTTTCCGTATTTCGTCCGTAGTCTGTTTGATAAACACTACGTACGGATAGCTGTTTTTTCCCATTTCGTCTGTAGTCTGTTTGATAAACACTACCGATGGATTGTCATTTTCTTATAAAATACACAAAAATTGTGTAATGGTCAAGGAAGTATAAGTATAAACATGGAAGGTGGTTCTTGATAAATAGGAGAAATCGGCGAAATGCCGGATGAAAAAGAGGACGGCCTGAGCCGTCCCCTTGCTGAATCGCTTTGTTTACTGAAAGATCAAAGCAGTTCTGCCACGCATTTGTCAACGAGATCCATCTTTGCGGTGGGCTCGAACCTTGCCACAACATTGCCTTCCCGGTCAACTACGAATTTCGTGAAGTTCCACTTGATCTCCGGATTGTTCTTGTAATCTTTATCGATCTTTGAGAGCATGGCCCCCATGGCAAAGGCTTTGGGACCCTTTCCGAAGCCTTCGAAGCCCTTCTGTTCCTTTAAGTATTTGAAGAGCGGAAGAGCGTTTTCGCCGTTCACATCAGACTTCTTCATCTGGGGGAACTGTGTATTATATTTCAGGGTGCAGAATTCGTGGATCTCCTCATCGGTTTCCGGTGCCTGTCCCGCGAACTGGTTGCAGGGCACGTCGATCACCTCAAGGCCTTTATCATGATATTTCTCATACATTGCCTCGATATCTTTGTAGTGGGGCGTGAATCCACAGCCCGTAGCGGTATTTACTATGAGGACCACCTTTCCCCTGTATTCTTCCATAGATATCTCTTCACCTGATACTGCAGTAACACTCTGATCATAAAATCCCATCTTCCGGACCTCCTTTTTATTGATTTTACTAAATTATATTGCATAAAATATAATATGTCAACAGCTAAATGAAAAATCGGTAGGGAAAAGCTGAATAGGAGGATAATTGATTTTAACTACATCATTTAATGTATATTTGATGTAGTTAAATTTTGACGATAAATCAATTTGGTGTTATTATTCAGATATATCATTTTGCCTGTTTGAGTGAATTGATGCGTTAATTAGGAGGTAAATGAGAACCTTTCTTTATGATCAAAAATGGAAAAAGCTGCTTACGCCGGAAATCGTAGGGTTACTTACTCGGATCCACGAGTATAAAGGTGAACAGACACTTTATATAGATGCAAAAGAAGAGTCGCTGACAAAGCTTGTTGGGGTAGCGAGAATCCGGAGTACCGAAGCATCCAACAAAATTGAAGGTATCTATACTTCAGATGCGAGGCTGAAGGCAATTGTAAAAGACAAGACTACACCCAGGACGAGGAATGAGCGTGAGATTGCCGGATATAGAGATGTACTGAATACAATCAATGAAAGCTATGATTATATTTCAATAAGGCCGAATATGATCCTTCAGCTCCACAGAGACCTTTATAAATTTGAAGGGTATGATTTCGGCGGGAAATATAAGACTACTGACAATATCATTGGGGAAGAGGATGAGAAGAACAGATTTGTTCGTTTTAAACCTGTTTCTACGTTGGAAACGCCGGAATCAATTGAGAACCTATGTAATGAGTTTGATAAAGCTCTCGGAACTGGGACAGTAGATCCGCTTCTTCTGATTCCGATGTTTGTGTTGGATTTTCTTTGCATACATCCGTTTAATAGCGGCAACGGCAGAATGAGCAGACTGCTTACACTGTTAATGCTGTATAGGGCCGGATATTTCGTGGGGAAATATATCAGTATCGAGCATCTGATCGAGAAGACCAAGGAATCATATTATGAGTGCCTACAGGACAGTTCCCTTAACTGGCACGAAGGAGATAACGATTACGGTCCTTTTGTGAAGTATATGCTCAGCGTTTTATTGGCGGCTTATAGAGATTTATCCGGCAGAGTAAAGATTTTGGTCACCAGCGGATTGTCAAAAACGGAGCGGGTTTCTGAACTTATTAGGAACACACACGGTGAGATCACAAAGTCTCAGATTATGGAGAAATGTCCTGACATCAGCCGGATAACGGTGGAAAGAGCGTTGTCGGAATTGTTGTCATCAGAAAACATTATAAAGATATGTAGTGGAAGATACACAAAATACGTTTGGAATAGAGACAAAGAATAAAGGAGAACGAAAATGCAAGGAGAACTTGGTAATAAGATTGACAGTCTGTGGGAGATTTTCTGGACCGGAGGAATAACCAATCCGCTTGATGTTGTTGAGCAGATGACGTATCTCATGTTCATAAAGGATCTGGATGATACGGATAATCTGCGTGCTAAGGAAGCGGCTATGTTGGGCCTTCCTTATAAGAGCATTTTTGCAGATGAGGTGGAGATCGGGGACCGTAAGGTTGACGGCAACCAGCTTAAGTGGTCCACATTCCATGATTTTCCTGCACAGAGAATGTATTCTGTAGTACAGGAATGGGTATTCCCTTTTATAAAGAACCTTCATGGGGATAAGAATTCCGCATACAGTAAGTATATGGATGATGCAATCTTCAAGGTAAATACGCCTTTGATGCTGTCCAAGATCGTTGATGCTATGGACGAAATCTATTCCATGATGGAGGAGCTTCATAAGACCGATATACGCGGTGATGTTTATGAATATCTTCTTTCTAAGATTTCACAGTCCGGCGTTAACGGTCAGTTCAGAACGCCAAGACACATTATCCGTATGATGGTTGAGATGATGGATCCAAAGCCGACAGATAATATCTGTGATCCGGCATGCGGTACGTCCGGTTTTCTTGTTGCCAGCAGTGATTATCTTAGAGATAAGTATAAAAATGAAGTTCTTCTCGATAAGCAAAACCGGAACCACTTCATGAATGATATGTTCCATGGCTATGATATGGACAGGACCATGTTACGTATCGGGGCAATGAATATGATGACTCACGGTGTGGAGAACCCGTTTATAGAGTACCGCGACAGTTTGTCCGATCAGAATCCTGATAGGGAAATGTATTCCCTTATCCTGGCAAATCCGCCTTTTAAGGGCAATCTCGATGCTGATACGGTATCAACTGATCTTCAGAAAGTGTGTAAGACCAAGAAGACGGAGCTCTTGTTCCTGGCGCTGTTTGTAAGAATGCTTAAGGTTGGGGGCAGGTGCGCATGCATTGTTCCTGATGGTGTACTATTCGGTTCCTCAAATGCACACAAGGCTATCAGAAAGGAAATCGTTGAAAATCAGAGGCTTGAAGCGGTTATTTCTATGCCTTCCGGGGTGTTTAAGCCATACGCCGGCGTTTCTACCGGAATACTCATCTTTACCAAGACAGGGCACGGCGGAACCGATGATGTGTGGTTTTATGACATGACAGCCGATGGCTTCAGCCTTGACGATAAGAGGACTGAGATCAAGGAGAATGATATCCCTGATATTATCAGCCGTTTCAAGAATCTTGAAGCAGAAAAAGACAGAGAGCGCACAGACAAATCCTTTATGGTATCCAAGAAGGAAATCGCTGATCACGACTATGATCTCTCGATCAATAAATACAAAAAGATTGAATATGTCGCGGTAGAGTACCCGCCAACGTCAGAGATCATGGCAAATATCAGAGAAATCGAGAAGCAGATTTTAGTTGAGATGGATGAACTGGAGAAGCTTTTGAACAAATGATATATCTGGGGAAGTATAAAGATTATGGGAAATGATAAGATTCATTTTGTTGGAATGAGTTTAAACAGAGGCTAAATGAAGAAGGAAGTCAACTGGTGACAAATTGTAACCGGTTGAAAATGACAGATATATAAATAGTATAGAAAAAATGTTTTATAAATTGATATTTGTGGGGATGATACATGGAATATAAAAAGATTGAAGAATTGACGACGGTTGTCACAGGAGGTACCCCGTCGACCGCTAAGCCAGAATACTGGAACGAGGGCTCTATACCGTGGCTTCAGTCGGGATGTTGTCA
>JAFSKT010000195.1 GCA_017448845.1 Lachnospiraceae bacterium
AGTATCTGGGTGGGATGGTATTCATCCGTCAGGCCGTTCCATGTGGGAACGCCGGAGTACTTCGCGATGGTCTCCACCCTCTCCTGTCCGAAGCCCCTGTATTCTATTCCGTCATACATGCGCCCCAGAACTGAGGCCGTATCCTCGACACTCTCCTTTTTTCCCAGCTGGGAACCGGAATTATCCAGATAGGTGGTCTGCATGCCGAGGTCATGAGCTGCCACTTCAAAGGAACACCTGGTTCTTGTGCTGGTCTTTTCAAAGATAAGAGCCACATTTTTTCCCCGGAGTCCGTCGTGGCTCACGCCATCTTTCTTCATCTTTTTGAATTTAGCGGCCAGGTCCAGAAAATGCCTTATCTCATCCGGCGTAAAATCCATCAATGTCAAAAAGTTTCTTCCCTTAAGTGTTCCCATATTTCAGATCCTTTCTTCTATGTGCTCCCCTGAAAAACTTCCCTTAAGCTCATACCATGGCGTTCATATATCCGTACATCAAAAGCGCCGCCGCCACTGCGGCATTTAAGGATTCCGTCTTCCCCTTCATGGGGATCTTTATCCTTTCATCCGCCTTTTCCGCTGTTTCCGGTTTCAGTCCGTTCCCCTCATTGCCTATCATAAAGGCGGTCTTCCCCGGGTATTTCACCTCGTTATAAAAAACGCTGCCCTTCAGGTCCGCTGCGTAAAGGACTATGCCCTTCGCCTTCATCTCTGCAATAGTGCCGCTAAGATCCTCCGTATAAAAGCAGGGTACCCTGAAAACTGAACCCATGGTGGACCTTATGACCTTAGGAGCATAGAGATCCGTCGTATCCCTGTCCATAATTATGCAGCTCACTCCCGCTGCCTCGGCAGTCCGGACAATGGTTCCGAGATTTCCCGGATCCTGTATCCTTTCAAGAATAAGGTATAGCCCCTGTTCCCTGCTTAAACATGCTTCGGGATCAAATTCCGGCTGCTTCACCACGCAGAGTATCCCCTGGGGATTCTGTGTGTCCGAAAGTTTCCTGAAAACCGGCTCCGATACTGTCTCCCCGGATATTCCCGGGTTCTTTTCATGAAAGCTCTCGCTTACATATACCTCTTCTATCAGCTCTTCCGGTATTTCATTAAACAT
Organism: Lachnospiraceae bacterium; assembly: GCA_017448845.1. Classification (GTDB taxonomy): domain Bacteria; phylum Bacillota; class Clostridia; order Lachnospirales; family Lachnospiraceae; genus NK4A144. The sequence goes on from JAFSKT010000195.1 coordinate 1,117, forward strand.
GCGGATGCCCTCTGTTACGAAAGCACCCGCCTTTTTCCTTGCCCGGGAGCGGTTCATGAGCTCCCGGATATTTTTAAGTTTTGGGTTGGTGTACGATGTTATCACCTAACCAGATCCTTTGCTATCTCTACGTAATATTCCGGGATTTCCTTTTTCATTGCCAGAGCTTCGTCGATATCAATATCCGTAAAGTCTCCGTTCTTAAAGCAGATAACTCTGTTGATCACGCCCTTTGTCAGAAGGTCTGCCGCCATGGCTCCCATGACTGATGCGTAAAAACGGTCTTTACAGGTAGGTGATCCGCCTCGCTGCATGTATCCTAAGATGGTGGCCCTGGTCTCCATACCGGTGGCGGCTTCTATACGCCTTGCCATGGAAACCGAGTGTCCCACGCCCTCTGCGTTTACGATAAGGAAGTGGGTCTTACCAAGCTTTCTGATACCTACTATATGATTTATGATCTTCTGCTCGTCAAAGTCATATTTCTCGGGAAGGAGGATTTCCTCGGCGCCGCTGGAAATTCCGCACCAGAGCGCTATGTAACCGGCTTTCCTACCCATAACCTCTATAATGGAACATCTCTCATGTGAGGAAGATGTGTCACGGACCTTGTCAATGGCCTCCATGGCCGTATTGATGGCGGTGTCAAAACCGATGGTGTAATCAGTGCAGGCAATGTCCAGATCGATGGTTCCGGGTATTCCTATCACTCCGATACCGAGATGTGAAAGTGCCAGAGCGCCCCTGTATGAACCGTCTCCGCCGATGACAACCAGTGCATCGACACCGTGCTCCTTTAAGATCTTCGCGCCATTTTCCTGGCCTTCACGGGTGGTGAATTCTTCAGAACGGGCTGTCTTCAATATGGTTCCGCCCATCTGAATGGAATCGGACACATCCTTTGCGTTCATGGGCCTTATCTCGTTATTCAAAAGGCCCTGATAGCCCTTGTCAATACCCATGACCTTAAGTCCGTTTTTCAATGCCTTCCTTACAACCGCACGGATAGCCGCGTTCATTCCCGGCGCATCCCCGCCGCTGGTCAGTACCCCTATGGTCTTTATAGCTTTTTCTGCTTTTGCCATTTTATGCTCTCCACACAATTAAAAGCCTATAAGTGCCTGTAAATCCCACTAATTATATTAAAAACACGTGTATTTTTCAAGTCGGGCGCCAAATTTTCAGCCCACATACTTTATGTTTTCGTCCCCAAACTTCTCTTTTAAGATCCGGATAAGCTCTTCATCCGCTTTCACGCTCTGGGATTCCGGCAGCATCTTCTGCTTTTTTTCCTTATTCAGGTATATGATCACCCTGTCACGTCCCTCGGAACTCCTTAAAACGCTCCTCAGTTCTTCCTCTTTTTCCCGGTAGCTGAACATATCTTCAAAGCGGATGTAAAGGCTCCCTCCTAAATCCTCAAAGGGAATGATCTCGTCCACCATGAGCTGTCCGTCCTTCTCATCATCGGCCTTCACTCTTCCCTTTAAGAGTACCTTTGCGTCCTCCGTAATAATTGAGACATTTTCCGCATAAACCCTGGGCCATACTATACATTCCACTGTCCCCAGCATATCTTCAAGGAAGAATATGGCCATGGTATCGCCTTTTTTGGTCTGCCTTCTTCTCACTGCGGTGATCATGCCCCCAAGAGCTACCTTCCTTCCCTCTCTTATTCCGATCTGGTTGGTGTCGGGATTTAGGAGGAAATCAGCACTGGAAACATCGGAATTTTTCTTTATCAGCTTTTCGTACTGCAGGAGAGGGTGCCCGGTAAGATATATTCCAAGCACTTCCTTTTCGTAAGCAAGCTTGGTCTCCTCAGGATATTCCTCTATGTCCGGAAGGTTATCTCCGGTGTAGGAGCTTTCCGAACCCGGATCCATAAACTCGAATAAGGACATCTGTCCCGCCATATTGTCCTTCTTTTCGCGGATCGCGGAATCCAGGAGACCCTCGTAAACCTCCATGTACTGCCGTCTCTTTCCTCCGAAGCTGTCAAACACCCCGGCCTTTATAAAGGCTTCCACCGTTCGGCGGTTAACTTCGTTTCCGGCCATTCGGTTCACGAAGTCCCTTAGGGATGTGAATTCGCCGTTTTCTTCCCTTTCCTTCACCACGGCCTGTATTACGGATACCCCCACAGCCTTTATGGCGGAAAGCCCGTATCTGATGCTGCGCTCACCTGCGGGAGAAAATCCGGACACTGCTTTATTGATATCAGGGGGAAGCAGCTCCAGCCCCATGGATCTGGCCGAAAGCATATATCCGGAGAGCTTTCCCGGATTATCAAGCACACTGGTCATTAAGCTGGCCATGAATTCCACGGGATAATAATACTTTAAGTAAGCGGTCTGCATGGTGACATAGGCGTAGCAGGCAGCATGGGATTTATTGAAGGCATATTTCGCAAAATCATTCATGCTGGCGTAGATCTTTACGGCCGCATCTTCACTGATGCCGTTTGCGACACCGCCGGGGATCTTCTGGATAGATTCCCTTACCTCCATCTCTCCGCCGTAAACAAAGATATCCCTGTTCTCGTCAATGACCTTCTGTTTCTTTTTACTCATGGCCCGGCGGATGATGTCCGCTGCGCCAAGGGAATAGCCCGCTAAATCCCTGAAGATCTGCATCACCTGTTCCTGGTAAACGATGCAGCCGTAAGTGGGCTTAAGTATGGGTTCCAGCTCGGGACAGAGGTATTTTACGCTGTCCTGAGTCCTCTTTCCTTCTATGTATTGGGGTATAAAGTCCATGGGCCCCGGCCTGTACAGGGCTATGCCGGCAATGATATCCTCAAGGCTTTCCGGGGCAAGGTCCTTCATAAAACGCTGCATCCCCCCGGACTCCAGCTGGAATATCCCGTCAGTCTCGCCGGTTCCGATAAATTTAAGAATTGCGGGATCGTTATAATCTATGTCATTTATATTTAAGTTCCCGCCGGTTCTCTCATTAATAAACTCCACCGCATTCTCGATGACAGTAAGGGTGCGGAGTCCCAGAAAGTCCATTTTCAAAAGCCCCAGTTCCTCTAGTGTGGTCATGGTGAACTGGGTTGTGATCTCACCGTTTGCTCCCCTGGAAAGGGGCACGAACCTGTCTGCGTCCTCAGGGGTGATCAGTATGCCGGCAGCATGTATGGAAGTGTGCCTTGGCAGTCCTTCAAGGCGCATGCTCATATCTATGACCTGCTTTACCTGAGGGTCACTCTCATAGAGCTTCCGCAGGTCGTTATTTTCATCCAAAGCCTTTTGAAGGGTGATATTGAGCTCATTGGGGATCATCTTTGAAAGGCTGTCCCCGAAATCATAGGGCAGGTCCATGACTCTAGTCACGTCCCTTATTACGCCCTTTGCAGCCAGGGTTCCGAAGGTGACTATCTGTACGCACTTACTCCTGCCGTACTTCTGCACCACATAATCTATGACATCCTGCCTCTTTTCAAAGGCAAAGTCTAC
>JAFSKT010000196.1 GCA_017448845.1 Lachnospiraceae bacterium
AAATCTCACAAAGAAGAAAATGCAGGCAAGCATCTCTGTCAGGAAGAACATGAAAAAGATCCCGCCGAGAGACATTATCTGCTGGATATTATACTGGGTCCCGGTCATTTTAACCGTGCCTCTGGTAACCTTTGACGCAACTCCGCTCCCCGGACCCTTTGCGAAATACAGCATATAAGTGGTAAAAAGAGGACAGTAAAGATTCAGCAGAAAAGCCGTGACGCCGAAGATCAGCGCAAATGAGATCAGATATTTAAGCGTGCTCTTTATGCCCTTAAACAGGAATAAAAAGGCTGTGACGGTTCCTGCCACCAGAAGATAATACTGCTTTGTAAAAAATACCGCCACCGTGAGAAACGCGCAGACAAGCTCCTGTCCCTTAAAGTCCCTGCGGCTCACAAGGAAGATTATAAACATCATAATGGCAAGTCCCATGCTGTCCGGAACCGCATTCACATAGTTATAACGCCAGCTGCAGTTTATAAGAAAAATAAAGGCCGCAAGAGAAAGCGTCAGGGAACCGGTCTTTTCCTTTACCATCAGAAAAGCGATGACCGCAGAAAAGATGATGCAGAAAAAAGTCACGCCGTAGTGGAGCAGCACCAGATCCGCGTTCAGCCGTACAAGGGAAAGCAGAGCTCCCAGGGCCCCGGTCACAAGAGAATAAAGGGGTCCGTAAAGATAGATCATGGGAGGAAGCTCCCCTTTAAGGGCATCCAGGGAATAGGGGTTATTTCCCTTTAATAACTCCATGGTCATGAAAACATTGGCTCCCTCCCGGTATTCATTGGGGATAAGAGCATCTGAAAAAGTATGGGAAACTATACCGCAGATAAGATATGCGGCGTAGATGATAAGCGGCAGTAAAAGCCATTTCATTACAGAAAGCCGGATGCTTTCGTATCCGGCTTTTTTTTCTGAATTAACTGAATTCATAAATACTCACAAATCTGTTTCGCAGATCTTCAACAGCTATACTCGCAAAAACTACTTAGATCGCAAAACTTCCTGTGTCTTCTCCGTTGTTTACAGCAAAGTAAACTGCGGAATCTTCGGGCTTGATGTAAAAAGCCACATCCTTGACGTCAGACATCTTTCTAAGATAATCCTTTGTCCATACATCCTTGAAACGATCCTTTATCTGATCAGCGCTTACTTCACGTCCTCTGAACTGAACAACAAATGCCTCGCTGACCTTGGCAGCAACCCTCCTGGTGGTGGTCTTCTTCTCGTCGTCCTTCTTTGCTGCTGTCTTCTTAGCAGTAGTCTTCTTTGCGGTGGTCTTCTTTGCTGCTGTCTTCCTTGTGGTCTTCTTTGCTGCAGTCTTCTTTGCAGTCTTGGTCTCTTCCTTTGCAGCAGTCTTATCAGCCGCATCAGCCTTCTTTCTTCCGCCTCTCTTTGCGGGAGCCTTCTTTTCAGTCTCCTTCTTAGCAGGAGCCGGCTCAGCTGCTGCTACAACAGCTTTCTCCTCAGTCTTCTTCTCAGTAGCTGCAACAACTTCATTAACATCAATAGTTACAGCACCAGCTCTTCTCTTAATTGCCATCTATATTCCCTCCAAAAAACCAACATGCTCACGAAACCTGTATTTCGCGCACTATTTTTTTACTCAATTATAGATAATAGCCTTGAAATCTCTCTCTGTCAACGTTTTACGGCATTTTTGTTTAAAAACAACTGTTAAAAGCCCTAAAAATGGACTTGTTTAACGCCTTTGCATAGACGAAAGTTCAAAAAAACGGGCTTGTTCACATCATGTTTACAAATCATTTGAAAATATTTCATGTGGAAAATGAATTTTGTACACAAGATTTGTATATACTCGTATTATAAAAAAAAGACATCTTCCATAGTAGTAAATACTATATTAAAACTTTTTCATAATAATGCCAGGTGCCCGGCACCTGGCATCCTCCCTTTTAAAGGCAAGTTTGAAACAATTGTTTCAAACTTGCATCGGTGCCGCGCAAGCACGTCACCCTTCGCCAGGGAGGCATCCTGCATCTTTGATGCAGGATAAGCGATGAGACACTGATGCCTGCGGCATAAGGTCAAAATATGAACGACTTAAAAAACTGTTTCTTCTGCATATCGGATCCGGACACTCCGTTTCTCACAGAGCTAATGGAAGAACTTGTTTCGGAAAATGTGACACTCTATACCATAGATCCTGACAGAGCTTTCCCTGTAGGTCCCATTCCGGATAATTCCTATACCATTACTGATAACATGACCGGTGTAAACTTTGCGAGGCTTCACGATACCGGTTATATAGCTTATCTTCCCGAGGGAAGGACTGCACTCAACGGTCATATCTCCGATACGGAATGCGTCATAGAAGGCTTTGACGAGATCACCGCGGACTTCGTTGAGAAGATGTATCAGAGAAAAAGACAGCTGCCCTGGCTTATAACGGAAACCGAAAGAACCCTTATCCGGGAGCTCACTCTCGATGATATCGACGCTCTCTTCGCTCTCTATGAGGACCCTGATATAAAGCGCTTTATCCCTCCCCTGCTTCCCACAAAGGAGGAAGAAAGGGATTTCCAGAAAGCCTATATAGAAAAAATGTACGGATTCTTCGGATACGGTTTCTGGAACATAATCGATAAAACGACCGGCGCCCTCATGGGCAGAGCCGGGTTTTCAAACCGGGAAGGCTTCAGTGACCCGGAGATTGGCTATCTCCTGTCAGAACCCTACAGAAAACAGGGCATTGCCACCGAGGTCTGCACAGCCCTCCTCAATTACGCCCGGGACATTTTAGGCTTCACTGACATCAACGCCTTCATCCGCCCCGACAACCTTCCCTCAGTCCGTTTTGCGGAAAAGCTGGGCTTCATCCCCACAAACGAATCCGTGAAAGTCGACGATCATACACTGACTAAATATATTAAACGGATATAAAAACGCCCGGCAAGCCGCCGGGCGTTTCAATTGCTGTATGATCTCTATCAAGCCTTATTCTCAGAACCGAGAACGTTGATGATCTTGTTGTGAACGATCTCTTTTACATAGGTACGTCCGTCTGCGATGTACTGACGGGGATCAAAGTGATCGGGATGAGCAGCCATGTGCTCCCTGATTCCTGCAGTCATACCAAGACGAAGGTCAGAGTCGATGTTGATCTTGCAGACAGCTCTCTTTGCAGCTTCACGAAGCTGATCTTCAGGGATACCGATAGCATCCTGCAGTGCTCCGCCGTTGCTGTTTATGATCTTTACGTACTCCTGAGGTACAGAAGAAGATCCGTGAAGAACGATGGGGAATCCGGGCAGTCTCTTGGAGATCTCTTCAAGGATGTCCAGACGGATGTGGGGATCTGTGCCGGGCTTGAACTTGTATGCGCCGTGGCTGGTTCCGATAGCGATTGCAAGTGAATCAACACCTGTACGCTTAACGAACTCTTCAACCTGATCGGGATCGGTGTACTGTGCGGTCTCAGCGGCAACATTTACGTCATCCTCAACACCTGCGAGGGTTCCGAGCTCTGCCTCTACAACAACGCCTCTCTCGTGTGCATAGTCTGCAACCTGCTTTGAAACAGCAACGTTGTCATCGAAGGGCCTTGAAGAGCCGTCGATCATAACAGAAGTAAAGCCGTTATCGATACAATCCTTACATACTTCGAAATCAGCGCCGTGATCCAGATGAAGAGAAATGGGGATCTCGTCGTTTGTAGCTTCTACAGCTGCCTCTACAAGGTGCTTTAAGTAAGCCTGCTTTGCGTACTTCCTGGCTCCTGCTGAAGCCTGGAGGATTACGGGAGAATGAAGCTCCCAGGCTGCTTCTGTGATAGCCTGGACTATCTCCATGTTGTTCACATTGAATGCGCCGATAGCGTATCCTCCGTTATATGCTTTTTTGAACATCTCGGTTGTTGTAACTAATGGCATATTTTTTCCATCCTTTCTTATAAAATAATATATGTCCCACGCCTCTTATGGCGGAAACTACCCTGATCTACGCCGGAGAAGGGGGAAGGGTCTTTATTGAAACCTTGGGAACCTTCGTACTTCCCGGTATCTTCGCGTTTACCGGCACCATTATGCCGAGGCTCTTGTGCTCATTCTGTACCTTAACTCTCTTAAAGCTGCCTCCGAACTCACCGTCCAGAGTCCAGGAAACCTTCTCATGTGAGAGAAAGCTCACTTCCTTTGCCCTGAAAAAGCTGACCTGCTCATTTGAAACGCCGTTCATCAAAGCAGTGGCAATATTGCCGGGATTTATGGGGCCGGAAGGCATCTTCACAAGTGTCACTTCAAAGAGTCCGTCATCCAGTATTATACCGGATTTTGCAAGAAAACTGATACCCGCAACGGAAAGAGAATTACTAACCATCCCGAAAAGGTAATCGTCTTCTTCAACGATCCCGTCGTGGACCACCTTCATGCGGCAGCTCTTTATCTCACCCAGTCTGGTGAAGGCTTCCATGATATAGGCTAAGTGCCCGAAGGTATTCTTTAGGTCCTGTCCGGTGCCGTATGACACATCGGTGAAAAGCCCGAAAGCCGCCACATACACAAAAGGCCTGTCGTTAAAGGAACCTATGTCGCACTTAAATTCCCTGCCTTCGGAGATCACCTCCGCTGCCCTCTGCATATTTGAAGGGATCTGCAGGGTACGGGCAAAATCATTGGTACTGCCTGCCGGGACATATCCTATGGGTATCCGGTCTGAGCGTTTCATCATACCGGCCACCACTTCGTCCAGTGTCCCGTCCCCTCCGCAGCAGACGAGGATATCATATCCTTCCTTCATCTTAACGGTGGCTTCCGTTCCATCCCCTCTCTTCCTGGTGGGACAGACCGTAACCTCATATCCGTCTCTGGAAAAGATATCGATGATATCTAAAAGGTTACTTCTTATCCTCTCCATTCCCGCATGGGGATTGTAGATGAAATACATCCTTTTTTCCATATCCACCACGCTTCAGAGGCTTACTGTCCTACAGCAACCCCTTCGCCTACCAGATAATTGCTGAGGCTGTCTGCAGCCTGAGCCTCGTCAGAGCCATCGGTCACCACATCAACCTTGTCTCCGTTTTTGAGGGCAAGAGTCATCATTCCCATGATACTCTTTGCATTCACATGCTTTTCATCATATTCAATATAAACCGTAGATTCATACTGACTTGCGATCTGAACCAGCATGGCGATGGGTCTGGTGTCGAGTCCCTCCTGCATTGAGACTTCAACTGTTTTCCTGGTCATAAATATTCCTCCTTAAGTCGTCCGCAATCTGGCTGAGCTTTCTCAGTCTGTGGTTTACTCCGGATTTACCCACGGGCGGATCAAGAAAATCACCAAGTTCTTTCAAAGCGGCATCGGGATGGGCAAGTCTTACTTCTGCCATCTCCCTTAACGGGTCGCTTAAGAAACCAAATCCCCTCAGATCCCTGATATATTCAATATCATTTACCTGTCTCACTGCTGCGTTCACAGTCTTTGCAATATTTGCTGTTTCGCAGTTTACACGCCTGTTCACCGTATTTCTCATATCCTTAAGGATACGGGCATTCTCCATATCCATCAGTGAAAGCGGCGCCCCCATGATATTCAGCATCGTAACTATCGTGTCGCCATCCTTCAGATAGACAACATGATTATTTTTTCTCCTGATAATACGGCTTTCGAGATTAAAACTGCCGATCACGGAACGAAGACTTTCCGCGGCCTCTTCCGTATCACAGACAAACTCCATGTGATACGAGCCATCGGGCCTGCTGACGGATCCCCCGGAGAGAAAAGCTCCCTTTATAAGATTTCTCCTGCAACAGGATCTCTCATAAAGAAGACTGTTCACCGTCCTGTCTCCAACCCTGATCTTCAGCATCTCGCATACCGAGCGGGCTTCGTCGCCCTTCAGCAAAAGCCTGTAAACAGGTGTTTTCCCCCAACGAATTTGAACATCAGCACATATTCTAATAGTTTTTTTCAATAATGTAAAGCACAATCTGGAAACGGCTTCATTCTCCGTGTGATAGCTGATCATCAGTCCTTTCTCCGGAGCGAAGGAAATATCCGCGCTCATAAGAGTAAGGCCTGCAAGACAGGCCAGCTGGCAGTGCCTGGCTTCAGGCACGGAAGAACATATCTCGTTTTTTACATCCGATGAAAATGACATACAGTTTACTTTCTGTCCTTATAGATATCCCTGTGCTCTTTCCTGAGGCCGTAACCGCTGCTCTCAGACAGCCTGTCAAAAAGCCTGTTTGCCAGGGTCACGCTCCTGTGCTTGCCCCCTGTACATCCTATGGCGATAACAAGCTGGTTCTTTCCCTCCAGCACATAATTGGGGATCAGAAATGAAATAAGATCAAGGCATTTATCGAGGAAGATATTTGCTTCATCAAAGCTCAGGACGTAATCCCTTACTTCCTTATCCTCACCGCTTTTGTATTTAAGCTCGTCTATATAATAGGGATTGGGCAGGAACCTCACATCAAATACCAGGTCCGCGTCATTCGGGATCCCGTACTTGTAACCAAAGGAAAGTACGGTTATGAAAAGATTCCCGAAACCCTTATTTTTCGAAAAGATGTCATCGATCTCGGTTTTAAGCTCTCTTGTAAGAAGATGGCTGGTATCTATGATGAAGGAAGCGTTCTTTTTCAGATAGCGGAGAAGCTCCCTCTCCTGCTCTATGCCGTCCTCGACCCTGCCGCTTCCCACCAGGGGATGGGCCCGTCTTGTCTCCTTGAACCGCTTTATCAGCACGTCATCATCGCATTCCAGGAAAAGGATCTCAAAGGAAAAGCCTGCTTCCTTTAAGCTTTTTAAGGCGTCCTCCACCTTCGTTAAGCCGGTACGTACGTCTATGCCGACTGCAATCTTGCTTAACTCACTGTTTGGCTCATTTGCCAGTTCCGCAAACTTACCGATAAGGGGCACCGGAAGATTGTCCACGCAGAAATAGCCCAGATCCTCCAGCATTTTCAAGGATGTACTTTTCCCGGCTCCGCTCATGCCGGTGACAATGACAAAACGCATATAGCTTAGAACTCTCCTATCATCATTACCTCGGGTTCAAGCATGACTCCGCTGGATAAGAAAACCTTTTCCTGAACTTCCTTTATCAGCGAATAAATGTCGGCAGAAGTGGCTCCCCCTTCATTTATGATAAAACCGCAGTGTTTTTCCGACACCTTCGCCCCACCGGACTTAAGCCCGGAGAGCCCGGCTTCCATAATGAGCTTTCCTGCGAAATTATTTTCCGGTCTCTTAAAGGTGCTGCCGGCACTGGGGTATTCCAAAGGCTGCTTTTCCCTTCTCATCTCGGAAAGCTCCCTTATCCGGCCTTCTATTTCTTCCCTTTCTCCCTTCTCCAAGGAGAAAAGGGTCTGTGTAACTATATAGCCCTTTTCCTTTATAATGCTCTTCCGGTAGCCGAAATCCATCTCCTTATTGGATAGTTCCACCCTGTTGCCCTCTTTATCTATAGCCTTTACGGAGAGTACAATATCCTTCATCTCACCGCCGTAGGCTCCTGCGTTCATCACCATGGCCCCTCCTACGGTGCCCGGGATCCCGGAAGCAAACTCAAAACCTTTAAGGCTGCTCTTAAGGGCGGCATCCGAAACCTTTGATAGCAGTGTGCCGGCATCCGCAATAATCCTCTCTCCCTCGACCAAAACAGAAGACATACCGGAAAGTATCTCTATTACCACGCCTCTGTATCCCCTGTCGGAAATAAGCAGGTTGCTGCCGTTTCCGATGACCATATATTCCTGTCCGCTCTTAATTAACAGGGACAGAAGGGCAGAAAGCTCCTCTGCGCTTCCGATCTTTATATAGCAGTCGGCAGGACCGCCGGTCCGGAAGGAAGTATGCTTATTCATAGGTTCATCCCGGCAGACCCTGTCCTCCGGGATGATATTTAATATCTCGCTTAAAATGTCCTTTTTCATGTTTACCTTAAAAGTACATCACATATCATGAAACAGCGCCTCAGATCAGAAGGGCGGCAGCTCCGTAGATACCGCCGTCATTTCCGAGGGTGGCCCTGACAAATTTGGTGTCTGCGCTGGCATGGAATACATGCTTCTTAAAATTCTCCGTGATAAAGGGCATTATCACGTCACCGGACATGGAAACCCCGCCGCCGATGATTATGATCTCGGGATTTAAGACACCGGCAACCACGGAAAGACCGGTGCCCAGATACTGTCCAAACTGCCCGGCAACCCTGGTGGCAAGGGGATCCTTGTTCTTGACTGCTTCCCACATCTCCTTTGCATTTATGGGTCTCTCATTCATTTCCGTCTTCTCGTCGGGATTCTTTTCCATCTCTTTCTTTAAGAGCCTGACTATACCGGTGGCAGACGCAAACTGCTCAAGGCAGCCTCTGTTCCCGCAATTGCACACCTCTTCCGTATCAACCCCGGCGTAGGTATGACCTATCTCACCCGCTGCTCCGGTGGTTCCTGTCACCATCTTCCCGTTTATTATTACTCCGCCTCCGATACCGGTGCCGAGAGTCACCATGACGATATTCTTATAGCCCTTTCCGGCTCCCATCCAGGCTTCTCCCAATGCAGCTACATTGGCGTCGTTTCCGGCCTTTACCTTCATTTCTTCCTTAAAGCAGGACATGAGCCTTTCTTCCACATTGAAGGTATCGTGCCAGTGGAGATTTACTGCCTTTCTGATCACGCCCTTTTCATCCACGGGTCCCGGAAGTCCAAGGCCTACGCCCAGTATCTCAGAGTATGAAAAACCCTTTTCCCCGATCTTTCCTTCTATGGACGCAGCAATATCCGAAAGGATCGAAGCCCCGTTGTTATCGGTATTGGTGGGTATGGACCACTTTTCCAAAAGCTCACCTTCACCGGTAAACAATCCTATCTTTACTGATGTACCGCCTACATCTACACCGAATACGTAACTCATTTTCATTCCTCCCTCTTTTTGCTGAGATTATCCTGCACTCTCTTATATAATTCCTGGGCTGCATTATAGCCCATCTTTTTCTGTCTGTAATTGATGGCTGCGGTTTCGCATATTATAGCCAGGTTACGTCCCGGACGGATGGGAATGTTATGGCAGACCACCCTTTTCCCAAGGTACTCGGTATACTCTTCTTCCATTCCGAGCCTGTCGTAATCCTTGTCCCTGTCCCAGTCCTCAAGCTTGATGACTAAGTCTATGCTCTGGGTCTCCTTTACGCTGGTGGCACCGAAAAGAGCCTTTACGTCAATGATACCGATACCTCTTAATTCTATGAAGTGCTTTGTGATGTCAGGGGCGCTTCCTATAAGGGTATCATCGCTGACCTTTCTTATCTCCACCACATCATCGGATATGAGACGGTGGCCTCTCTTGACCAGCTCAAGGGCGGCTTCGCTCTTTCCTATGCCGCTCTCTCCCGTGATCAGCAGGCCTTCACCGTTAACGTCTACCAGCACCCCGTGAATGGAAATACAGGGAGCCAGCTTAACGTTCAGCCACTTAATGGTCTCCGCCATGAAATCGGAAGTGGATTTCGAGGTCTTAAAGACGGGAACCTTATTCTCACCGGCATACCACATGAACTTCTCATCCGGTTCCAGGTCCCTACAGAAGATAACGCAGGGGATACCGCTGGATAAAAGCTTTCCGTATATCTCGTCCTTTCTCTCCTCACTCATGGTGATCATATAGGAATATTCCACGAATCCCACTATCTCCACCCTGGCGGAATCAAAATGATCAAAAAAGCCCGTGAGCTGAAGTGCGGGACGATTGATCTCCGGCTGGGTGATCCTTACACTCTCCGTCGGAATATGGGGAGTGAGATTTACGAGATCCATCTTCTCTATGAAACTGTCCAGTGAGACTGTAGCCATATATACCTCCAAAACACCAAAGATAAGAACTATTGAACTTTTATTATATCAAAAATATATCTGCTGTAAAAGACATTCATTCATCGCTTTCACTGCCGTGGAAAAATTCAAATACCGCGGCGGCAGATCTCTGATCCATTTCCGGCACCTTATTAAGCTCCTCTTCCGAAGCCTCCCTTATCTTTTCAAGGGAACCGAATTCCCGGAGCAGGGCCTTTCTCCTCTTCTCTCCCACGCCCTTTATATCATCAAGTATGGAATGGAGTGTGGTCTTATTGTGTAGAGACCTGAAATAATCAATGGCAAAGCGGTGGGTCTCATCCTGCACCCTGGTTATAAGATGAAAGCTTTCGGAATGATCGTCAATGGGCAGCTCCGTATTATTAAAATATAAGCCCCTGGTCCTGTGATGATCATCCTTCACCATTCCCGCAACGGGTATATCAAGCTTCAACCGTGAAAGAACCTTCAGGGCAATGTTCACCTGCCCCTTTCCGCCGTCCATAAGGATAAGATCCGGGATCCTTATAAAGGAATCTCCCTCTTTTTCCTCACCCTTCAAAAGCCTTTCAAATCTCCGGCTCAGCACTTCTTCCATGCTGGCATAGTCATTGGGCCCCTGCACTGTCTTTATCCTGAATTTCCTGTAATCGGAATTCTTAGCCCGTCCTTTTTCAAAGACCACCATACTTCCCACGGACTCAAAACCGCTGATGTTGGAAATATCGTAGGACTCTATCCTGTCGGCGCTTTCTATTCCCAGGATCTCTGAAAGCTCCCTGGCGGCGCCCCTGGTCTTTTCCTCGTTCTTCCGTAGTTTCTCCCGGTCGGTATTAAGGATAAGCTCCGCATTCTTCTTAGCAAGGCGCAGTAACCTCTCCTTCATCCCCCTCTTCGGGATCAGGATGGAAACCTTCGAACCCCGCCTGGAAGAAAGCCATTCCTCGATAACTTCCTTATCCTCTATATCCTCTTCCAGCATGATCTCCCTCGGGATAAAGGGAGTCCCGGAATAAAACTGCTTTACAAAGCTCTCCAGCACTTCGCCGGCGCTAAGCCCTCCCACAGAGGACATATAATAGTGGTCCCTGCCGTTAAGCCGTCCTTCCCGGACAAAAAAGATCTGGACCACAGCCTCCTCGCCTTCCGACACAAGAGCCACCACATCCCGGTCCTCTTCGCTTCCCGTAAGGGTGATCTTCTGCTTGACGGAAATGCTCTTTACCGAAGAAATGAGATTCCGGTAATTAAGCGCATCCTCATAGCGAAGCTCAGAAGAAGCCTCTTCCATTTTAGCCTGCAGCATATTTATGACTGAAGTGATATTTCCTTCCAGCAGGTCTATGGCCCCGTCCACGGCTTCCCTGTATTCTTCCTTTGTGATACAGCCGCTCTTGCAGGGAGCGGAGCACTTGTGAATGTGGTAGTTTAAGCAGGGCCGCATCTTGTCCGCGTCTTCCGGCAGCTTCCTGTTGCAGGTCCTGAGCTTAAAAAGCCGGTTAATAAGCTCGATGGTGTCCCTTACCGCCAGGGATGAGGTATAGGGCCCGAACATCCTGTGCCCCGTCTTTTTCTCGATGCGGGTATCCCCCTTGGGCCTTCTGGTAAAAAGGATCCGGGGATAGTCCTCGTTGACCGTCACCCTGATATAAGGGTAGCTCTTATCGTCCTTCAGCATGGTATTATACCTGGGACGATGCTTCTTTATGAGATTGCTCTCCAGCACCAGAGCTTCCATCTCGGAATCGGTGACGATATATTCAAACCAGGCAATACGGCTCACCATTTTCAGGATCTTCGTGCTCTTCTTATTACTCCTGAAATATGAATGGACCCTGTTAAATAAGTTTTTCGCCTTTCCCACGTAGATTATCTCATCATCATCCGCATGCATGAGATAGACCCCGGGCTTTTTGGGAAGCCGGGAAAGGTTTTCCTCAATATCAAACTCCATCGGCGCTGTCCGTATCGTTTTCCTGAACCCCGGCGTTATCCGTCGGCTCTGCGGGCTCTGAAGGATCCCTGCTGGGTATGAGGCTGTCATCAATGGTGAAATCTATCTGCTGTCCCGGCATCTGGTTCTGGGGCGCATTGTTCCTTGAATTCCAGTCCGAACCGTTCCCGCCGCGGATCATCACCTGCCCGGCAGGCTTATCGTAGGCCTGCTCAGGCCCCGGTCCTTCCCCGGTCTCCGGAGTATCCTTCGCCTCTTTATCAGTTTCCTCCCGGTCGGCCTTTGCCTCCCTGAAACGTTCCTCATAATTCTTCTTTTCCGGAACGGGGATACCCTTTTCCTTGCAGTAGATCTTCATGAATTCGGCGCCGGTGATGGTCTCCCTCTTGATAAGGAAGGCTGCCAGCTTGTCAAGAAGCTTCCTGTTATCCTTTAGGAGCCTCTTCGCTTCCTTATAGGAATCCTTTAAGAGCTTCATGACTTCATTGTCTATGTCTGCCGCGGTCTCATCGGAGCAGTTCAGCACTGCCCTGCCGTCCAAATACCTGTCCTCTATGGTCTCAAGACTCATAAGGCCGAATTTCTTGCTCATGCCGTACTGAGTCACCATGGAGCGGGCGATCCTTGTGGCCTTTTCGATATCATTGGCAGCCCCGGTGGTGACGGTATCAAATACCAGCTCTTCCGCAGCTCTTCCGCCCAAGGTGGTGATGAGCAGTGCCCGGAGCTCCGCTTCGCTGTTTAAGTACTTTTCTTCCTCAGGCACCTGCATTACATAGCCCAAGGCTCCCATGGTCCTCGGAACTATGGTTATCTTCTGCACCGGCTCGCTGTTCTTCTGAAGGGCTGAAACCAGAGCGTGGCCTATCTCGTGGTAGGAAACTATCCGCCTTTCTTCCTTGCTTAAGACCCTGTCCTTCTTTTCCTTACCCACCAGGACTATTTCCACCGCATCCATCAGGTCCTTCTGGGAAACAAATTCCCGTCCGGCCTTAACTGCGTTGATGGCGGCTTCATTTACCATATTGGCGAGATCGGAACCCACTGCTCCGCTGGTTGCAAGGGCAACATCATCAAAATTCACGGTCTCATCCAGTTTAACTTCCCTGGCGTGGACCTTCAGTGTATCGATCCTGCCCTTTAAGTCAGGTTTATCAACGATTATCCTTCTGTCAAAACGTCCGGGCCTGAGCAGTGCTTTATCCAAAGTCTCAGGTCTGTTGGTAGCGCCGAGGATCAGTATTCCCTTGGAGGTATCAAAACCGTCCATCTCCGAAAGCAGCTGGTTCAGGGTCTGCTCCCTTTCGTCGTTGCCGCCGTATCTGGAATCCCTGCTCTTACCGATGGCGTCTATCTCGTCTATGAAGATAATACAGGGGGCATTTTTCTCGGCTTCCCTGAAGAGATCACGGACCCTGGAAGCACCCACACCCACGAACATCTCAACAAAATCAGAACCTGCAAGAGAGAAGAAAGGCACATGGGCTTCTCCTGCCACGGCCTTGGCAAGCAAGGTCTTTCCCGTTCCGGGAGGTCCTACGAGCAGGGCTCCCTTCGGCAGTCTCGCTCCGATCTTTGAATACTTTGCCGGATTATGGAGGAAATCCACCACCTCCTGCAGCGATTCCTTTGCCTCGTCCTGTCCTGCCACATCCTTAAAGGTGACGCCGGTCTCTTTCTGCACATATACCTTGGCGTTATTACGGCCAACGCCCATGATGCCTCCGCCGCCCCCCATTCTCTTCATGAGAAAATAGGTAAGGCCGCAGACTAAGAGAATTGGAAAGACATAGCTTAAGAAACCGGATACCATGGCGCCGGACCTGTCGGGCACATGTCCCTTAAAATCAACACCTGCCTCTTCCAGACGATCCGTAAGCCAGGGATCGTTCACCAGTCCCGTATAATATGTAATCTGCATGGAAAGAGGGTTTGTGTCGCTCTGTTCCTTCGGATACACCGTTATCCTGTCGGGATCTATCTCCACGCTGGCCACCTGGTTTGCGGAGATCATGGATAAAAACTTTGAATAGCTTATTTCCTGGCTGGAATTTCTGGTGATGAGACTGCTCATCATGCTCATACAGAAAAAAGTCAGGACCGTTGCTATTATCATTGCGATCAGGGTCTGCCTGTTCCTGGGGTTCTGTCCTCCCCCCTTATTATCCCTGTTATTATTCTCGTTCATACAAAAACCTTTCTGTTATTCCCTGTATCCGTTTGGATTATTCTTCTGCCAGTTCCAGGAAGAGCGGCACATATCCTCAATATCCAGCTCCGCCTTCCATCCCAGCTCCTTTTCAGCCTTTTCCGGACTGCAGTAGCAGATAGCGATATCGCCGGCCCTTCTGGGCTTTATGCTGTAGGGTATCTTAATATCATTTACCTTTTCAAAGGCCTTCACTATATCCAGCACGGAATAGCCCTTGCCGGTACCCAGATTGCAGACAAAGCAGCCGGGATTCTCACGGAGCTTGTCAATGGCTTTTACATGGGCCTTCGCCAGATCCACCACATGGAGATAGTCCCTTACCCCCGTGCCGTCCGGGGTGTCGTAATCATCTCCGAAAACTCCCAGCTCCGGAAGCTTACCCACAGCCACCTGGGTGATATATGGCATGAGATTATTGGGCCTGCCGCTGGGATCCTCGCCGATACGCCCCGATTCATGGGCGCCTATGGGGTTAAAGTAGCGGAGTATGACCATATTCCACTCTTCATCGGCTTTCTGCATATCCATTAATATCTGCTCCAGCATCCACTTTGTCCAGCCGTAGGGATTGGTACAGATCCCCTTGGGGCAGGATTCTGTGATAGGTATCTCCGAAGGATCCCCGTAAACCGTGGCGGAGGAAGAAAAGACGAAATTCTTCGCCCCGTGTTTCCTCATCACATCTAAAAGGGTAAGGGTTCCGCCAATGTTATTATTATAGTATTCCCAGGGTTTTTCAACAGATTCACCCACAGCTTTCAAGGAAGCGAAATTGATGACTTCATTTATGCTATTCTCGCTGAAGATCTTTTCCAGCGCTGCCCTGTCGGAGATATCGGCTTCGTAAAACTTAACCTTTTTCCCCGTTATCTCCTCCACTCTTTCCAGAGCCTTCGGCGAAGAATTTGAGAAATTG
>JAFSKT010000197.1 GCA_017448845.1 Lachnospiraceae bacterium
GCCTTCGCCACTTCCGGCATACCTTCCAGCACTTTTTCGCACTTTGGTATGCCTGCCTTCGCCACTGCCGGCATACCTTCCAGCACTTTTTCGCACTTTGGTATGCCGGCCTTCGCCACTTCCGGCATACCTTCCAGCACTTTTCGCACTTTGGTATGCCGGCCTTCGCCACTTCCGGCATACCTTCCAGCACTTTTTCGCACTTTGGTATGTATAAAACTAAAAACGGTTGATCGAATATCAAACTCGCCAACCGCTTCGCGGTTTGCTCGTTATAAGACGGCAGTGCTGCAGCCCCATGGAACGGGACTTGAACCCCGCACCCTGCAAGCCTGCACCCACCACCTGAAGGAGACCTGAAGGTGATGGGACCTCCGTTTCTACGCCTCCGTTTCTACATCACCATACAAAATGTAAAAAATACTTGACAAAATGCTATAGAGGTATTATCATCCTTTTTGTGCAGTTGAGAAAGTTGAGAAAGTTGTTAAAAACAATCACAGGAGGATGATGAAATGAATATTTACAGACTGACAGGGGTTGCAGTGGGAATTTTTGTAGGGCTTATTATATGCGCCGTTCTTTTCCGTTTTGCCAACACAAATAAAAAACTGAAGAGCGAGTACGATGAGAGGCAGCGTGCAATACGGAACTTAGCTTATAAATATGCTTTTTACACGGTGATGTTCTATGAGGTGCTGATGCTGGTTTTGGGAATCGGAAATGTTCAGATCCCTGCACCGGCTTATGCGATCCACTTTTTCGGGATAATACTGGGATGTACGGTTCTTGGTGTTTACTGCGTATGGAAGGATGTTTACTGGGGAATGAACAATGACCGTAAAAGATATATCATGGTTTTTGCGGTGGCTATAGCACTGAATCTGATCCCCGTGATCGCATCCATAATGGGAGGTTCCTTTATAACCGACGGACAGGTGAATATGCCGGTGATCAATTTCATGGTGTTAATGATGCTCTTTGCCCTGTTTGTTACTTTCATATTAAAGCATATCGTGGATAAGAGGGAGAACGAGACATGAAGAATTTACGCATGAAATCCGCAAGAGCTGCAAAAGACATGTCACAGGAAGAACTTGCCAAAATATGTAATGTATCCAGACAGACCATAAATGCTGTGGAAAAGGGGGATTATAATCCCACCATCAATCTGTGCATAGCAATATGTAAGGCCCTTGATAAGACACTGGATGAGATATTCTGGATACAATGAAACTTTGAGCAGGATGGAAAAAAAAGAGGGCTGTCCGGAAATAGTTACCAAACTGCAATTCGAAAATAACCGGATCATTTCTTCTTCATAAGGATAAGGGCGATCTCCTCGTCGGAGGAGCCGGCGGGGATCCTGAATTCTCCTGTTCCCAGATGCCTGTCGTAGCCCTTTGCGCAGAGATATGAATCAAAGGCCGCTGCAGAGCTTACCGCCCCGGCATTTTCAAGGGCCTTTGCAACCGCAGTGGATGAAGAACCGCTGGAAACGGTTATGGACACAAAACCGGAACCGTTATCGGTAACGGCGGGAGCACTTTCAGCCTCTGTTTCAACAGCATCAGCCAAAAGCTCTGATTTACTCTTCTCTTCTCCGGTAAGGTCTGACTGTATATTATCTTTGGGAGCATCCTTAAGGGTCTCCTCGATTATCTCATCCACGGTTTTTGTGGGTGCTTCCGTCTTTTCAGCAGTGGAAGCGGAGTCATCCCCTGTCCCGATTGATGCAGGCTCCGAAGCCTCCGGGGTCTCTGAAGCCTCCGCAGATGCTGTCTCGGCGGACGCTGCCTCGGTGGACGCTGCCTCAGTAGATGCACTCTCATCCGATGCCGCCTCTGTAGCTGCAGCCTCTGCAGATGCAGCCTCGGTGGAAGCCGCTTCAGTGGATGCGGTCTCAACAGCCGGAGCCGCAACAGAAGGAACTTCTGTAGATGCGGTTTCATTGTTGACCAGGATATCGGAATCCACATTACCGGTTTCCAAAGCCACTTCGGAGGTCTCGAAAACATCCGTCAGCACTTCATTTGCGTCGGTCATGCCCAGTTCCCTGGCTCTTGACTTTATTTCATCATCTGTCATGGCTTGGCTCTTATTCCCTCCGGAAAAGGAAAGAACGATCGCTGCCACTATAAGGCCGATACCGGCACCCCTTAAATAAGACCTGAGATTCAAGTTTCACTTTCCTCCTCATTCTGACTGAAAAGATCTGTAATGAGGTTTACCTCCCCAACTCCCATATCAAGACTTTTTGCTATCTCCACATTGTCCATTCCGGACTTCTTCATTTCAAGCACCCTGTCATTCCTTGAGAGTTCTTCCCCGGAATCCTCCTGGCTTACGGCACTGTCGCCGGGTTCCGTATTCTCTGCCGGAGCAGGACTATCCGTATTACCGGAACCTGTCAGGTTGTTGATGGCATTCTTAAGCCTTTCCATTCCGGAAACAGCCTTGCTTTCCTGATTGCTGTACAGAAGCTCCCTTATGGGCTCTGTGCTGTCATCTATGGGCTGATAGGCAGTTTCCCTCACAGGCTCTTCCTTCACGGGATTTTCCTTTACGGAATTCTCCCTTATGGAATCCTCCTGCTCTCTTTTAACCGCGTCAGCCTTCCTTATGGTGTTCTTGATGTCTGTAGTCTTGCTGTCAAGCATATCATAGAGGAACATGGCTTCCTTATGGTTCTTCTCTATCTCGTCCAAAACCACCTTGGAATAGTCATCGATAGCCATGATCTTCTCATTGGTGAGCCTCTCAAGCTCCCTCTGTGCCCTGGTCTCTTCCTCTTCCCTTGCAGCAGAGGCAACGTCAGAAAGCCTGCCCTTTACCTGCTCGATACGCTCATCGATCATCCGGTCAAGCTTTAATCCCATGGCCTTTGAAGATTTACTGCTGTCCTGTCCCCTGTCGGAGATGACAAAGCTTGCTACAAAAAGCAGTGCTCCCAAGATCAGGAGCACTATTCCCATTACTGTCATATCGTTATATTAAACCCGCCTTTATTCTTGATCACTACAGTTCCGTCTTTATCTTTTCTCTTCCTGTTCCTGCCGCCGTCTCCGGCATATTCGTTGTCACCTTTTTCGGAAGAATCAAACTGCCGTAAGTTATTGTCGGCGTCATCCGCCTCTCTGACCCGGCTCATCTTTCCTGAGGTGTCATCCTCATTCCTCTGGGCCGCTTCTCCCTGCATGACATTTACTCTTCCCTCTTCGTTGGCTCTAATCTCAGCGATATTCTGGGAAGCATTTATGGTTCCGTTGAAAAGAATAGGACTTAAAGCCATATTGCCCTTCACTCTCCTCTCATGATCAGATGTAAGGGATCATGGAAACCTCACCCTGCTTTTTAATGAACCTGCAGTAGTTATACGCAGTCTTCAGCACCATGGTACACTCGGAGACTGTAAGTCTTGTGCCGGCAAAGGCAACATCCTTCACCTTGATGACCGCATCATCACTTCCTTCAAGTTCAGCGGATAGCTGTTCCAGTTCCTTATTATTAGCTGCAAACTTTGTCTGACAGCCTATCAGCTGCTCGGAAAGCATCCTTACCTGGGCCTTCTGCTCCGGAGTGAAACTCTCACCCTTTTTCATCTTCTGCTGCATGGCGAGAAGTACCGGCTGTATCTTTTTAGCGTTCTTTGTGAGCTGATCGTTTTCCTGTTTAAGCTCTGCAAGCCTTTCCTTTACTGCCGGATCCACTCCCACTTCCAAAACGGTATCTCCGCCCATTTCGGAGCCGATGATCTTTGCATCCACCTCATAACGGGCCCTTACGTTTCCGCCGCTGATAAAGCCCTTTTTGCCGTCCACGTATACTCCGTTTCCGGCAGTGACCGTACTGTTTATTATACATTCGGTGGTAACGTTATTTGCCGCCTCCACCACTGCATTCTCAATGTACTTGCATACCACATTTTTACCGGATTTAAGGTAGCCTCTTTCCATGCCGTTGACACCGCGGACAACAGTTATCTGTCCTCCGGCCTCTACACGGGCTCCCTCTACAACTCCCCTTATTTCGATGTCTCCGGAAGCCTTAACGGAAAATCCGGTGATGACATTGCCCTTTATAAGGAGATTGCCTTCGTAATTATCTATATTTCCGGTGGAAGTATCCACATTCTCCAATTCCAGGACACCGGACACAAATATCTTATCACTGATGATATCAATGTGGCCGTCAATATCCGAAATAAGCTGTTTGCCGTCCTCCGATACATGGAGATTGGGGCCGTGGCTGAAATGAACTTCCTTTACCTGTCTCGGAGGAATCCTGTTTCCATATACGTCTGCGCCGTCCTCGCCCTTTACGGCGGGGATCATTTCCGCTACAACCTGTCCTTTTCCGCAGACCGTAACGGTGTTCAGATGGAAGAAATCCACGGAACCGTCTTCATTTACCGTAGGCTTAAGTGAAGGATCCGTATTGAATAAATACTTGATCTCTCCGTCACTGCCCTCTACCGGCTCAGTTCCGACAGCCAGTACATAGCTCTTGCAGTACTCCCTGTCGTTAAAGAACTTGCCTAATTCTACCTCGTCTAAGTCGGCTTTGATGCTATTGGCTCTGAAGTCTCCCAGAACCTCGTCCTTGGTGACCTTTGTTCCGCCTTCCGTGGGAGGATAGAAACGGAAGATAACCTTCATCTTATCTTCACTCACACGAACAGAGGTCTCTTCATTGACCTCCGTGATCCTGCTCTTCTGAAGGAGAACCTTGGTCTCAGAGCCCTTATCTATGGCGTTTCTCAGCATCATTGTGCTGTATTCCACGTTTCTTCTCTTGAGGTAGCCCTCAAGTTCATGAAGCTCGACTTTCTTTCCTCCTTCTACCGGAGGATAGATGATTATGGAAGTACCTGCCCCATCCAAAACCAGCTGAAAATACCCGTTTCTCATTTTAAGCCCTCTCCGTAATAAGCCCAAGGTACTTTCCAAGCTTCGTCTTCATCTTCTGAAGAGCCCTTACATGAAGCTGGGATATCCTGGACTCAGAAACCTCCAGGATGTTGCTGATTTCCTTCAGGGTCAGTTCCTCGTAATAATAAAGAAGTATAACTTTACGTTCCTTCTCGGTAAGAAGTTCGAGGGATTCTGCCAGAGTCTTTTTCAGCTCATCCTTCTCAATAGCTTCTTCAGGTCCCAGTATCCTGTTTTCGGTCGCCCCCACGTCCTTAACAGGTAATTCTGTTCCGGAATCCTGAAATTCATTCAGAGAAACCACATTTGTGACAGCCATCTGGGCCTGCCACTCTGCATATTCGTCCTCGGTGATCCCAAGCTTTCCTGCGATCTCCAGGTCTGTGGCGGTTTTCCCTGTTTCCCCCTCTATATCCTTTATTGCCTGTTCTATCTTCTTCTGGCGCTGCCTTACGGTTCTGGGGATCCAGTCCATTTTCCTGATCTGGTCTAAAATGGAACCCCTGATCCTTAAGGAAGCGTAGGTCTCAAATTTGACATCCTTTGCCATATCGAATTTATCTATGGCGTCAATAAGTCCGAATACGCCGTATCCTACCAGATCGTCGTATTCCACATTATAACCGAGGTACATGCTCAGTCGCCCGGCAACTACCTTTACCAAAGGAGCATATTCAACTATGATCTTTTCTCTGAGTTCAGGACTTCCGCTTTTCAGATAGTCCTCCCAGAGCTTTTTTCTGGATTGTTCATCCATTGTCTGAAGCAACTCCCTTAATTCTCCTGTTCAGCTCCGTTACCCCGCTTAAACAGGATATTATTAAATAAATCCGTACCTTAAGTCTCTACCTGTTCCGGATTGCTTTCCCCTTCTGCACCTTCCTGAGACTCCTGTTCCCCGGTTTCCGCACCTGTGGATCTCTCTATGACCTTATCCTTTTCGCCGGGTTCAGCCGGTTTCGGCACAATAGTTATACTGTCAAGAAAAAGCTTGATGATATCTCCCAGCACCAGAAAGATCACAAGAGAAACAAAGATGATTATCAGAGAAGTCAAAAGGCTGTCATGCCTTACAAATGTAAAGATGGCGGCAGCGCCGCCTCCAAAGAGCATGACCATGGCGGGAACTGTCCTTGTATGAAGATGCCGTTCCTTCTTTTCTTCCTCTTCCCCGCCTTCCGGATTTTCTTCGGTTTCGCCTTCCCTGATCTCCTCCGGATTTTCCGTTTCTACGGTCTTTTCTTCAGTAACTTCGCTCATATCGTCTTCACCGGTTTCCCTACAGCCTTGATCACATAATCACCTGTCTCAGGGAAAAACTCCACGGTGCGTCCGAAATTAAGGCCCGTATCCGAAGCAAGGATAGGTATCTTCAGCTCCGCCAGCACCTTTTTAACCGCTTCCACGTTTCTGTCTCCGACATTTACAAGAGCAGTGTTATTAGAAAAAGAGAACATCTTCGCTCCGCCTGCTATCTTTGCAGTAAATCTGGCGCGGTTCCCTCCTGCTTTCTCCATAAGCCGGACCAGCTCCTTGACACCTGTATCCGCGAACTTGGCAATATTCTGATTGCTACGGATCGCAGTACTGTCGGGAAGCATTACATGTGCAAGCCCGCCGTTTCCCGTAACTTTATCTCTGATGGCAACACCAA
>JAFSKT010000198.1 GCA_017448845.1 Lachnospiraceae bacterium
CATGCACTATGTGTCCTACGGATTTTTCCTAAGCCTTACGGGAAGTGTATTAGGATCACTTGCAGGTTATAAGTATATTGTGGAGCTGGTGCTCACAATGATGGCCGACACATATCTTATCCCAAACGCCAGGGGGAAACTCACATCCTCCGGTGTCTTTGTCATTGCGGCTTCAGTTGCGGTTGCAACGGTGGTAAGTTTCCTGTCCTGCCGTCATGAGCTTAAGTTCCCTCCTGCAGAAACCCTTAGGCCGGAAACGCCGAAGCACATGAAGACATCCCGTTTTGAAAAAAGCGCCCTGTGGAAGGGACTGGGTTTTGCGACACAGTGGAACTTAAGGGATGTGAGGCGGAACAAGGCCCGTACGGGAATGGGCATCATCGGAGTTGCCGGAAGCACAATGCTTATGTTATCGGCCTTCGGGTGCCTGGATTCCATTGAATTCATAACGGACTGGATGTACGGACAGTTAAATACTGCAGGCTATCAGATAGTGATGAAGGAGGATACTCCTTATGAAGAAGTCTATGAATACGCAGTGAAATATAAGGGGCAGATGGTTGAGAATATCTCTGCAGTATTTGAAGCGGGGGACATTGATAAAAACGGGACCGTAACCGTCATTGAAAGAGGAAGTCTCCTGCATTTCCAGGATGACGATTTCAACAGTGAAGGCCTCACCGAAAGCGGGATAGCAATGTCCGCAAAGATGGCCCGTTCCCTTAATATCTGGGAAGGCGACTTTGTGCGCTGGCATCTTACGGGAGACGATAAATGGCAGAAGGACAGAGTGGTCCAGATATACGCCAACCCCGGAACCCAGGGGATCACCATGTTCAGAAAGGTTTACGAACAGCACGAATATAAATTCATGCCCCAGATGGTGCTTACAAATATGGATTCCGCCAAAAGCATAGATGATGAAGCTGTTCTCGGGGTGCAGGATACAAAGGGCCTTATGAGGTCCATGGACGAGATGAAAAAGATGATGTATATGATGATGGCGATCTTCATCGGCGCTGCAGTGATACTGGGAGTTGTGGTGCTTTATAACCAGGGCATACTTTCCTATGTGGAGAAGATAAGGGAAATGGCAACCCTCAAGGTCCTGGGTTTTACCACCGGAAAGATCCGCCTTATACTCCAGCTGCAGAACGTGTGGATCACGATAGCAGGGATAATACTTGGAATACCACTGGGAAAGCTTTTGCTTTACGGGATAATGGCAGACATGCCGGAACAGATGGATTACAGGGGGATTGTTTATGGACCCTCATATCTGTATTCCGCTGCGGGGACCTTTCTTTTATCATCACTTGTAAGTGCTTTTCTTTCAAGGAAGGTCCGGTCTGTGGATATGGTTGAAGCTCTGAAAGGAATTGAGTAGAAATGAGTAAAGGGAAACTGATCTTAAGGATAGTCGCAGGAGTGGTTGTAGCCGGGCTTGTTACCGGCGGAGTCGTATATGCAACAAATCAGGGGACAGAGTATAGAACCTGTACCGTGGAAGAAAAAAGCATAGCGGGAACCGTTGAAGAAAGCGGGAAAATACACGGAAAAGAGGACAAGGTATATTACGCGGTTGTCACAGCCCCGGTGAAAGACATTTCCGTAAAGGAAGGAGACACTGTTGATAGAGGAGAGCTGATCCTTGAATATGATACCTCTGATCTGGAAAGAGGATTAAGGGAAGCCTCCCTGAAGGCGGAGCAGACAGAGCTGGATATTAACGGAAAGATCAGTGAAAGCGACAAATATGCTTCGAAGTATAAGAAGGCTTTGAATGACGACATGAGCTACGCCCAGCTCTATTACATATACAGAGAGCAGAATAACGGGATCACCGAGGAACAGTATGCAAGGAGCTATCAGATACAGTGTCAGATCGATTCACTGACTAAGGATATAGCGGATAAGGAAAAGGAGATCGCGGAGGAAGAGCATAAGAAAAATAAGGCCGCCGGATACGGCACCAAGGATGAAAGTGATTATACGGAAAAGAACGTTAAGGATATAAAGGAGGCCCAGAAGGAGATAGACCGGCTGAACCAGGAGCTTATCGAAATGAATAAGGGCCTGGCGGTGGAGTCAAATGCAAATATGACGCCGGATGAAAACGAGAGGCTGAATGACAATAATAACGTTCTTGAAGACATCACCCGTAACTGGACTGAAGCTAAAAGCAATAAGGCCGCTTACGAAGGTAACATTCTGAACGGAGATGAAAAGGAAGCTCTGGAAAAGAATAAGGAGCTGACGAAAGAAGAAGAGGAAGCGGCGGCGGAAGAACTTGCCAAGGCGCAGGGCGGCGTGAAATCCGAGTTTTCCGGTATCATCACTTCCCTTAACGTGCATGACGGGGCTTTCGTAAATGAGGGTACACCGCTATTTACAGTGGAGACCAGCGAGGATCTGGTGTGCCGCGTCAACGTGAGCAAATATGACATCCTTGACATTAAGGAAGGGCAGAAAGCGGTCATCGACATAGCCGGAAGAAGCTATGAAGGAACGGTTTCAAAGACCGGAAAGCTTGCCACAGAGGACGCCTCGGATAAGAACAGGGTCGAAGTGGAGATTGCGCTTTCCGATGCTGATGAGGCTGCGATCATCGGTCTGGAAGGGGATGTGACGATCTATACGGAAGAAAAGGGGAAGGCTGCCGTTATTCCCATAGAAGCGCTTTACAGCGATGACGATGGGGATTACTGCTACGTGATAAAAGACGGAAAAGTTGAAAAAGCCCGGATAAAAACAGGGATAAAGGATTCCCTTTCGGCGGAAGTGACGGAAGGATTACAGGCCGAAGACATAGTGATAACGGATTCCGTGACCGATGCAGATATCGGAAAGAAGGCGAAAAATGTCTCTGATTGAACTTAAAAACATAAGCCGGACCTATACGGTGGGAGACCGGGAATTCTATGCGATCCACGATATAAACCTGAATCTTGAGGAAGGTGAACTCGTGGTGATCTTAGGCCCTTCCGGAGCGGGAAAGAGCACCCTCCTTAATATACTTGGGGGAATGGACTCCCCGACAGAGGGGGAATTCTTTTTTGACGGTCATGACATTGCCCGCTTTAAGGACAAGGATCTTACGGATTACCGTGCCTGGAATGTGGGCGTGGTATTCCAGTTCTATAATCTTATTCCGACTCTTACCGCATACGAAAATGTGGCCCTTATGAAGGACGTTAGAGCCCATTCCGGGAAGAGGTCCATCTGGAATAAGGGAGATATAGAAGTGATGGCTCCCGAAGATGCCATCGCTGCAGTGGGACTGTCGGAGCGGATGGATCATTTTCCCTCCCAGCTTTCCGGAGGAGAGCAGCAGAGGATATCCATTGCCCGTGCCATCGCGAAAAACCCCAGGCTCTTACTCTGCGATGAGCCTACAGGAGCGCTTGATACCAACACCGGACGGGAAGTATTAAAGCTTTTACAGGATATAAGTCATAAAGAGGGGCGCACAGTCGTAATGGTAACCCATAACAGCTCATGCGCGGAGATCGCGGACCGGGTGATCCGCGTAAAGAATGCTACAGTAGTTTCCGATGAAAGGATAGAATCCCCCAAGGACGCGCTGGAGGTTAACTGGTAAGGCCTCCGTGAGTTTTCATATGCTTCTTTATAGCCTTAAAGGTAGTGTCGCTAATATAGTGCTCTACCCGGCAGGCATCTTCTGTGGCGGTTTTTTCATCCACACCCAGATCCATAAGCAGTTTCGTAAGGACCGTATGGCGCTCGTAAATGTTTTTAGCCATTTTCTCACCGGCCGGAGTAAGCTTGTAGTAGCCTTCGGCGTCTTTTTCCACCAGCCCTTCATCTTTCAAAAGGCCCACTGCACGGCTTACGGAGGGCTTTGAATATCCCAAATGGTCTGCGATATCAATACCCCTGACAGCACTTGTTTTCTTTGACAGCACATATATGGTTTCAAGGTACATTTCTCCGGATTCCTGCAATGCCATGGGAAAAGCCTCCTTTTTCATCGTCAGCTATAACTTACCATATTGGGCGATAATATACAACATAATCCATGCAACCTGTCATTTGATCAGCTTTAGTATTCTTGAACGGTTGTATCTTTGCAGAATTATAAATACCCCGGCTTATTCTTCAGCTCCCTTTCTTCTCAGCCACAATGTTAATACAACGGCAAAGGACAGGAGCTGTGCGATCATCACCCGGACTATCATCATCTCATCTGTTCCGGTATCGGTTATCACATGAAGAAGATTCGTTGCAATACAGTTGTTAAAAAAGTGGTCCGCCATGCCGGCGTACAGATTACCGGTCATGCGGTACAACAGCCCCCACTTTATGCCCATCATCCCTGCGAGAATGATATATCCTACTCCTAGGCCGACGAAAGCTGCAATATTAATGTCACCGTCGATAAGATTATGAAGGGGAGTTACAATATGCCATACTCCAAACAGAAATGCCTGGAAAAAGCAGGCGAATCTCATGGAATGGTCTGTCTTCACTATGTTATAGAACAACCCGCGAAATGTTCCTTCCTCCATGATCACATTTATAATGTTAAAGAAAATACACATCAGGATAAAGCCGATGCCTGTATGGACTGCGGCCTCTCCGGTAAGGGAAAAACCGGTGGTGAAGATCCCGAGACGTGTATTCAGGCCCTGATTCCTTAATATGATGATCTCAGCAATGTATGAGATCAAAAATGAGCAGATGGCCAGGATAAAGCCGGTAAAGATGGATTTTACGAATCCGGTATTGTTAAACCCGATATCCTCCCGCTTCCAATTGATAAGTCGCAGGACGATAAAGATAACAAGAATGCCAAACAGCTTGTTAATACAGTTTTCTCCAAGTATTGTCTCGTCCGTTCGAAGCACAATTGCTTCAAATCCGTGCACGAGGATCAATATCGCAAATATGATCCAACATGATAATACTGTGTTTTTCAAGATCTTTTCATTCATGTTTATGATCACTCCTATAGATCACCGATACATGGGTGATCTTATTTTGAAAGAGTTAACATCAAGATGTTAACAGGGGACCTGTTTAATTTCAAGTTTGGTAGTAGGATTTTATTGAGCTTTTAAGTGCGTCTGATTATAATAAAGGATAATGAAAGAATGGTCGGTTGAAGAATTTAATATACTGCAAAGTCCGGGATCGCTTCAATCGGAGATACCGGAGGCGTTCACGGAAGCGGGAGCTTATTCCCCCGGAAGGTTTCATAAACAGATCGACGGCTATGAGAAAACACCGCTGGTCAGTTTGGGACATTTGGCTGAGCAATGGGGCGTGAAAGCTGTCTATGTCAAAGATGAATCCGGGCGCTTTTCGCTTAATGCATTCAAGGGATTAGGCGGAAGTTACGCTATGTTCCGGATCATCTGCGAGATTCTGGATCTCGATCCGGAAAAGACAAGCCTTAAGGATCTGACCGGAGACAGGTATAAGAAGAGGATTTCAGACATTGATTTTGTAACATGTACCGATGGCAATCATGGCAGAGGAGTTTCATGGGCTGCAGGGATTTTCGGATGCAAAGCTCACATATATATGCCCTGCGGTTCCAGGGAGGTGCGTGCTGAGGCGATCCGCAATGCAGGGCCTGCCGAAGTTGAGATCACGGACTTAAGCTATGATGATACTGTCCGCTATGCCCGGGAGATGAGTGAAAAGAAGGGATGGATCCTGATCCAGGACACTTCATGGGATGGATATGAGAAGATCCCGGCATGGATCATTCAGGGATACATGACCATGGCCTCGGAAGCGGCAGAAGATTTAGATGCCCTCGGTGTGCAGCCCACTCATATTTTCCTGCAGGCCGGTGTGGGCTCCATGGCAGGCGGGGTGCTGGCGTATTTTGTTGATCATTATAAGAATAAGAAACCGGTGGCTGCCATCGTTGAACCCGTTGTTGCGGACTGTGTTTATCAATCCGCAAAAGCCGGAGAGATACGCTCTGTTGAGGGCGCTCCCACGACGGTCATGGAGGGCCTGAACTGCGGAACTCCCTGTAAGATCATCTGGCCTATACTCCGGGATCTCGCTGAATTCTACATATCCGGTCCGGATGAAATGGCAATCGAAGGAAAGAAGACATATGCGGCAGGCTTAGCGGGAGATACAAAGGTCAATTCCGGAGAGTCAGGCTCATCGACCCTCGGAGCTGCGCAGAGGATAATAACGGTCGCGTCTTTTACGGAAGTAAAGCAGGCAATGAGGATCGATGAAAACTCGGTTTTGCTTTTTTTCAATACAGAAGGAAACACAGATTAGGAGCGTCACAATAAAGGGTTTTTGAAAGGAGACCAGCCATGAAAGGATTTAAGAAAACCATTGCATGTATTTTGACAGGGGTCATACTTATCATGACAGCAGTACCGGTATCAGCGGCTGATACGATGTGTTACGTCTCCAGGCCTACGATAATGATCCTGTGGGACTTGCAAAGGTTAAGGCAAGCAACCTTAAAACATATGGTAACGAGGAGGGTCCGACGGCGGATTCCCTCTATAAAAAGTACGGTTCATGGGAGAGGACGGGATTGTAGATTAAAAAATGTTTCCCGATAAGTATTGAAACAGGAATGATCTGTAAATATTGTCGTAGTCTGTTTAAGGCGATGTGCACTATAATGTACATTGCTTTTTTATTATCTGATCGAAAAAGGTTTACTTGGTATAGAAATAGTGTTATCATCTCCATACATTTCTGGAAATCCTATCTGGACGTCTCGTCCGAATTTTCCATGAATTGCTTGAAACTGAAAACAGCGCATTTTATAATGAAAGGAGAAGTCGGATGAGAGAAAAAACATGGGCTGTTAATCTTATTTATTCATTCCGGCATGCAGGCTTCCAGTTCAGTCTTGGGTATGGTCATGAAGACCTGTGTTATGGCTGGGTCAAGCTGTGTGCCTGATGCCTTCCGGATGATGTCCATGGCCTCTTCGTGAGTGCGCTCATCCTTGTAGGAGCGGCGCATGGTGACAGCGGAATAGGTATCACATACAGCTATTATCCTTGCTGC
>JAFSKT010000199.1 GCA_017448845.1 Lachnospiraceae bacterium
CATAAGGAGGATATCATCCCCTTCCATTCGGATATAGATCCGCAGGCAGAGAGGATCGGGACTGTGAACACCCTTGCTCTTACGGAAAATGGTTATAAGGGCTATAATACCGATGTTTTGGGCTTTATGAGAACTGCCCTGGAATTTGAAGATGAAATAAAGGACAGGGAAGTCATTATGATCGGCGCGGGAGGCGCTGCAAACGCGGTGCTCTGCGGGCTTTACGAGATGGGAGCGAAGAAGACCTATATCCTGAACCGCTCTGTTGATAAGGCGGAAGCGAAGTTCGGGGAAGATAAGAGGAATGTGATCCTGCCGCTGGATGGGTTCCGGGAAATACCGTTTAGTAAGTATTTCTGCGTCCAGTGCACCAGCGTGGGGCTTTCCCCCAATGACGGGGAAGTTCCCATAGAGGATGGGGATTTTTATAAAATGATAAGCTCCGCCATCGATATCATCTATAAGCCGGAGGAGACCCGCTTTATGCGTATGGTCCGGGAAAAGGGCGGAAGAGCGGAAAACGGCCTGGATATGCTGCTATTTCAGGCGGTGGAGAGCTTTCGGTTCTTTTACGGCACTGCGGTCAGCGATAAGGGGATAAAACAGGCGAAGGACAGACTTTATCAGAAAGTATATGGCGATGGGAAGAATAGTACTTGAGGGCTTCATGGGAAGCGGAAAGAGCACATATGGAAAGATTCTTTCAAAGGAATTTTTACTACCCTTTCTCGATACGGATCAGGAGATAGAGAGCCGCGAGGGCACCAGCATCAATGAGATCTTTGAAAATAAGGGAGAAGAATACTTCAGGGATGCGGAAACCGCACTCTTACGGGAACTTTCGGAATCGGACAGGGTTTTTAACGGCGTGATCTCTGTCGGAGGCGGCATGCCTGTCAGGGAAGAAAACCGGGAACTTATGAGGAAGTGCGGCACTGTGGTCTATATCAAGGCTTCTCCGGAGCTGTTAAAGGAAAGGCTCCGGGATAGAAGCGGAAAGCGCCCCATGCTGAAGGGCGGAGATGTGGACGAAAGGGTGGACAGCCTTTTGCGGGACAGGGAAGCCCTTTACGAGAGCGCGGCCCATCATATCATAGAGATAGACGGACTGGAAATGTACCAGGTGGTAAATAAGCTGAAGGCTCTTTATAACAGAGGACGATAGGAGAGGATATGAAGATCTTACTGATAAACGGCCCGAATTTAAATTTTCTCGGGATCAGGGACAGGGATATCTATGGAACCGTGGATTATGAAGGGCTTTTATCCATGGTCCGGGAACATGCGGAGAAGAGGCAGGTGACTTTGGACTGCTTCCAGTCAAACAGCGAAGGAGCGCTGATCGACAGGATACAGGAAGCCTATTCTGACGGCACCGAGGGGATAGTGATAAATCCCGGAGCCTATGCCCACTATAGCTACGCCTTAAGGGACGCCCTGGATTCCTATCATACCGTCCCGAAGATCGAGATCCATATCTCGGATATCAATGTGAGGGATGAGTTCAGAAGGACCTCCGTCACCGCCCCGGTCTGCGACGGCATCGTAATAGGAGAGGGGCTTCAGGGCTATATTCACGCCATGGATATGCTGATTGACGGAACTTATGAAAATAGCCATTGAAAAAATTATTACAGTATTGTATACTCGTTAGCGTAATTGTGAGCATAGATCAATCTATTTAGGAGGTTTTTGATGATTTCAGCAGGTGATTTCAGGAACGGACTTACACTTGAGATAGAAGGTACCGTTTATCAGATCATAGAGTTTCAGCACGTGAAACCCGGAAAGGGAGCAGCTTTTGTCCGCACAAAGATCAAGGACATCATCAACGGCGGCGTTGTGGAAAAGACCTTCCGCCCCACCGAGAAGTTCCCTTCAGCAAGGGTTGACAGAAAGGATATGCAGTATCTGTATGCTGACGGAGATCTTTTCAATTTCATGGATCCCGAGTCTTATGAGCAGATCGCTATCGGCAAGGATGTGGTTGGAGACGCCATGAAGTTCGTTAAGGAGAACGAGGTTTGCAAGGTTAGCTCCTACAACGGTTCCGTATTTGCGGTAGATCCTCCCATCTCAGTTGAGCTTGAAGTTACCGAGACAGAGCCCGGCATCAAGGGCGATACAGCAACCGGCGCTACAAAGCCCGCTACTGTTGAGACCGGCGCAACGGTTATGGTTCCCCTCTTTGTAAACCAGGGAGACAGGATCAAGATCGACACCAGGACCGGTGAGTATTCTTCAAGAGCTTAAGATTTAGATTTCTTTTGATTTCTATTTAGCTTATTTTGAGCATTTATCTTTTGTTTGAATTTAATTGAGCATTTATCTCTTGTTCGTTTTTAATTGAACATTTTTCGTCCGGCGGGTGTCATCTGCCCGCCGGCATTTCAAACACAGGCGTGGCCTGTATCGCTTTATTCCTATTATTTTTTGATCATTATCAGTTTTTTCCTGCAGTTATTATGCTGCTCTTCAAATTTCTTTACGTTATCCATTTAATTAACAATATATACGGCGAAAAGCCGGGAAAGGAGAATTTAAAAATGGGTATAAGACTTAGTTTCAGAGAAAAGGATCAGGATTATCCTGTCCTGGAGTTTGAGGATTTCAGAAAGGAGGTGATAGCCGATCTGGCAGATATCTGCGGGCTGGAATTCAGGGTGGAAGAAAGAGATGTCACCAAGAATAACGGAGTGATGCTCCACGGGATTTCCATTTCGGAGAGCGACGGGAATGTTTCCCCCACCATCTATCTGGAAGGCCTTTATGAAGAGTACAAGAAAGGCTGCATCAATCTAAGGGAGGCGGAAAACGAGATACTCCGGATCTATTCAAGAGAAAAGTCCTGCAAGGGCCTCAATATGTGCTTTATTACCGATTTTGAGCTCATCAGGGACAAGATCATCTTCCGGCTGGTGAACGCCGAGAGGAATGAGGAGCTGTTAAAGGAAGTGCCCCACAGGCGTTTCCTTGATCTGGCGGTGATCTACACGGTGTTCATTGACGGGATATTCAAGAGTCCGGGAAATATCGTAATAAGAAATGATCTTATGGAGACCTGGGCCACGGATGAAAAGGAGCTTAACCGCCTGTCCCTTGAAAATACGCCAAGGCTTAAGAAGCCTGTTATCAGGGAGCTTTCCGACATGATCTTCGACCTTATGGGAAGCGATGATTTTGAGAAAGACTGCATGAGGGAGGAACTCACTGACGCAGGGGCTGTGAAGATGTTTGTGGTCACCAACAACGACAAGTTCTACGGGGATTCCATCATCCTGTACCCGGACATCTTAAATGAGATAAGGGAAAACACCAGATCCGACTTCTACCTTCTGCCATCCTCCGTACATGAATTCATAGTCGTGCCGGATGACGGCATTGTAGATGAGGAGGAGCTGAAAGAGCTGGTCCGCAGTGTTAATGAAACCAGCGTCGGCGAAGAAGACTATCTCTCCGACAACGTCTATCGCTACAGTGACAGCGAGCTCAGCATCTGCTGCTGATTCTTAAAATCTTTCTGATTTTTAATAAATCCGGCTCCGGCCGTTCATCTTTTTTTCATATTTATCCTGTATCATAGTGAAAGTTGTGCAGATAATGCCGGCCCGGAGATGTTTTCTCTGAGGAAAAATCTCCGGGCAGATACAAATAAAAGCAGGCTTCGAAATCGTTTAGGATTTGCCTATGAGGGAAAGCTGTGTTATTATGTTGGGTGACTGTTTGCGTTTGTAGCTCAGCTGGATAGAGCACAGGCCTCCGACGCCTGGTGTCAAGGGTTCGAATCCCTCCAAACGCAGTATCGCAAACGAAGACGAAGTGTTTGTGCGGAAAAACATTTATGAGTATAGGAGTACATTTAAGATGAATAATTTTTCAATAGAAGATATCAAGGAATTTATCATAGATCATTATCAGTATTTTGCAGTAGGCGTGCTGTTTGTGGTTCTTGTGGTGGTGCTGGCGGTGTTCAGCTTCCATAAGAAGGACGGGGATAAGAAGAAGGAGACGGAAGAAGTGGCCGCCACCAGTGCGGTGTCGGATACCATGGGAACTGAGCCTATTCCGGTGCCAGAAAACGCAAAGCTTGAGCAGAATGCTTACGAAGATATCAATTCCTTCTTTACAGAGTATTATCAGGCTGTAGCCATCGGCGATACCGATAAGATGGCAGAGATGGGCAATACCCTTGACGAGGAAGATAAGGCAAAGCTGCAGGTAAAGGCAGGCTATACCGATGACTATGAGAATATGTCCTGCTATACCAAGCCGGGTCCGGAACCTGATTCCTACATTGTATTTGTATATTATGAGATTAAGTATAAGAATATCGATTCCCTGGCACCGGGGCTTTCAACCTTCTATCTCTGCACGAATTCCGACGGTTCCTACTATCTGAAGGACATCGGATCCCTTCCCCAGAATATGAAGGATTACATCACCAATATCGCAAATCAGAGCGATGTACAGAATCTTTTAGCTGAGGTAGATAAGCTCTATGCCACAAATACCGAGTCGGATCCCACTCTGGCAGCTTTTATGGATTCACTGCAGGCCAAGTCTGAGTCCGCAGCCGCAAAGGTTCGTGAGAGCGGAGGCACAGCAGAGGAAGTGGCTGAGGAGAATTCAACGGACACAGGAGCAGAGGTAAGGGTAAAGACCACTGATGCAGTGCGCATCCGTTCCGGAGCCACCACAGAAGAAGATAATGTTATAGGAAAGGCCGCAGCAGGCGATACCTTCGTGCGCTTAAGCGATGACGGAGAGTGGAGCAAGATCCAGTATAAGGATGCAGAGGCCTACATCAAGTCAGAGTTCCTTACTACCGCAGAGGGTGACACCGTTGTAGGAGGAGAGGTCCAGAACGGTGAGGAGGAAGCAGCTCCTGCCGCAGAAGAGACAGCCTCCAGTGGAAAGATCAAGGTCAACGAGGGCGGTATCAGGATAAGAAGCGGTGCCAGCACGGATTCCAGCCAGATCGGAAGTGCTTACAAGGATGAGGTATATGAATATACCGGAGAGAGTGACGGCTGGTATAAGATCAATTACAAGGGCCAGACAGGTTATATCAAGGGAGAATTCTGTACGAAGCAGTGATCCTCACCTCAGATAAACCGTTTGTAATGATTATAAGTTCTTGACATATGGTCTGCATGGGTATATTATTTTTCGAGGCAAAGGCGCCGGAAATGTGCAGGAAGATTCTGCACCTTTTCGAGCGCCTTATCTGTTTTTATATTTAATTAAGGAGGGTTTTTGTAATGTCATATGTTGATGAAGTATTTGAGTCTCTGAAGAAGAAGCATGCCGGAGAGGACGAGTTCCTTGAAGCAGCAGAGAGAGTCCTTGATACCATAAGGCCTGCTGTTGAGGCAAATGAGGAGAGCTACAGGAAGGCTGCTCTTTTAGAGAGGCTGGTGGAGCCTGAAAGGATCATCACTTTCCGTGTTCCCTGGACTGATGACAGCGGAAAGAACCATGTAAATCTTGGCTACAGGGTTCAGTTCAATTCTGCTATCGGCCCCTACAAGGGAGGACTTCGTTTCCATCCTTCAGTAAACCAGTCAATACTTAAGTTCCTTGGATTCGAGCAGATCTTTAAGAATTCCCTTACAGGACTTCCCATCGGCGGCGGTAAGGGCGGTTCCGACTTTGACCCCAAGGGAAAGAGCGATACGGAAGTTATGAGATTCTGCCAGAGCTTCATGACAGAGCTTTTCAAATATATCGGTGCTGACGAGGACGTTCCCGCCGGTGATATCGGCGTAGGCGGCAGGGAGATCGGATATATGTACGGCCAGTATAAGAGGCTTACCGGACTCTATGAAGGCGTGCTGACAGGTAAGGGACTTTCCTTCGGCGGATCTCTTGCACGTCCCGAGGCTACAGGTTACGGCCTTGTTTATATCACAGACGAGATGGTACGCGCAGCAGGAAAGAGCCTTAAGGGCACTACCATTGTTATCTCCGGATCCGGAAACGTTGCTCAGTATGCTACACAGAAGGCAACAGAGCTGGGCGGAAAGGTTGTTACCCTTTCGGATTCAAACGGATACATCTATGATCCCGACGGCATCAAGCTTGATATAGTATTTGACATCAAGAACGTTAAGAGGGGCAGGATCAAGGAATACGTTGATAAGGTTCCTACAGCCAAGTATTATGAAGGCGAGAAGCCCTGGAGTGTTAAGTGCGATATCGCGCTTCCCTGCGCTACACAGAACGAGATCAACGGCGAAGCAGCTGCAAAGCTTATCGAGAACGGCTGCTGGTGCGTAGCTGAGGGTGCAAACATGCCCAGTGATGCAGACGCTGTAGACACATACCTTAAGTCAAAGATCCTCTACATGCCCGGTAAGGCAGCAAACGCAGGCGGAGTTGCTACATCCGCTCTGGAGATGAGCCAGAACTCCGAGAGACTTTCCTGGTCATTCGAGGAAGTAGACGCTAAGCTTAAGAACATCATGGTAGGTATTTACGGAAAGGTTGCCGAGGCAGCTAAGAAGTACGGCAGCTATGAGACAGACTTTGTAACCGGTGCGAACATCGCCGGATTCGAGAAAGTTGCAGAAGCTATGATGGCACAGGGAATGGTATAAAACAACAGCCTTATGATCATAAAATAAATCCCCGGAGTCGAAAGGCCCCGGGGATTTATTATATTTAATTTATAGGTCTTTATATCAGTGAATATCCGAAGCCGTTACAGATGGCGTCTACAGGGATATTCGAAGCGCATAAGGGACATTTGTCCGGCTCGTAGCTCCTGTACTCGGGAAGGTCTCTTGGTGAATAAAGAGCACGGATCGGTATATCGCCAACCTGTGTGGCTAAAGAGAAGATAGCGGATACACCCACTACTTCACCGCCGTAGAAATTAACGGTCCTTACGGCACTGTGGAGAAGGGAACCGGTGGAAGCAGAGTCGATCAGCACCAGGACCTTCTTTCCCTTTATCATGTGCTTGTTATTCTCACGGAACATTATCTGGCCGCTGGTGTTGTACTCAGGGCTGGTGATATACATGGTCTGATGGGCGTTGGCTGAAAGAACGCCGGCCTTTGTGAGCCTGTTTGCCAGATAGGCGCCGACCACTTCCATGTTGTCCAGACAGAGGATCGTGTCTATCACGTTAGTGGAAAAATACATTTCTGCAAGTTCTTCACCGGTGGCTCTGGCTTCTCTCTGACGGGATTTCATGTCGCTTAAGTCCATGTAGAAATTTACATGGGACTTGGGAGTGATAAAATGCCCCGGAATATAACGCAGAACAACGTCCTTATTTCTGTGAAAATCAATCTTTTTGTAAGCCTGCATAAATATAATCCTCCTGTTTGCTTTACAGCATCCGGCTTGTCCGCCTGCCGTTATTGGGGAAAGAGCTTAAACCCTTCCTGTATACATGACAGTATACCACATATCATTAGATTTTTCTATTGTTATGCGCCGTTGTTTTTGCTATACTATGTTATGTATACCGGTTTTCACGGTCTGACTTTTTGAAAAGAGGTAGCAGAGATGAAAAAAATACCATTATTCTTATGCATGACGGCTATTATGGCGGTTCTGTTTTCAGGGGCTGCATTTGCGCAGGATGTGCATGTGACATATGTGACACCCAAGGGGCTCACCGTTGTTACGGCACCTGCAGGCACTAATATGACCTGGATGGGACCCACGGACTTAAACGTTGACGGATACGCTTTCTGCGGCTGGAATGTTTCACTGGCAAACGTACAGCAGGATCTGGTTGCAAAGGCAGTGTACCTTCCCAAGGGAGGCGGCACCGAGACTTCAAATATCTGCTATACATGGCAGACGCTTCCTTCAGGAGTATTAAGCTATTCAAACGTTACCAGCGCAACACTTCCGAAGGAGACCACGGATCTTAAGACTCCCCAGACACCCATGACGGTTACGGGACATCTTACCGCAGCTCAGGTTTTAGCGCTGAATCCTGTGGGAATTCCCAAAAAGACCTGTGTGGTTAAGTGGTATAACGGCTCTACCGGAGAGCTTTGGGGCGCAGATGTGGTAAATTACGGCGCAACCCTTCCCCAGCCCGACAACCCATGCATCACAGGACTTGAGTTTACCGGATGGGACGGAAGCTGGACCAATATAACAGAGGACAGGAACATAGTTGGAAGCTTCTACAAGAGCTACAAGGTTGTATATATGTGTGAAGCCTGCAACCAGCCCATGGGTGACGTTATGATACGTGAGGGCGATTCGGTTCCCAGATTTACCCATGATGTTCACAATCACTGTGCAGAAGGCCATGACTTCAGAGGCTGGTATGATCCGGTGCTTCAGCCTGACGGATACACCATCATAGTGCTCGGTGAGTATTCCAATGCCGATCACAACGAGAGATACGGCATTCCCGAAGATGCGAAGATCGACAAGAGATCTGAGCATAACCGCAGAATAAAGGATTGAATAATATCCATGTCAACCACATTTGAAAATGTCCCAAAATAATTCAAACATTAGCCCGGAAAGTTGATAAAGCTTTCTGGGCTTTTAATTGAAGCCATTAGCCAACGCTGATGCCCTTGATTTTGGAGCGAAGCTCTTCAATCCTTGATCAGGGCCTGGTTATGTTTTGAATATCAGGTATAGTCTGTCAAGGCCTTGCCCTTCGGATGCCTTTGGCAGCCGTGACAGACTATACCTGATATTCTTTTTTACTACCAAGCC
>JAFSKT010000200.1 GCA_017448845.1 Lachnospiraceae bacterium
CCATATCGGAGGTGCCCTATCATACGCTTGTAAGATTA
Source organism: Lachnospiraceae bacterium (assembly GCA_017448845.1). Classification (GTDB taxonomy): domain Bacteria; phylum Bacillota; class Clostridia; order Lachnospirales; family Lachnospiraceae; genus NK4A144. The sequence continues at coordinate 39 of JAFSKT010000200.1, forward strand.
AAGAAGGTAGCAACGAGCGATGAAATATATGATACGGTGAAGGCAGGAAGTCAGTTAATAGAGTTCTGCAAGAATTGGCGCGGAGGTGAAGTGGAAGACCTCATAAAGTATGTGCAGGTGATATCCTTCACGCTGTCCCCTATACAGAGCCGCTACGTGGATAATAATGAATACTTTGCCGCAACGAGAAAGTCGCTTAGCGGCATGAGCGGGACAGCGGTTTTTGATTACAGAGGTACCCTTGCCGGTATCTGCAGCAAGACCATGTATCCGCTTGACGAGGAGGAGTTAAAATACAGAGACGGCTGTGATTTCATACTTAAGGTTGATGGCATAGAGGCACTCATGGATAGGGTATCGGAGCTTGATAAGATGGAGAAAAGGGACCGAGCGGCCTCATAACAGGGTTCTTTCATGAAGCATAATTGATAACCGAATAGAGTCAGTTTATAGCGAGGGTTATAGAAATTATACAAAAGTTTCTATAACCCTTGATTTTTGTGCCTTGTAGAGGTATACTATCTATAAGTATAGGTATACGCCACCTATACGGAAAGGAGACCTTATGCCAAAGACAGAGAAGGTGTACCCAGAGTGGGTTCAGAAGTATCGGGAAAAAGGGACAACCGTAAAAAAGAAGGGAGATTCGTACTACCTCTACAAAAGAACGTCAAGAAGGATTCCGGGGAAAAAGTATCCCCAGCCGGTTGACACATATGTCGGGATTATTACGCCGGAGGGGGTTGTCCAGACACAGAGAAAGCGTGTCGAGCTTACCGACATAGAAGTCAGGGAATACGGCTATTCCAATGCCTTATGGAAAATCTGCCCCCAGGGATGGAAGGATTCCTTGGGCGGGGAATGGGAAGACGTCTTGAAGACGCTTATACTCCGATGGTCGCCCCAGTCCTACATTGGAAGAGATTATGCCGGACGCGATCCGAAGGAATTCCACTGTTCCTTTGGCGCACAGGCAGGAATGCTGTCACGGAGGATCTATAAGGAATACAACGTGGATCTCAAGGAACTGGAGATCCTTAAGAGCATTTACCTTGTATACATAGGAAAAGAGGAGGCGGTTTCGCGGCTGAATGAATCCCAGAAAAATCTGCTGGAAAAGCTCGGCGTGGAACTGGGGGCCTAAGGATGGCATAAAAAAGCATGCGGGAAAATCCCTTCTGGAGCATATGAGGACAATCCCCGATTACCGCTGTGACAGGGAGAAGCCGCATGACCACGCGGAAATGCTCACATACCTTGTGGCCGGATACCTCAACGGCCGGGCGTCGGTAGGTCGCGCCCTCTGCTGGTGCGAGGACAACATGGAAATGCTGAGGGAACACATGGCCCTGAAACAGGGGATCGCATCGGAAGCGACCATTTCCCGCATGCTGAACGGAATAGATGCCGAGATGTTTATGTACGCCTTTATGGAATGGACGGCAGAAATTCTGTGCGAACACGGCATTCACATCATAATCGACGGAAAGGCATTGAGGGGAGCGACAGAAAAGATAAAGAATGGAAATGCCCCATACATACTGAATGCCATAGACGCTGCAACACAGATGGTGATCGCCCAGCTTCCCGTCGGCGAAAAAACGAATGAGATCACGACCATTCCCGAACTGCTTAGACTGCTTGACATAGACGGCAATACATTTACCATTGATGCCATCGGAACTCAGAAAAAGATTGAAGAGATGATCATATCCGAGGGCGGGCACTTCATCCTGCAGGTGAAGAAAAACAATCCTTCCCTGTATAATGAAATATGTGATGCATTTGCGGCGTTTGAAAGCGAACTGAAATGTCCGGAGAAAGAACGGAGCGCGAGGTTAAAAAAATATCTTGAACAGTATGACAGGTGGCAGAGCAGTGAGAAAGACCGGGGGCGGGTTGTATACCGGGATATGAAGATCTGTACGGATCCGTCTTTTTTGGATTGTATAAACGAGGGTGAGATTGATTACATTCAGACTGTAGGCTGTATGGAGCAGGTCCGCGTGCCGATTGAAAAAGATGCAGAAGGAAATGATATCACGGTCGGGAAAAAGGAGTATCTGGAAAAGGGAACGGTCCGGAGGCCACGTCCGGAAAAGAGTGACGCTATGGAGGCTGAGTATCAACAGGTTGGCATGATATCCGACCTCACCCTTAGCGCGGAGGAGATGGCAAAATATAAAAGGGAACATTGGAAAATCGAAAACAATCTGCATCACGTGCTGGATGACGCTTTTCGAGAAGATCGTTCCACGGCCAAGGGAAGCAGGAATAATCTTTCAGTGATAAGAAAAATCGCATATAACATCCTGAGGATAGTTATAATACGTGACCACCCGGGATGGGGGATCCAGAGGATGATGGACTATTTCTCCACGCATTTAGATCTGACGGAGAAGATGCTGTTTACACCTATCCCGAGTTTTTATTAGGCGTTAGGTTAAAAAACAGGCCGAATAAGATCAGAGGGGCTTTTTGCCCTTTTTTTTGATGTTGTCAGAAAAAAACTATAATAAGAGGGCTTGCGGGAGCGAAGCGGACGCAAGGCTTCCTTTCCAGTAGGGGATACGGCAACAAACTACCTTCATGAAAGAACCCTGGCCTCATAATTATAATACTTGCAACTTGTTTTGGTATGTGGTATTATGTTTTCTCGTTGATTGTATTAATAGAAAGGAAGAAGTATGTCTGGAGTCA
>JAFSKT010000018.1 GCA_017448845.1 Lachnospiraceae bacterium
ATACGGAGAAGATGGTTCTTGATGTTTATTCACATATAAACGAGGAAAAAGAGGAAATTGAGGAGAGTTTGAACGCTGCTTTTAAATATTGAAATTTAAACCAAATGTTGCATTTTCGTTGCACAAAATGCCCGAAAACCCAGTAAAATAGGGCATTGTATCACTGACTTTTAATCAGGTTGTCGGGGGTTCGACTCCCCCGTGTCTCAGTAACAAAAAACCCCGGATCCGTGATCCGGGAGTTTTTATTGTTGAAGTGCTTCGATAACATAATAAACTAACGATATAAATCAAACTGCAATTTTCTCTCTTTTGCCGGAATTATCTTTTGTCTTCCTATAATCGGATATGACACCTGACAAATCAATATCCGACTTCACAAAAACGGCTCCAACATCATAATCGTCATATACAATGATCTCTTTAGGTTCTTCTCCAAAAATCTGAACTGTTGATCCATCAACATCTATCAACAACTCATCCTTCTTCATATTTGGAAAGATCTCTTCAATTCTCTTACACGTATCTTTGAAGATCTTTGGATTATTATCCGGATAAATTGTATAGTCATATTTTTTATTCATATCATTCACCCTATATTCCAAATTCCTTATTTACATCTTCGTTCGTCGTAGATGCCGTTTTGAGAATATCCTTTATCGCATCCTCTCGTGAAAGACCTTTTCTGTCCATCTTATCCCGAACAAGTTCTTCCCATTTAGGCGTTGGTCGTGTTCTTTCCAACTTCATTGCAGTTTTTTCATCTGCCATGGCAACACGCGCTTCATGCTTGTATTTATTTCTCAATTCAAATGCTTGTCTTGCCTGTTCTTCTATAGATTTAGATATATCAATCTGATTTGGAATATCAGAAACTTTAGCAACATACCATTCCCTAATACTCTGATTATCGGTTTTTTTCGTATGGCATGTTAATGTATTTCCGGTGTTTTCTTGATTCGATTCTATCATCATTATTATTATTCCGCAATGCCAATTAACCGCACGAACAACGTATACTTACTGTAAATTGGAAAAATGGGAGAACTCCCAATAAGAAGATCTTGTTTTGAATTTCGTATATACTATCAATAATATACGGTTATGTCAAATGTTCAGTAAAAAAACGACTGCCCAAACCTCACCGGTCAGCAGTCGTTTTGATCCTTTAATACTCTTTTACTGTTTTTTCAATGCCATGCGGACTGTTCCCTTTGGGTCGGTGAAGAGGAGCTTTACCAGCCAGATCACCAGAGCAAGGGCAACTACCGAAAGACCGAGGAACATATCATTCAGCATATCCGCTGCTTCCGGAGCGAAATACTCAGCGCCCAGCTCCGCATACTCAAACAGCGCATCTACCAGCCACATAATGGATGCTCCCCAGAATAAGAACATAAGTGTTCCGAGCTGCATCTCGTCATTCTTGCGGTTGTACCAGAGAATTGATACCGTCACTGCGGCAAATACTGTTATCAATAAAGTCATTTTATCCCCCTTTAGCCTTCCTGCGTCTTTGTTTCAGCTGCCTTGCGGCTTACGATAGAATCCGCTGCCTTACACATAATGAACCATACAGCAGAAATGAGAAGGGCCATGCATACTCCAACGGTGGCCATCTCATTAAACATCACCGCCGCCTCCGACGGATCGGACATTGCCGTAAGGAAGGGGAACCAGGGAACCACTTCACCGTGCCAGATATGCTCGAACATGAGAAGTACCACTCCACCCCAGAGCATATTTGAGAGCCACTTAAGCTTTCTGCTTAAAGGGATCTTTATCTCCTGCTCAGAGGAAACGTTTTCCGTAGCAGTATCGGCCATTTCCTTTTTCTCAATGACCTTTTCTACTGCAGTTACAACTACGGCCTCAGCAGCCGATACCAAAAAACATGCCATAATAATTCCTCCTTAATTCTATTGAGTGCCACCATGTACAATAGTGAAACATACATCCAACAAAGCTAAAAACTCCGATAGGATAAAAAAGGTATACACCATTCCTACCCCGAATAGTGTATACCTTTACTCCCATAATTACAACCTTTATAAATGAAATTAGAACATATCTGTTCAGAAACCATGGTTCCCGACAGATACTCTGCGTTTGGCTATTATATCAGAAATTAACACCGGTCCTTGTTCTTAGCTCAGAAACCAGGGTGTTGAACAACTGGACATTACCTGTCCTGTGGAATTCCTCGTAATCATCAAGGATCCTGCGATAGGAATCAGCACCAAGGCTTCCTGCGTTTAATGCCTCGATAGCTGAATCAACCTTATCCAGTCTGTTTCCGACAATAGCTTTTAATTCTTCATATGCCATAATTGTCTCTCCCAGCTTCTCCCCTTAAACTAATCCTCGGCTGAATAGCCTGCTCCTCACAGTATGATACTTTAATAAAACGTTTAAGGCAATTGACATAATACATAAATTTGTACGGTATAATTTGTCTAAGTTGTGCAGACCTATACAACTTTATCATACAAGGTTGTATTGTACTTTTCTGTCCGAAACCCTTAAGTTTGAACATATCCGGGGCAATGATGCCTGAAAACACCCTTTTCACCCACAGTTTCTATACCTAAAAACCCCATTATCTATTAAGTGAAACGTTTCGCCGAATTCCTATATCCTGCCCTCCTTAAACGCTTTCATAAGATTATTTGTAAGGCTCATATCCGTAGGCTGAAGTTCCACTTCTTCCCGGGAAAACCAATCCGCCAGCTTAAGTTCCTCTGCATCCCTATGTATCTCATTGCTTCCATCAAGCTCACAGTAAAAGCCCACCATAATATTGTCCACGATCCCCCAGGGCTGAGAGCCGTAATATCGGATATTTTTAACCTTAAGTCCCGTCTCCTCCATAGCCTCTCTCTTTACGGTCTCTTCTAAGGTCTCTCCGATCTCGGTAAAGCCTGCCACCAAAGCGTAAAAGGTAAAATCCCGGCCTGCATACTGGGTGAGAAGGATCTTATCCCTCTCTCTGTCGATAATGGCCACGGTTACTGCAGGGACGATCCTGGGATAGATGGTACGGCCGCATTTCGGGCAGATCATAGCCCGCTCTTTTTCGGAAAGAACAGTCTCCGATCCGCATTGTCCGCAGTAAGTATTATTTTTGTACCAGTTATGCAGCTGAAAAGCGGTCATAGCAAGGAAATGCTCATATTTGGGGATATCCTGTACATTTCTCACATGACGGAAAGACCTGAAAACAAAGCCCTTTTCTTCACCATCAAACTCAGGCCGGCTTTCCCTTAAAAGAAAGCAATCGTTCCCGTCTATATTAAAGAGAAAGGTGAGGGAATCCCTATTTACTCCTGAAAAATCGGAAAACCTGGGAATCCGGCTGTCCTTTGTAAGAACCGCCCTCCCTCCGAAAGAGGGCTCGTTTTCCTTCCCGAAAACAAAGATCAGGCTGTCATCACTTAAAACAGCATCATTCTTAAACTGATTATTAAAACTGTGGGGCTCTATTTCATGTATCATTTACAGCTGCCGCTCCTTTCATCTGACCGGGACCTGACGTTAAAAGCCTCCCATCCCGGATCCCCTTAAAAAAGCCCGGCTCACATACAATATGCGGGCCGGACTGTCTGGTTAGTAATTAAAACTAGAGGCGAACCTCAGCTCCAGGGGTTCTCGTCCTCGTATCTTACGCCTTCAGGACGGTTATAGCCTATCTCACACGGCTCAACCCCGATGTACTTAAGAGCTTCATACAGGCTCTTTCCGTAGTGGCCGAACATTACGGCTCCGTGATGAGGGAAGTTCTTTCCGATAAGCTGATACCTGTAGAACCTGCCCATTTCCTTGATGGCGAATACGCCTATGCCGCCGAAGGACCTGGTTGCAACGGGAAGAACTTCTCCCTCAGCTGCATAAGCCCTGAGAACACAGTCAGCCGTGGACTGCAGACGGTAGAAGGTGATGTCACCGGCGTTGATGTCGCCTTCGATGGTTCCTTCACACCACTCAGCGGGATGGGTGTTAGCCATGATCTTCTGATAATCAAGGTGTGCGTCATGGATATGTGTTGAACAGGTATTTCCGCAGTGGAAGCCCATAAATGTATCTGTGTGCTTGTAATCGAACTTGCCCTTGATGCTCTCCTCATACATATCCTTGGGAACGGAGTTATTGATATCAAGGAGGGTTACAGGCTCACCGGAAATGCAGAGTCCGATGTACTCTGAAAGTGTTCCGTAAATATCAACTTCACAGGAAACAGGGATTCCCCTGCCGGTAAGTCTTGAGTTTACATAACATGGAACAAATCTGAACATATCCTGGAAAGCAGGCCAGCACTTTGTTGTCAGTGCCACATATTCCCTGTATCCCTTATGCTCCTCAACCCAGTCTAAAAGGGTGAGCTCATACTGAGCAAGCTTCGGAAGCATCTTGTTGTCGCCCAGTTCCTTGGTCATATCTGCAACAACATCAGGGATCCTGGCATCGCCTTCATGCTTCTGGTATGCTTCAAAAAGATCCAGTTCGGATTCTTCCTCTATCTCTATACCAAGATTGTAGAGCTGCTTGATAGGAGCATTGCAGGCAAGGAAATTTGCCGGACGGGGTCCGAAGGATATGATCTTTAACTTTGAAAGACCTACTGCAACCCTTGCGATGGGAAGGAATTCGTGGATCATGTCGGCGCAGTCCTCTGCATCCCCAACGGGATAAGGAGGAATCCATGCCTTTGTGTTACGGAGAGCTAAGTTGTAGCTTGCGTTAAGCATTCCGCAGAATGCATCTCCTCTGCCGCTGATACCAAGAGTACCCTGAGATTCCTCAGCTGCTGCGCAGAACATCTTGGGTCCGTCAAAATGCTTTGCGAGAAGTGTCTCAGCTATCTCGGGTCCGAAGTTTCCGAGATATACGCAGAGAGCGTTACAGCCATTCTTCTTAACGTCTTCCAGGGCATTGACCATATCGATCTCGCTCTCAACAATGGTGATAGGGCACTCATAGAGGTCTTCACTTCCGTACTTCTTTGTGTAAGCCTCTGCTAAAGCCTTTCTCCTGTTAACTGCAAGAGGTGCCGGGAAGCAGTCCCTTGAAACGGCTACTAAACCTACTTTGATCTTTGGGATGTTGTTCATTACTGTCTGTCCTTTCTCTTTTTTATACTATCTTAGGGAACACGCCCTTAAGTGCGGGATAAAGGGTTTTGAACTGCTGGTACTTCTCCTCATACTTTTTAACAAGTATGGGATCGGGCTCTATCACCTCTTTAACTTTGATGATCGCTGCAGCAGCTTCCTCAACAGTAGCATACTCCCCACAGGCCACCATTGCAAGCATTGCGCCGCCCATTCCGGGACCTTCTTCTGAAACAGGTACGTCTACCGTGATATCAAGTATGCTGGCTACCATCTGCCTCTCGATGGGGCTCTTTCCTCCGCCACCGCATATCTTGGTACGCTTGGGGCAAACGCCTATAGACTTGGCCACCTCATACATATCCCTGGTGGCGAAAGCCATTCCTTCCATAACTGCCTGAAGGATATCGTATCTGGTTGTATCGAGAGTGATTCCCGTAATGGTTCCCCTTGCGTTTGGGTCGTTCCAGGGACTTCTTTCTCCCATGAGATAGGGCAGGAAGAACACGTGGTTCTCACCTAAGTTCTTATTCATCCCGCCTTCTTCTGCCTTATAATCGGTGGTCCTTAAGATATCTTCCATCCACCACTTCTTTGTGCTGGCCGCTGAAAGCATGCAGCCCATGAGATGGAAAGAACCGTCCGCATGATCAAATGAATGCAGGGCGTTGTTAGGATCCACGCCGAATTTCTTTGAAGAAATGAAAATGGTTCCGCTGGTTCCGAGAGAGATATTGCACATTCCGTCTCCCACGGTTCCTGTGCCAACAGCAGCTGCAGCATTATCGCCTGCACCCGCAGCTATTACAACATCGGCGGAAAGACCGGTTTCGTCTGCGATCTCCTTCTTTAAGGTACCAACCTTCTCATAGCTCTCGTAGAGCTTCGGAAGCTGATCTACAGTGATATCGCAGATCTTAAGCATTTCATCGGACCACTTCCTGTTTTCCACATCCAGTAAGAGCATTCCGGAAGCATCGGAATAATCGGTGCAGAATGTTCCGGACAACCTGTAAGCCAGATAGTCCTTGGGAAGCATGATCTTTTTTATCTTTGCGAAATTCTCCGGCTCATTCTTCTTCATCCAGAGGATCTTCGGAGCGGTAAAGCCGGCGAAAGCAATGTTTGCCGTATATTTGGAAAGCTTGTCCTTTCCTATTTCATTATTTAAGTAATCAACCTCTGCGGTAGTCCTGTTATCATTCCAGAGGATCGCAGGGCGGATAACATTGTCGTTTTCATCCAGAGCCACAAGACCGTGCATCTGTCCGCCGAAGCTTATTCCCTTTACAGCTGACTTATCGATGCCTGAAGTGATCTCCTTTAATGCCTCCATGGTCTTATCAAACCACTCTAAAGGATCCTGCTCTGACCACCCGGGATGGGGGAACATCAGCGGATAATCCTTAGATACGGTTTTCTGGATATTACCCTTTTCATCTGAAAGGAGCAGCTTTACCGATGAAGTTCCAAGATCAATACCTATATATAACATTTTTGTACCCTCCTTAGGGAAATTATAATCGAGTAAAAATACAAATATCGGTGGCGCAGAATACGCCACCGATGAAATCACTGATTATTTTGTGCTGTTCTTTTTATCAGCTAAAATGTCAAATACAACCGCCGCAAGAAGAACGACACCCTTTACAACCTTCTGCCAGTTGGCATCAACTCCCATAAGGGACATGCCTAAGTTTATGACACCGATAAGAGTAGCTCCCACAACCATTCCGAAAATGTTTCCGGCTCCGCCGTAGGCAGATACACCGCCCACAACGCAGGCTGCGATGGCATCCATCTCGTAGTAGGTTCCCGCTGTGGAGTTAGCTGCCTGGAATCTGGCTGCAACAATATAAGTGGTTATTGCTGTGAGCACTGCCATATTCAGGTAAGCAAGGAACATGATCTTCCTTGTATCCACACCCGAAAGCCTTGTGGCCTCGGAGTTACCGCCGATGGTGTAGAAGTATCTTCCCATTGTAGTCCTTGATGTGATGAAATCATAGATAAGAACTATTGCTACAACCCAGAGAAGGACTGTGGGGATTCCGCCTGCCATTGCCAGCTTATATGCGAAGAGCATGATGGCTGCACATGCAAGGACGCACCTTATAACCAGGGCTCCCATGGAATCTACTTCATAACCCTTTTTAACCTTATTTGCCCGGCTCATGAACTGAGTTACCACAACGATGACACAGGCTATGATACCAACCACAACACAGATCACGTTCAGTTTTCCGGGAGGTGTTGAGAAGATCTTTCCTGAAAAGATAGCTAAGAATCCCTTCTGAGCTGCAAGTGAGATACTTCCCGTAGAACTGTTGGCACTGAGAAGTGCGGTTCCCCATCCTCTGAATGCAAGATACCCTGCCAGGGTTGCGATCCAGGGGGGGATATTTACATAAGCTATAAGATAGCCCAGGGCACATCCGTAGATAACACCGATAATGAGCATCACTACTATTGATACTCCGGGGTTCATCTGCTTAACGTTCATCAGTATTCCGCCGATGGCGCCTAAGAAGCAGACAAATGAACCGCAGGAAAGATCGATGTTTCCGCCTGTCAGCATACACATCAGCATACCTGCCGCAAGCACGAATACGTATGCATTCTGGGTGATCAGTGCATTAAACTGCATAGCCTCAAACATCTGTCCGCTTGTCATCACAGTGAAAAAGATGAATACCAGGACAAGGACTATAAGCATTGCATTTTTCTTTAATACTTTCATTACACTTTCGTTTGCCATGACTCCTCCTCCCTTACTTTTTCTTCTTATTTGACAATACGTCAAAGATGATAGCTGCTAAAACAACGATGCCCTTAACTACCTTCTGATAGTTGGCCTCGACACCCATGATACTCATACCCATGTTGATGACACCCATGAGAAGAGCACCGATAACGATACCGAATACATTTCCTTCACCGCCGTATGCGCTGGCGCCGCCGATGAAGCAGGCTGCGATGGCGTCCATCTCATAGCCCTGTCCGAAAGTGGGCTGAGCCTGTGTAGCTCTGGCCACCGTAAGTATTCCGGCAAGTCCTGACATAAGACCCATGTTTACATATGCGAAGAAGTATACCTTTCTGGAATCGATACCTGAAAGGTTAGTTGCTTTTTCATTTCCGCCGACTGCGTAGAGATAACGTCCCATTGTGGTATTTGCTGTGATGTATGCATAAACCAGAAGGACTACTCCGACCCAGATAAGTGATGTAGGTATTCCCTTATACTGTGCAAGCTTAAAGAAGAACCATATAACTGCTGTAGCGATGACCACAAGCCTTACCATATCCGAGCTTAAAGGTCCTACGCTGTAACCGGCCTTCTTAGCGTCAGCTCTCTTCTTAAATACCAGTGCTGCATAGATGGCTACCAGGATCAGACCTGCAAGTACGCAGGTGATATTTAAGCTTCCGCCTCCGAAGAGATCCGGAACGTAGCAGTCAGCACCGCCGCCGAATACATTGAGGAAGGTAACATCATCAATACCTACCGCATAACCTTCAAGAACAACATTTGATAGTCCTCTGAAAGCATACATGCCTGCAAGGGTTGCGATGAAGGGAGGAACCTTTACATAGGCGATCCAGAATCCCTGCCATGCTCCTACAAGTATTCCACCGATGAGCATTACTATAACTGCGAATATCCAGTGGATGTCCTTATCCATCATAACTGCTCCGATACCGCCTACAAAGCAGACAACGGAACCGCAGGCCAGGTCGATGTTACCGCCTGTAAGGATACAGAGGAGCATACCTGCTGCAAGAACGAAAACGTATGCGTTCTGAGAGATAAGGTTATTGATGTTCTGTGGCAGAAGCATCTTGCCGCCCGTCATAACATGGAAGAAAATGAGGATTGCTATAAGGGCCAATACCATCGTATATTTTTTCAATACATCTTTTATATTTATACTCATGTTATTCACCCCTTTCCTGACTGTAAAATGCTCTGCATGATAAGTTCCTGAGATGCCTCTTCAGCATTCAGCTCTCCTACGAATTTTCCTTCGTTCATGATGTATATCCTGTCTGACATACCCAGAACTTCGGGAAGTTCGGAAGAGATCATGATAACTGACTTTCCGGCTCTTACAAGATCATTGATGATACAGTAGATCTCGTACTTAGCACCTACGTCGATACCTCTTGTAGGCTCGTCCAGGATAAGGATATCCGGATCTGTGAACATCCACTTTGCAAGAAGGACCTTCTGCTGGTTTCCTCCGGAAAGGTTGCCCACATTCTGCTCAACTGAAGGTGTCTTGGTCTCCAGCTTTTGCTTATACTCTACTGCAACCTGATATTCCTTATCGGCATCGATTATTCCCTTGTCACTAACGCCGTCCATATTGGCAAGGGAAGTATTTACCTTGATTGTATTGGAAAGGATAAGTCCGTTACCCTTTCTGTCTTCAGTAACATAGGCAAGCTTTGCATCGATAGCTGCCCTGGGATTCTTAAGGTCTGTTTCCTTGCCGTTTATCAACAGCTTACCTGTTATGGTTGAACCGTATGATTTTCCGAAGATACTCATGGCAAGCTCTGTACGTCCGGCTCCCATAAGTCCGTAGATACCGACAACCTCGCCCTTTCTTACGTTGAGGCTTACGTTGTCCACAACCTTTCTCTCGGTATACAGAGGATGATAAACTGTCCAGTCCTTAACCTCCATATTGATATCGCCCTTTTCTATGGCCTCTCTCTTTGGGAAACGGTTTGTGATCTCACGGCCTACCATGCCGCGGATGATCCTGTCTTCGCTTATTTCCATGGTATGACAGTCCAGGGTCTCAACCGTGGAACCGTCACGGACAACCGTGATCTTATCTGCCACATAAACAACCTCGTTGAGCTTGTGGCTGATGATTATCATTGTCATTCCCTGCTTCTTGAACTCAAGCATAAGATCAAGAAGTGCTCTTGAATCTGTCTCATTAAGGGATGATGTAGGCTCGTCCAGGATAAGAAGCTTAGCATGCTTAGCTAAGGCCTTTGCGATCTCGACCAGCTGCTGCTTACCTGTTCCGATATCCTTGATAAGCACTCTCGAAGACTCCGACAAACCAACCATCTTCAGGTACTTATCTGCTTCGCCGTATGTCTCATTCCAATTGATGGCATTCTTCTTCCCTCTCTCATTTCCGAGGAACATGTTTTCACCGATTGACATCTGAGGCACAAGGGCAAGCTCCTGATGGATGATAACGATCCCTTTGCTTTCGGAATCCTTTATCGTCTGAAACTTACATACTTCACCGTTGTAAATGATGTCACCCTCATAAGTTCCATAAGGATATATGCCGCTGAGGACATTCATCAATGTGGATTTTCCGGCTCCGTTCTCCCCGACCAGAGCATGGATCTCTCCTTCCTCAACCGAAAGGTTTACATTATCCAAAGCCTTAACGCCCGGGAAGGTTTTTGTAATGTGATCCATTTTCAGCAATTCTTTTGCCAAAGTAAGACCCTCCTCTCTGTATTTTGTTTATAAAAAACTATCTATAATTATAATAAACAGAACGGTAGAATAAAAGAGTTCCGTTTATTTTTTTAGCGGTTTACCGAAAAAAAATTTGAGGCGGGCTAAGCCCGCCCCAAACATTAAACTACTGATATTTGAGCAACCTTATATTACTTAAGCTGATCCTCTGTGTAGTAACCGGAATCGATAAGGATCTCTTTGTAGTTGTTCGCATCTGCAAATACAGGCTCGCAGAGGAATGAAGGAACTGTGATAACGTTGTTGTTGTAAGTCTCGGTGTCGTTTACGTCAACAGTTGCGCCTGTAAGGATCTGGCCAACCATCTTAACAACCTGGCTTGCAAGAGTACGTGTATCCTTGAATACTGACATTGACTGCTTTCCAGCGATCATGTTCTTGGTATTCTCAATATCGCAGTCCTGACCGGTGATGATAGGATATTTGCCGGTGTAGTTAGCTGCTAAAGCGTTCTCAACACCCATAGCGGTTGAGTCATTTGAGCAAAGCCATACATCAAGGTCTGTTCCATCTGCATAGAAGGATGAAAGGATGTTCTCTGCCCTTGCCTGAGCTACGTCGGTTCCCCATGTAGGAGTTGCAACGTCTTCGAACTTGGTCTGGCCGGACTTAACAACCAGCTTACCCTCGTCGATGTAAGGCTTAAGAACGTCGTAAGCACCGTTGAAGAAGAATCCAGCGTTGTTATCACCGGGATCTCCTGCTGTGAACTCGATGTTGAAAGGTCCTGCTGCGTTGTCGAGATCAAGGCTTTCCTTTACGTATGTACCCTGAACAACACCAACCTTGTAGTTATCGAATGTTGCATAGTAGGAAACTGCATCTGAATCCATGATCAGACGGTCATAAGCGATAACGGGGATGTTAGCTTCCTTAGCCATGTCAAGAGCTTCACCAAGTGAAGAACCTTCGATAGCTGCGATAACGAGAACTGAGCATCCGCTGGAGATCATGTTCTCAACCTGTGAAAGCTGAGTCTGAACGTCGTTTGAAGCATACTGAAGATCAACTTCGTATCCAGCTTCCTTAAGTTCCTTCTCCATGTTGGCACCGTCCTGGTTCCATCTCTGAAGATCCTTGGTAGGCATTGAAACGCCAACCTTCTGTCCAGCTGCTGCAGGAGCTGCTTCCTCAGCGGGAGCTGCTTCCTCAGCGGGAGCTGCTTCCTCAGCGGGAGCTGCTTCTTCTGCTGCAGGAGCTGCTTCCTCTGCTGCAGGAGCAGGAGCTGCTTCCTGTGCAGGAGCTGCTGCATCTGATGCTGCATTGTTTCCGCCGCAAGCTGCAAGTGAGAATGTCATCATTCCAGCAAGCAGAACTGCTAATAACTTCTTTGCCATAATAATTTCCTCCTTAGATAATTTGGCCTACGCTTTAGCTTTCCTAAAGCGACTTTTATAAAGCTCTTTTATAATATTGCTTTATTGTGATTATGTCAATACCTTTTTTGTGATTTTTTATTAATATTTTATTTACAATTTTTTTACATCTGATTAAATCCACAAAAGACCGGGAGGAAAAGCGGTCCGGGATATTATTTCTTTGTAACGTACTTTCTGATATCCAGGGAGATCGCGATGTAGATGATGACGCCCAGTGCCACCCACTGTGCATTCGCATTCACGCCCAGGAACTGCAGTGAAGCCTTCAGAAGCTCGAATACCGCAACACCCACTATAGCGGATGAAACCTTGCCTCGTCCACCGGTAACGGAAACGCCTCCGATGGTACATGCCGCTATGGCTTCCATCTCATATCCAAGTCCAAGGTTTACGGAAGCTCCGCCGGACTTAGCACCCAGCATGAATCCTGCGAGACCGTAGAAAGCTGCTGCCTTAGCGTAGATAAGTATCATGGTGAGCTTTACGGGCACACCGGTAACTTCTGCAGCCTGGGGATTTGCGCCTATGGCGTACATATATTTGCCGTGCCTTGTCATATTAAATATGAACCAGGTAATGACTGCAATGATAATTGCGATCCAGATAAGCCAGGGTATGAATAAGAACCTGTGTGTAGCAAGGTTTGTGTAACTCTCAACATAACCTCCGAGAGGAGTTGCGTTGGTGAATATCAGATTGAGTCCATATACTATTTCCATCATAGCCAGAGTGGAAATGAAGGGCGGTACGTTCAGGAATGCGATAAAGAATCCCGTTACGGAACCGAAGACCGCTGTGATCAGCATAACGACCACAAGGGCGGCGAAAAGGTTCATGGGGTTCATGTTCGGGAAGAACTTCCCGGCGTAATCTGCTCTCTGTAAGAGCACGCCTGCTATACATCCTCCGAGACCTATCATACGTCCTGCAGACAGGTCGCAGCCTGCGGTGATAACGCAGCCGGCGATACCGAGTGCTATAACAAGCCTGGAACTCATATTTAATAGAAGGTTCATCAGGTTGTTGCCCGAAATGAAGTTCGGGGACTTGATGGTGGTTATGATGACCAGAATGATCATAACCATGATAACACCGTAATTAATAAGAAACTCTTTTAAGTTAAATGCCTTTTTTCCCATTTTTCAGCTCTCCTTAAAACTTCGAAAATATCAGAACATCGTAGCGTACTGCATTACCTTTTCCTGAGTGATCTCCTGTGGATCGGATATCTCACCCCGGACATATCCGTTGCACATTACATATATCCTGTCGGACATACCGAGAAGCTCCGGCATTTCCGAAGATATCATTATTATAGCCTTTCCTTCTTTGGCAAGACGGGCCATGATCTCGTATATTTCGTGCTTTGCACCTACGTCGATACCTCTTGTGGGCTCGTCCATGACAAGGATGTCCGGATTATTGGCAAGCCATCTTGCAATGATGACCTTCTGCTGGTTTCCTCCGGAGAGACTTCCTATCTGTGTGCTCATGTTGGGAGTCTTGATGGCCAGCTGTTCAATGCTTGCATCAACGATCTTATTGATACTGGGATGATCCAGAACAATGCCCATCTTAAGGTTCTTATCATAAATGGAAACTCCCACGTTATCCTTTACGGAAAGACACCCCAGGATACCGTTTCCGCGGCGGTCCTCAGTGATGAGGCCAAGGCCTGCATTCATGGCCTTTCTCGGATTCTTATTATCCACTTTCTTTCCGTTCACGTAGATCTCTCCGGATTTGATATTCCTTATTCCGAAGATCGCTTCCATGAGCTCCGTCCTCTGGGCTCCGACCAGTCCGCCGAATCCCACGATCTCGCCCTTTCTTACCTTGAAGGAACAATCCTTAAAGGAGTGCTCATTAATAGAAGTGATATTTTTACACTCAAGGACCACCTCACCCGGAACATCGGGATGGGGCGGATAGATATTGGTAAGCTCACGGCCAACCATTCTTGTAATGATGTCGTCTGTAGAAAGATCAGCAGCCGGCCAGGTTCCCACATAGGTTCCGTCACGCATGATGGTGATATCGTCTGCTATCCTCTTTATCTCATCCATCTTATGGGAGATATAGATCATGGCAACACCCTTGTCGCGGAGGCCGTTCATAACTTTGAAAAGAACTTCCACTTCCTTATCGGAAAGAGATGAAGTGGGCTCGTCAAAGATTATGACCTTTGCATCATGGGATACAGCCTTTGCTATCTCTATGGTCTGCATCTGTCCTATGGAAAGATCGGAAAGGGGAGTCTTTGGGTTAAAGTCCATTCCCACTTCCTTCATCCAGTAGACAGTGTCCTCATTCATTTTTTTATGGTCTATAACCTGTAAAGGTCCGATTTTCTTAGTAGGGAAACGACCCAGATACATATTTTCAGCCACGCTCCTCGGAAGTACGGGCTGCAGCTCCTGATGCACCATCGCAACTCCCAGTTTCATGGCTTCATCCGGGTTGTTTATTATAACTTTTTTTCCTTCAATAAAAATCTCACCCTCGTCCATCTTGTAAATACCGAAAAGACATTTCATGAGGGTGGATTTGCCGGCGCCGTTCTCTCCCATCAGCGCATGAACCGTTCCGGGTCTCACTGAAAGGGAAACGTCATCAAGCGCCTTAACGCCGGGGAACGACTTTGATACCCCTTTTAATTCAAGATAATACTCTGCCATGCCGCCTCCTTTGTAACAAGGCGGGTATGGAAAACCACGCCCGCCACATAAGGCAAAGGGACAAAACTCAAGATTTCATCCCCCTGCCGTCAACTCAAAACAGTCTGGATCTTACTTAAGAGAATCAAGAACTGACTGAGCATTCTCGGTAGTAACCTTTACATAGTCGCAGCCGATGTAGTGCTCGTTGCCTGCACCCTTAAGATAATTTGCAGCAGCATCAGCAGCGCTGTGTGACTGGCTGATGTGATCGTTGAATACGGTACCGGTGATGGTTCCTGCGATAACGTCCTCAACAACCTCTGTAAGAGCGTCAACACCTACAAGATAGATGTCTGTGCCAACCTTGCGGCCTGCTGCCTCTATTGCCTGAAGTGCTCCGAGAGCCATAGCGTCGTTGTTGCAGAATACAACTTCGATATCGTTGCCGTACTGTGAAAGTGCGTTTGCAACAAGCTGCTGTCCCTGAGCCTGATCCCAGTTACCAACCTGATCGGTAAGGCAGTTAACTTCAAGACCTGCATCTGTAAGAGCCTTAACTGAGAACTCTGTCCTGTACTGAGCATCAACGTTCTCGGGGTCACCCTCGATCATGATGTAGTCAACCTTGCCGTTCTTGTTGAAGTCAAGAGCATCAAGGCCGATGTCGTTGATGATCTCACCCTGCATTGTTCCGGACTGACGGGCATCGCAGCCTACATAGGTAACGTTCCAGTTGTTGTCTGCCCATCTCTTCTCTTCGTCTGCATCGGGCTCACGGTTGATGTAAACAAGAGGGATGCCTGCGCCTACAACCTTATCTGTGATGGTTGCAGCTGATGAAGAGTTAACCGGGTTGATGATGAGTACGTCTACGCCGTCAGCTATGAAAGCGTCGATCTGGTTAGACTGTGTACCCTGATCGTTGGCACCGTCCTGGATGGTGATGTTTTCCTTGGAGAATCCAAGGGAGATCAGGTATGACTCCAGCTCAGTACGGAAAAGTGTCATGAAGTTATCAGAGAACTGATAAATACATACACCGACCTTCTTTGAGGAAAGGTCTCCGCCTGCTGCGCCTGCTGCAGCATCAGCTGCTGCCGCTGCGGGAGCTGCTTCCTGAGCGGGTGCTGCACCACCTGCACCACCGCAAGCTGCCAGTGAAAGTGTCATAACACCGGCAAGAAGAACCGCCAATAATCTCTTTGCCATAATAAATCCTCCTTCAAATATGAAGATAATATTGATGTGCCCTGCACATCAAAGCCTATCAGTAAAATGCCCACCAGCATTCTACCGTGTTACCGGGTCTCAAACTCACATATCCGATCCCTGATGCCGAATTCCGGTTCCCGAGACCCCTGAATAACATAATATTGCCTTGTCACATTAAAGTCAATGATTATTCACAAAAGATACATAAAATTAGTAATTAAGACACATTTTAACATAGGAATGTCACATAAAGACATGCGGGAAGGTATTCCTCCCCGCCTGATCAGATACTCTCTATATAATCATTTATGAAATGCCAGGCGATGCCCATCATTCCGGCCTTTCTCGGGAATTTTCCCAGCCGTACGAAATCACCGGAATCCCCGAAGGCATTTCTTTCGGCAACGTAGCTCTTGATCTCCGGCAGGTATTCCTCTAAATACTCGGAAACAAAGCCACCAAGGAGCACATCCCCGTCAAAGACCATCCTTATATTATTTATGCCTATGGCCAGATGCTTCAGCACATCATCCCAGAGGGCTTTGGAAGCGGGATCACCCTTGTGTACCAGTTCAAAAAACTCTTCTATGGTTTTATCGATATCCGTGGTAAATCTCATGGCACTGCAATAGGCTTCAAGACAGCCCCTTCCGCCGCAGTTGCACTGAGGTCCGTCAGGCTGTACGCACATATGGCCGAATTCGCCGCTCCTGTGATTTACTCCGGAATAGGATTTACCGTTTATAAAGAAGGTTCCTCCCACACCGTTTTCCAACAGGATATAAGCAAAACTCTTCTTTCTCTCCTGTGGACTCATGGCCAGCCACTCCGCATATCCTGCGCAGTTTCCGTCATTCTCGATATAGACAGGATATGGCCTGCAGCCTTCTCTCAGGCTCTTTAAGCTTATATTCTTAAGCCTCATGCTGGGGGAAAGGAGAACCGCATCGTCTTTGACATTTAACACACCCGGGATTGTTATGCCTACGCCCAGTATGCTGTCCTTATCAAGCTTATTCTCCTCGATGAAAAGCTCCAGCTCCTTCTTGACATCCTCACCAAGATCCGCAGAGATACCGCCTTCCTTACGGACGCTCTTCTCCGCGATCTGGTTCAGTTTCAGATCGGAAGCCAAAAGCCTTATATGATTGGTGGTAATGGAAACCCCGATGGAGATCCTTACATTATTTACCACAAGATAGCCCACCGGAGGTCTTCCTCCCGTGGACACCTGGGTTTCCACAGCCTTAATAAGCCCTGCTTCCAAAAGCTCG
>JAFSKT010000201.1 GCA_017448845.1 Lachnospiraceae bacterium
ATGCTGTCTATGGTGTCTCCCCAGAGCTCAAACCTCACCGGGTTTTCTTCCGTCAGGGGAAATACATCAAATATCCCGCCCCGCACCGCGAATTCTCCCGGGTTCTCAGCCTGCACCCTCCTCCGGTACCCCATGGATACCAGCTTCTTTGAAAAGGCCTCTGTTTCTATATCTTCCCCGCTTGTCAGGAAAAGCACGGATTCCCTGATCCTCTCTAACCCGGGGATCTTTTCCATCAACGCGTCAAAGGTGGTGATAAAGATGGCGCCCTTTTTCTCGGACAGGGTCTTTACGCAGTTCATCCTCTCCCTTGTGAGCTCGTTTCCGTTTAAGTCCGACTGATAGAAGATCAGGTCCCTGGGCGGATAATACACCGCATCCCTGTCATAGAGCCTCATCTCCTTCAAAAGCTCCCGGGCCCCGGTATCATCGCTTTTTATGATGAGCTTTACCCTCTCGTCCCCTCCGAAGGAGTAGATAAAATGGGCCTTCGCCGCCTCCGCCACCCCGTCTATATCAGTGACTCCCGGCTCCCTAAGGCTCTTCTCTATCTCTTCATATATATCTATTTCTTTAATGGGAGTTTTAAATGCGTTGTTCATAGTGATCCTGTTTTCTTTCTGAGGTTTTGAATGATATTATTTACGCTGTCCTGTTTTGTTACCCCCGGATAATCATGTTCAAACTGTATCAGAAGTTTTCTTGCCTCTATTTCCTTTTCTCTTGTTGATATATAGAGTTCTTTGTATCGCTCATCTTTCATTGCTTTATTGATGAATTCTCTGGATATCTCGGGAAGAACGTCCCAATTTCCGTAAAGATCTGATACAGCCTGTTTGATCTGCCCCATGGTTATTTTTTGTCCTGCGGTATTATGCTCGGACAAAATCCCCAAAATATCTGACATGTCGTTTTTATACTGTCTGCCGGATCTTAATTTCATTGCAATAAGATATTCCGCAGAAATAGTCCGAATGGTAAGCACATTGGAAAAGGTTCTGTAATACCTGGAAAACTGCAGTAGTTTAGGGGAATAGGAATCCGTCTTCTCAAAATCCGCATTAAGCCATTCATACGGAAGACAGTATCGATCTCCCACTGTATTTATCGCATCCTTCATCCCTGATGCTGCCTGTATGATCGCATCTATGTCTGTGGTGGAATTTCTGAAATTATAATTTATAAGCACAGACGCCCCACCGATGATCACTATCTCCGCAGGCGTTTTCTTCCCCATCAGCTTTCTGTATTCTTTTGCCAGCTCTTTAAGGAAGAGGTCTATGTTCTCTTTTGTAAATTCTGTAGCTTTTACATGATCAGATGACATTCAGCACCTCGTTTTCAATTATATTAAATCTTTTGAACTCCGGAATGGCATTGTCAAAGGCTTCTTTAAGTATCTCCTCCTTCTGTATAGCTTCTGAAACTGCGGTCACTCCCGAAGGATAGACCGGTTTTTCCAGCTTACATCTTCGGATGTCGTTGTATTCCTCACAAAGCGGAACATTATTCTTCCTGCTGACATAGTCCAGCATTCCAAGAAGATACATACTCTCTATATACCAGTTCTTGTCAAAATAAGACCGGACATCTCCGCTTTCCAATGTTTCTATGATAAAATCAATATCCCCCTTTTCCTTTACCATATGACATACATAGCTTTTGAAGTTTTCAAAACGCGGCCGTTTCTCCATATAAGGGGAAACCAGTTCTTCCATGGATACTTCCAACGCCTTTGACAGCTTATACACAGTTTCTGCGCTGCATTTCTCAATGCTTGTTTTGTCATTGCATATATCATTCAACGTTGCATAAGGCACTCCGCTTTTTTTCGACAATTTATATATGGATATTTTTTTGTTTTCCAGTAATTGTTTTATCCTCATATACGATATCGTTCTCCTTATAACAATTATAACGGCACACCGTTATAATTTCAAGCATTTTTTCTCCCTAAAATTGCTCCCGGAAGCTCTATTACCGCTCTTACAGCTTATAGCTGTTTGGCTATCCCTGTTTGCGCCCGGTTTCTTTTTATTCCTCCGGATCAGATGAGATATTCTTCTATCATCTTTCTTATGGTAACGGAACTGACCGGGCACTGGGAGGTTTCAAATGTGATTATCATATTCTTCCCCGGGATATAGCCGTCCTGTGCGTAGCTCTGGAGCTTAGTCACGTTTCTGTTCGCGTATGCTATATTGTCCAGCATTCCGAAGTGTTCCCAGATAAATTCACTTCTTGTCCTGACATTCAGACAGGTGAAATCCGGCCGGACGTTTCCCGCCTTCCTTAAACACAGGGGGAATTCATAACGATAAGGGACACCCCTCTGTTCCAACGCGTCGGCTATCAACAGCTCTGACTTGGATCTCACTCTTACACCGCATTTGGTAAAGAAGCCCGTGTCGTTTTCTATTGGCATCGGATCGTATGATACACTTCTCCATCTTTCCAGGAACGCTTCCTCCGTCTCTATGACCGGTGTTACAAGTCTCTTCTTTGAATCAGCCATTTTTTGATATACCCTGTCAATTTCAGAAACGTCATACTCTTTCAGGAATCTTTCAAGTGGTTTCCTTATCTGCTTTAGCTTTATACTGACGGCCGCCTCGTAATCACGCTGGACTGCCTTTTTCAAAGCATCCTTTTCCTCTGTCCTGATATATCTCCTCTCTCCCGTAGTTCTATCCACCCACAAAAACTGGTCATGTCCGTTTCCTTTACTGGTCTTCACCCTTTGAGGCGGCAGATCGCCGCTTTTCATCACAGACTTTTCAGTCTGTATGATCAGATTATCTATTTCTCTCAATTGTTCCTCTAATCTTTCCTTATAATTCTCCATGTTTTCTTATCCTCCTTGTCAGTTTTCATTCTTTTCCCGGCATTCCGTCCCGGTTTACTTGCCTTTTCGCTGAAAACGCCCCGGGGGCAAGTACTTCTCTGCTTACGCCCCTTCCCTTTTACTTGCCTTTTCGCTGAAAACGCCCCGGGGGCAAGTACTTCTCGCACCTTGCGTTGCTTCGAGCGGGTATGATGAGCAGTTTTTCAAATTGGAATGGTTCGGCGAAATGCCAAACAAAAGAACTACATAGAATTAGAGAAGACTATAATCCCCCGGCGTCTGTCTGTCAACTGGGTTAGCGAAAAAAAGGGGCACCGGATTAACGAAACAGGCACCGGGTAATGAAAAAAAGGGCACCGGATTAACGAAACAGGCACCGGGTAATGAAAAACCGGGCACCGGGCAAACGAAAAAAGACGATCACCCGCTGCCCCGCCCTGCCATTATTGTTATAACTCACAAAAAATTCTGTCCGTGGCAAGTTTTTTTATAAATAATATACACAAATCCCCCAAAGCGTTGTATAATCATTAGCATATTCTGTGCAGTCATTTCTTGCTTTGGCTGCTGGAAAATAAGACTTGTCGAGGTAATGCTGATGATCAAAAAAGAAATAATCGCCATGCTTCTGGCGGGGGGACAGGGAAGCAGACTGGGCGTCCTTACCACCCACATGGCAAAGCCTGCAGTGCCTTTCGGCGGGAAATACAGGATAATAGATTTCCCTTTGAGCAACTGCATCAATTCCGGTATTGACACGGTGGGAGTACTGACACAGTACCAGCCCTTAAAGCTCAATTCCCATATCGGTATAGGCACGC
The DNA here is from genome assembly GCA_017448845.1 of Lachnospiraceae bacterium. Lineage (GTDB taxonomy): Bacteria > Bacillota > Clostridia > Lachnospirales > Lachnospiraceae > NK4A144. The sequence goes on from JAFSKT010000201.1 coordinate 3,667, forward strand.
CCTGGGATCTGGACCGCTATATCGGCGGCGTTTCCGTTCTTCCTCCCTTTGAAAAGAACGTGAACAGCGAATGGTACACGGGAACAGCTAACGCCATATTGCAGAATATCGAATATATGGAAAGCTTCAATCCCGACTACGTGCTGATCCTCTCAGGCGACCATATATACAAGATGGACTATGAGGTAATGCTGGACTTCCATAAGGAAAACGACGCGGCTGTAACCATAGCGGCCATGCCCGTTCCCATGGAAGAAGCCAAGCGTTTCGGTATAGTCATCACAGACGATAACAGGCAGATCACGGATTTCGAGGAGAAGCCGGAGCACCCCAGGAGCAACCTGGCGTCCATGGGTATCTATATCTTCACCTGGAAGGTCTTAAAGGAAGCGCTTATCGCCCTGGCAGACCAGTCCAGCCTGGACTTCGGAAAGCATATCATCCCCTACTGCCATGAGAAGAAGCAGCGGCTCTTCGCTTACGAATACAACAGCTACTGGAAGGATGTGGGAACCCTGAACTCTTACTGGGAAGCCAATATGGAGCTTATCGACATCATTCCGGAATTCAATCTCTACGAGGAGTACTGGAGGATCTTCACAAAGAGCGAGATCGTTACTCCCCAGTTCATAGGCGCGGATTCCGAGATCGAGAAGAGTATCATCGGCGAAGGCTCCCAGATAGACGGAAAGATCTATAGTTCCGTTTTAGGCTGCGGCGTCAAAGTCGGCAAAGGCACTGTCATCCGGGATTCCATCATTATGAATGGCACCGTGATCGGAGAGAACTGCGAGATAGAGAAGGGCATCATAGCTGAGGATGCCGTTATCGGTGACAGGGTTAAGATAGGTTACGGAGAAGAGGTGGATAACGCCACCAATCCTGACATCTATAACCACGGCATTACCACCATCGCCGAGAGATCGGAGATACCTTCCGGTCTGACCATTGGAAAGAATTCCGTAATGTCCGGCGTCTTCACCATAGATGAATTCAAGGACGAGACTGTTCCTTCCGGAAAAACCATTATTAAGGAAGGGGGAAGGTAAAGATGAGAGCCATAGGAATAATCCTTGCCGGAGGCAATAACCACCGGATGAAAGAACTTACTAAAAAGCGCGCCATTGCAGCCATGCCCGTGGCCGGCAGCTACAGGGGGATAGACTTTGCTTTAAGTAATATGACCAACTCCCATATACAGAAGGTTGGCGTATTCACGCAGTACAATGCGAAATCCTTAACCCAGCACCTGTCCTCATCCAAATGGTGGGACTTCGGCCGTAAGCAGGGCGGACTTTTCGTATTTACTCCCTCCATGACCAGCGACCACTCTTTCTGGTCAAGGGGCACCGCAGATTCCATTTATCAGAATATCTCCTTCTTAAAGGACAGCCATGAGCCCTATGTGATCATCGCTTCCGGCGACTGTGTTTACAAGATGAACTACAACAAGGTCCTGGAGTATCATATAGCAAAGAAGGCCGATATCACCGTGGTATGCAAAGAGCTTCCCGAGAATGAGAACGTGGAGCGTTTCGGCGTTGTTACCATGAATGAAGACCAGCGGATCATCGACTTCGAGGAAAAGCCGGTTGAAGCCAGGGGACGCACCATTTCCTGCGGTATCTACGTTATACGCCGCCGCCAGCTCATAGAGCTCATTGAGAAGGCTGAAGAGGAAGACAGGCACGACTTTGTTTCCGATATACTTGTGCGCTACAGGAACCAGAAGCGTATCTACGGCTATAAGATGGATTCCTACTGGAAGAATATCGCTACGGTAAACGACTATTTCCAGACCAACATGGACTTCCTGAAGGCTGATGTAAGGGATTACTTCTTCAATCAGTATCCGGACGTTTACTCCAAGGTAGACGATTTGCCTCCCGCAAAGTATAATGTGGGAAGCCAGGTGCACAACAGTCTTGCGTCATCCGGCTGCATAATAAACGGTACGGTGCAGGATTCCGTTCTCTTTAAGAAGGTTTTCGTGGGCAATAACTGCTTCATAAAGAATTCCATCATTTTGAATGATGTCTATATCGGTGATAATACCCACATCGAGAACTGTATAGTCGAGAGCCACGGTACTATCCGCGCAAACTCCTTCTTCAAGGGCGAAAACGGCGTACAGATCGTTATTGAGAGGAGTGACCGCTTCTTCCTGTAAGATACCGGGATATTTCGGAGTAGGGAATGTTTATAATCGCGGGCCTGGGCAATCCGGGCACAAAGTACAGGAACACAAAACACAATGTAGGCTTTGAGACCATTGACATATTGTCTGACAGGTTTTCCATACCCATGGATTTCGAAAAACACAGGGCAATATGCGGCAAAGGGCTTATCGAGGGGGAGAAAGTCCTCCTCGTTAAGCCCCTTACTTTTATGAACCTTTCCGGGGAGTCCCTGAGGGAAGTGGTTTCCTATTACAAAGTGGACCCGGCGGAAGATCTGATCGTGGTTTCGGACGATGTGGACTTAAACCCGGGTATCATAAGGGTAAGGCCCGGCGGCAGCGCCGGAGGCCATAACGGGCTTAAAAACCTGATCGCCGAGCTGAATACGGACAGCTTTAAGAGAGTCCGTATAGGCGTAGGCGCAAAGCCCCACAGCTGGGATCTGGCCGACTGGGTGCTCTCTCCCTTTGACGGGGAAGCAAGAGAGCTTATTGATGATGCGGAAATACGGGCAGCCGCCGCGGTTGTGAGCATTATCAAAGATGGCTGCGACAAGGCCATGAATAACTTTAACCGTACTAAAAAGAGCAATGAGGAGGCAGCCGCCGGTAAAACTGACGGCGATGACAAATGATGAATACATCTGACATTGATTTTTCCAATACTTCTACCCGCTTCCATTTTATAGGGATTGGGGGCATCAGCATGAGCGGCCTGGCAGAGCTCCTTCTGTCCGAAGGCTTTAAGGTGTCCGGCTCGGATTCCCATCAAAGCGAACTCACAGACTCCCTTATTAAAATGGGCGCCCGGATCTCCTTCCCCCAGAAGGCGGACAACATCACCGACGATATCGACGTTGTCGTCTATACTGCTGCGATCCACGAGGATAATCCGGAGCTTATGGAGGTCAGAAAACGGACTCTTCCTGCGTTTACAAGGGCAGAGTTCCTTGGGCGCATAATGACTCTCTACCGTGTCAGCGTCGCTGTGGCCGGGACCCACGGAAAGACCACCACTACTTCCATGCTTTCGGAGATACTGCTGAAAGCCGGTACCGACCCCACACTCTCCATCGGGGGCATACTTCCCAGCATAGGCGGGAACTTCCGTGTGGGCTCAAAGGACTTCTTTGTAACGGAGGCCTGCGAATACACCAACAGCTTCCTCTCCTTTGCCCCGAACATCGCTCTGATACTGAATGTGGAGGCGGACCACCTGGATTTCTTCAAGGATCTTGACGATATACGCTCTTCCTTCCATAAATTCGCCGCTCTCCTGCCGGATGACGGCTGCCTTATCATAAACGGCGCCACCGACGGGATAAAGACCGTTACGGAAGGCCTTTCTTCAAGGATCGTGACCTTCGGCCCGGATAAAGGCTCAGACTACTATCCCGAAGACATATCAAACGACGACAACGCCTGCGCAACCTTCACCCTTTGCCACGGAGATGAAAAGCTGGGGAAGGTGCAGCTGAAGGTTCCCGGTTTACATAATGTCGAGAACGCCTGCGCCGCCGCTGCTGCCGCAGTTGAAATGGGCATAGATACGAACATCATCTTAGGGGCCCTGGGCTCCTTCGGCGGTACGGAACGCCGCTTCCAGTATAAGGGCAGCTTTAACGGCGTTACGGTTGTAGACGACTACGCACACCACCCCTCCGAGATCAAAGCCACCCTTTCCACTGCGCAGAACTGCACCCACAAGAACCTCTGGGTGGTTTTCCAGCCCCATACTTACACCCGTACAAAGGCTCTGCTGCCCGAATTCGCAGAGGCTCTCTCCCACGCCGATAACGTGGTCCTTGCGGACATCTACGCCGCCAGGGAGACCGACAACCTTGGGATCAGCTCCAGGACTTTAGCTGACGAAATATCGAAATCCGGCCATAACGCCTGGTATTTTGGCTCTTTTGAGGAGATTGAAAAATTTTTATCAAAAAATTTAATCCACGGCGATTTGTTGATAACTATGGGTGCCGGAGATGTATATAAAATAGGGGACGACCTCTTGAAAAAATAATTTTTCCACATAATCCACCATATTCACATCATCGCAAAAACTCGCATTTTACGGGGCTTTCCGCCCCCTCGGGGCATTGAAAAAACCGAATGGAACATGATATAATCTCCCTACAATTTGAAGTTGATTTTTGAGGTGATTTTAAGTGGATCGTATCTCACTTTATGAAAATAATGATACCGGCTTTACAAGGGTGTCAAACTGCTTTGTTGACCATTTCATGACAAATGCAAATGAGGCCCAGATAAAGATCTATCTTTATCTTCTCCGTTCCGTTTCCTCCGGGGCGGATATAGCGGTTTCAGATATTGCGGACAGATTCAATTACACCGAGCGGGATATTCTCCGCGCCCTTATCTACTGGGACAGGCATGGTCTTATCTCCCTTGATTTCGATGAAAACAGGAATGTCCGGGGGATCTGCCTTAATAATGTTGAAAGACCTGTGCCTCAGGGCTCTGTCTATTCTGTTTCCGGCATTGCGCCCGGCAGGATACTCCATGAGGAAGTACGTCCTGTGGCTGCGCCCGAAAGAGCTGTTTCCCCTGCCCGTCCCTTCTATTCATCGGGACAGATACAGGATTTCCGCGACAATGACGAGGTGAAGGCTCTCCTCTTTACCACAGAACAGTACTTAAAGCGGTCCCTCAGCAGCTCGGACTTAAGTTCCATACTCTATATTTACGACAGTCTGCACTTTGATGCTGATTTTATATGCTATCTCGTTGAATACTGTGTTAATTCCGGCCACAGGAACATGCACTATATAGAAAGCGTTGCCCTGGACTGGAATGAACGGGGCATCAGGTGCATAGAGGACGCGAAGCGGGATAATGATAACCGTAAGGAATATTATGACGTGCTGAAGGCCTTCGGGCTCTCCGGCAGAAATCCCGTGAAAAACGAAATTGATCTGATCCGCCGCTGGAAGGACGAATATGGTTTCTCCCAGGAAATGATAATAGAAGCTGTCAACAAAACTATGAGCTCTATTTCCAAACCCAGCTTCCAGTATGCGGATTCAATACTTCGGAGCTGGAGGGATAAGAAGGTTTCCTCCGTCGCCGATATCGAAGCTGAGGACCGGAGCCACAGCGCTGCGAAGAAAGATTCCGTGCGTGGTTCCGTAAAGGTCCACAACTTCAAAGAGCGGGATTATGATTTCTCCGAGCTGGAAAAGAAGTTCGCAAGGAATTAGGTAATAATGAGAGACGCTGATTTTCGCTCTATTATGGCTGAATATGAAGAGATCCGTTCAAGGAATGCCTCTGTCCGTGAAAAACGGGAGTCAGAGGTCTATTCCCGTTTACCCGAATATAAGACTCTTACGGACAAGGCTGCCGAAGTCTCCACGGAATACGGCAAAAAAGCCATCATGGGCGATGCAAATGCCTTAAATGATCTGGAGAACGAGCTTAAGCTCATTTCGGAAAAGAAGAAAGAACTCCTGATTTCCGGAGGCTTTGACGAAAATTATCTGGAACCGGTTTACACCTGTGCCGACTGCAGGGATACCGGCTATATTGAGGGAAAGAAATGCCACTGCTTAAAGCAGCGTATCATCAACACCCTCTATCTCCAATCCCATATCATGGACATACTTAAAAGGGAAAACTTTGCGAACAGCAACCTTTCCCTGTTTTCCCCGAAAGTCCGGGAGGACATGGGGAAGGCTTACGCTGCAGCAGAGGATTTTGTGGCTGATTTCGGAAATTCCTACCGCAATCTCATGTTCCTCGGGAATGTGGGAAGCGGAAAAACCTATCTTACCAACTGTATTGCCGGAGCACTCCTTGACAAAGGGGTTGCTGTGGTTTATTTTTCTACCTGCAGACTTTTTTCCCTTCTTTCGGATGCGGTCTTCCGGCAGAGGGACTTGGAGGAAAAGGACAGTTTTTTCTCCACTATTTATGATTCAGATCTCCTTATCATCGATGATCTGGGGACCGAGACCGTGAATTCCTTTGTGATAGACCAGCTTTTCAATATCTTAAATGAAAGGAATATCCGGAGAAGATCCACGGTGATCTCCAGCAATCTGTCACTTAAGGAGATAAAGGACATTTATTCCGAAAGGTCTCTGTCCAGACTGATCGGTAATTATGAACTGTATTATTTCAGGGGCGATGACCTGCGTATGAAGCTTGCAGCCCCTGACTCTGTCTGACAGAGATACGCTTATCTGTCATTACGAAAGGAGTGGCTTCACAATATGGCGGTCCATGAAGGAAAGAGAAAACTTGAGAGCATACCTGTCGGGAAGCTCGGTGTCATACCCGTTGAGGGCTGTCAGGAACTGGGAAGTCTGGTTGACAGATACCTTGTAGACTGGAGGACGGAAAGGGAGAATGAACATAAAGGTTCCCTTGCATTCCAGGGTTATCAGCGAGATTCCTATGTGATAAAGACCACCATTTCCCGTTTCGGTACCGGCGAAGCCAAGGGTACCATCAATGAATCCATAAGAGGAATGGATCTCTTTTTCCTCTGTGATATCTGTAATTACAGCAAGACCTATTCTCTCTGCGGCTATGAAAACCACATGTCCCCGGACGACCATTTCCAGGACTTAAAGCGCCTGATCGCCGCTGTTGGCGGAAAGGCCAGAAGGATCACCGTTATAATGCCCTTCTTATATGAGGGAAGGCAGCATAAGAGGAACTCCAGGGAATCCCTGGACTGCGCCCTGGCTCTGCAGGAACTGGTGCGTATGGGCGTTGACAATATAATCACCTTTGATGCCCATGACGCCAGGGTCCAGAACGCCATTCCTCTTAACGGCTTTGAGACCATACAGCCCGCCTATCAGTTTATGAAGGGCCTCTTATATAATGTAAAGGACCTTCAGATGGATTCGGACCACCTGATGGTTATAAGCCCGGACGAAGGCGGCATGAAGAGAGCCATCTACCTCGCAAACGTCTTGGGCGTTGATATGGGTATGTTCTATAAGCGCCGGGATTACACCCGGATCGTGAACGGGAAAAACCCCATAGTTGCCCACGAATTCCTGGGATCTTCCGTGGAAGGCAAAGATATGCTGGTCATTGACGACATGATCTCCTCCGGAGACAGTGTTCTCGACGTGGCCACACAGCTTAAAGCCAGGAAGGCAGGCAGGATCTTTATCCTCGCCACCTTCGGTCTTTTCACCGCGGGTCTCGACCTCTTTGACATGGGATATAAGAGCGGCCTGATATACAGGGTCCTCACCACCAACTGCATCTACCAGACACCTGAGCTTCTTGAGAGGGAATGGTACATCTCCTGCGATATGAGTAAGTACATAGCTTTCATCATAGATACTTTGAATCATGATTCTTCCATAAGCGACCTCTTAAGTCCCAATACCAGGATACAGTCACTTGTGGCAAGGTACAGGAACGGAGAGATTTAGGAGAAATACTATGAATCAGACCCCTGAAACACCGGCTTCTCAGGATAATTACGGCAATCCCCTCTTCATTGCGTATTCCGCAATGATCGCTGCCGCTTATGTAGTACTGACCATCGTTGTTGCCAGCTTTAACCTGGCAAGCGGAGCCATACAGGTACGTGTATCCGAAGCCTTAACCATACTGCCCGCCTTTACGAACACCGCTGTTCCCGGGCTTTTCATTGGCTGTTTAATAAGCAATATCGTTACAGGCTGCGCCCCCTTTGATGTGATCTTCGGAAGCATCGCCACCCTTCTCGGGGCTCTCGGAACCTACGCATTAAGAAAGCGGCACAGGATCTTAGCCTCTGTACCGCCTATCGTTTCAAACACCATCATTGTTCCTTTTGTTTTAAAATATGTCTACAATATGCCCGGTGGCATCCCTTATTTCATGCTGACTGTGGGCATCGGGGAAGTCATTTCCTGCGGGATCCTGGGCCAGGCCTTTTATCATGTGCTCTATCCCTTTAGACATAAGCTCTTCGACCTTTCAAATCTCGCCGGCAAGCCGGCTGTTGATAAAACCGGATCCGATGAAGACGAGGACAGCATTTAAGATTTATTTCCCTTATACTACATAGGACACAAATTCATTTCCATGGGATGCGAACCATTCTGTGGAGTCATTCATACCCATTTTATATATGCTGCCCTTGGAAGGGTCAAATATCACGGTATTCTGGGGATCGTAGCCTATTATCATCACTATGTGGCCGCCGTCAGTCTCGGCTACCACCGGTTTTCCTATGCTCACATAGTAGAGGACGGAATTTAAGGTGCAGCCTTTAAGTTCCAGGGCGTCTGCCCCGTCTATCCTGGTTTCTATCATATCCATAAGGCTGCCCTCTAAGGAATCAAGCCTCCATGTATCCTCTGCCACGCCCTCATGCCCTAAGATCGCGGTAAGCACCTCTGTAAGCTCCGAGTCCTGGCTAAGAGCCAGTGTCGGCTCGGTAATATCCGTAAGGGTCTTCTCCTGTTCCCGGTTTCCCTTCTGCCACAGGTACTTCCCGCTGCTCTTTACCACAACGCCCCCTCTTTCATCCGCAAGGCTCACAGCCCTGTACTCAGACTCAAAGATGCCGTCTATCAGGCCTCTGGAATAAACCATCAGCATCCTGCTGCTGTCTCCCTGGTTCTTAAGGGGAACGTCCCTCTCTTCCTCAAAAAGCACTTCTTCCGGCGTAACCACATGGACGGA
>JAFSKT010000202.1 GCA_017448845.1 Lachnospiraceae bacterium
CTGCAGTCAAAGCCCACCTCTTCCTGTATTTCCTTCTTTAAGGAACCCACATAAGTCCCCGGCATCTTTAAGCTCTTAAAAATGGACTTCTTAAATCCAAGCTTTTCAATAAGCTCATAATCCCATTCAAAAGAGTGGGGATCCACAAGGTTGCTGGTGGTCGCCTCAGTGTATTCACTCATTGCCACCCCGGTTAAAAGATACTGGAAATAATCGGGAAGCATAAGCAGTGTCTCCGCTTTCTCAAGGATTTCCGGATCGCTCTTCTTTATGGCCATAAGCTGGTATATGGTGTTGAATATGGCTTTCTGTATTCCGGTCCGGGCGTAAAGCTCCTCTTCGGGGATTATCTTATATACCTCTTCATCCATCCCCCGGGTACGGCTGTCGCGGTAGCTCACCGTATCTCCCAGAAGCTCTCCGTCCTTATCAAGGAGAACAAAATCCACGCCCCAGGTGTCAATGCCCAGATAATCGGGAATCTCTCCCGCTTCCTTACATTTTTTAAGCCCCTTCTTTATCTCTCCAAAGAGATAGGGGATATCCCAGCAGTAGTGGCCGTTCCTCTTCTTCGGACCGTTATCAAAACGGTGCATTTCCTTAAGGACTATCTTTCCTTCCTCAAGGGTTCCTATGATGTGCCTGCCGCTTGAAGCACCAAAATCAATAGCAAGATACTTATTCATATACTGTCTCCCTGTGTAGTTTGAAAGAAACCCCGGTAACCCCGGACTGTTCTTTTATGATACATCTATTGCGTAACTACTTCAACAGGCACGTTCAGTATTTTTGCCACTTTTTTCAATACGCTTATATGTCTTCCGATGCCTGCCGCGAAATGATGGGTAGGTCCGGCCTCGCTCCATCTGGTAACGAATTCCGTTGCGCTTATTGAGAAAGCCACCCTCTTCATGGTGTCGCCGTTCTTAAATATCTTTCCGGCCACGTTTGTACCCTCTGCAACCACGAATTTAAAATGTCCGTCCATATCCTGGGTGATGGCTAAATAGGTCACATCCCCTTCGGGAGGATAGAACTGGGTGAGATACCCTCCTCCGGTCTTTCCGTGGAACACATCCACGATCTTCATGGTAGGCTTCCTCTCTTTGGAAAAATCCGCATCTCCCGATCCGCTGTGCCCGATAAGAGTCACATTGTCGTTGAAATCTATGGTATACATTTCCGAAAGCTGACCGCTGCCGCATATTGTCTTCATGATGCTCATGGCCATGGCAACCTTGATGTCACCCTCCACCGCACAGGCTGTTCCCTGCTTTATGAGCATTGAGAAAGCGGGTATAAGCAGGCTGTCCACAACCCCTGCCTGACCCTTTGAGAAACCGTCATAGTGTGAAGCCACAAGCCCCAGCTTTTCTTCCTGAACCCACCTTTCAAAGGCCACCACATACTTTGCCATCTCATGCATATTGTCAGGAGATCCGCTGCCCTCCACATCAAAGGTATTCATTATGTCCTCGGCCTTGGCTCTTATTGCTTCCTCATCGGTGATATCATCAGCGATGGCCCAGATCTTTTCCCAGTCAAACTGCTTTGTGTAAAGGCCCATCCTGTGATACAGATTAGACTCATCTATATAGAGATCCATCATTCCGGGGTAGGGCCTGCCTATCTGGGCGAGATTTGTGTCCCTGAACCTCCGCCTGGTCTGGGCTGCTCTGCACCACTCATCGATCTCCCGTGCCACCTCCGGGTCTCCGCCCTCCACCACACCTGTGATGACGGCAGATCTTTTCCCGAATCGGTTTAAGTCTGCAACCATTTCTCCCACAGCGCCGCAGGCATAGGCTTCCCCAAGCCATTCGGCAGTGCCTGCCGTATCATAATCAAGAGCTTTAAGCTTCTGCACGTTTACCAGAACCACCGGCACATCCAGATCCTTTACTGCAGGAAGCATGTTATAGGATGTGGCATATGTCAGGAGCTGCATGAAAATGAGATCCACATCCGCTGCCCTGAACTTATCCCCTGCTTCCTGTGACTGCTCCTTTGTGGTCACAACTCCGCCGTCGATTATTTCCACCGTATCCGGGATCGTCTTTTTGAAATCCTCAAACTGCTTATTAAATTCCGGAACCAGGGAAGGAAACTGGGGCAGGTATGCGCCAAGAGCTATGGAAAAGACCCCGACCTTTGCTTTTGTCTCAACTAACATATAAAACCTCCTCAAAAAGTTTTTGAAAACAGGGCGCAGCCAGGAGACTGCGCCCGAAAAAAGGAATTAGTATAAATGGAGCGTAAAAAGGCGATCAACGATTATCAATATACATCCTTCCACTCTGCGATGTTTTCGGGATTGAACTGGAAAGGAGGTCCGAGGATAAGCTCTGATCCGCCGTCTCCTGCATCCTTAAGCTCATATTCACCCATCTCGCCTGCGGTAAATTTCTCACCAACTGCGCCGGTGATCTCACCCTTTACAAGGGCTATTGATGTGTATGCCGCAAGCTTGGCAAGGTCGCTGGGGTTCCAGAGGAACATATAAGGGCAGGAATGAGCGTCATCATTTCCGATATATTCAGCCATCTCAGAAGGAAGACCCAGGCCTGTAAGCTTAACGGAGGATTTCTGATCCTGAAGGACTTTCGCTGCTGCTGCTATACCAACGGTTGTGGGAGCGCAGATGACCTTAAGGTCAGGATACTTTGAAAGGAGCGCCTGTGTCTGGTCTGTTGACTTCTGGGGCTCATCATCGCCGTATGCAACTTCTACCAGCTCAAGATTTGCATATTTGCTGTCGCTTTCCTGAATAGACTTCATAGCCTCGATCCAGGCATTCTGGTTTGTTGCCTGAGATGTAGCTGAAAGGATAGCGTACTGTCCCTCTCCGCCTGAAAGGTCGAGAACCGCATCGATAAGGGCCTGTCCAACTTCCGTGGTACCTGCCTGATTACAGAAGGTAGCGCGGCTGTCGGCATTAACCTTTGAGTCAAAGCAGTTAACCTTTATTCCTGCTGCCATAGCCTCTTCAAGTGTAGCCTGAAGAGCGTTCTCATCATTTGCTGCCACTGAGATAGAAGCAACGCCCTGTGAAATAAGAGACTGGATCTCTGTGATCTGAGCATCAACTGTTGCAGCTGAAGGCTCCTTAACAACAACTGTTCCGCCGTTGCCTTCGATAACCTCGGTGAAGCCCTCGATAGCCTTCTTGAAGTAAGGGTTGCCTGCGCTCTTTACAACTATTGCAAAGGTCTTTCCGGAAACATCGGCACCGCCTGTTGCTTCCTCAGCTGCTGCTGCGCCTGCTTCCTCTGCTGCAGGAGCTGCTTCTGCTGCGGGTGCTGCTTCTGCTGCGGGTGCTGCTTCTGCTGCAGGAGCTGCTGCGGGAGCACTCTCTGTTGATGCGCCTGCTCCTCCGCAGGCTGAAAGAAGAGAAGCTGCCATTACTGCTGTAAGCAATACACTTACCATTTTTCTTTTCATAAAAATTTTCCTCCTTTACCCTTTCCGGGTTTAATGTTTATATCCACATCACTATGATGTAAACATCTCTTTAGTTCCTTATTATCTGCGCCGTTTTCCGGCTGCGTCACCTGTCATGCGGCGGCCCTGAGTTTTTTCAATTCGTCGAACCTTCCCTTGATCCCGGGGATCAGCACCGCGATGATAAGAAGAGCTCCCACTATGACCAGTATCATCTGGGAATTCACATTTGCCTGTCCCAGGGCAATACGTAAAAGGGTGATGATCAGTCCTGCGATAATACCTCCCACAAGGGTTCCCTTTCCACCGGTGGAAGCTATCCCTCCGAATACGCACATGGCGATGACTTCCATTTCAAAGCCCTGTCCCGTAGTGGTGTTTGCCCCGTAAGTATAAGCTGTAAGGAAGAGCCCGCACATTCCGGCCATAAATCCCATGAGGACATATGCGATGAAACGGCATCTCTTAACATCAACCCCTGCGTAAAATGCCGAGACCTTATTTGATCCAATGGCGTAAAGGGAACGTCCGAAGGTGGTGCGCTGCAGGACAACCGTAAAGATAACCGCAGCTAACATGACCACAAGGATGATCACGGGCACCGTTTTTCCAAGCTTTGTTGAAAGAGGCATTATCTGCTTTGTATTTGTATATGAGACAGATCCGCCTCCCCCTAAGGATATCTCCGCGATCCCCCTGAAGATTATCTGTGATCCAAGGGTTGTTATCATACTGGGAAGCTCCGGAAAGCTGGTAGTTATAAACCCGTTAAATGCACCGCAGAGGAGTCCTGTCCCGAGACACCCAAGTATTACTACAGGGAAGGGCGCTCCCGCATTGCTTATGTAGCAGGTAAGGGTTCCCGTAAGGCAGACTATGGAGCCTACAGAGATATCGATGTCCCCCAGGACCAGAATGTATGCCATAGGCAGCACCATGAACATCTCTGCCAGGTATTTCGGCATCTCCCTGAGCACGTTTGCAAATGTGTAGCTCTGGGAAATTGACATATTAAATATATTTACCGCTATGAAGAGGAGAATGAGCGCCCCTTCCCAGGTAAACAAAAGCTTTTTCGCAGTCAGCTTCTCTTCGGCTTTGATACTGCGTCCCGACTTTCCTGCCATTACATTTCCCTCCTCTCAAGGTTCTGCCTGTCAACCATCCTCTGTGTGATCACGTTAAAGATTACAACGAAAAGGATTATCACTCCCTTCACCGTGTTCTGCGCGATGGAAGGTACGTTTATAAGAGGAAGGGCCTTTGCTATTATGGAGATGATGAGAGCTCCGAGGAAGGTTCCGGCAACCGATCCTCTTCCTCCGCTCATTGACACTCCGCCGATAACACAGGCAGCGATAACATCCATTTCCCTGCCGTATTGCATGTTTGGCTGCGCAGATGCATATATGGATACGGAAAGCGCTCCTGCGAGACCTGCCAGGGTTCCCATCATGGTGTAAACGGAGATAAGGGTATTATCAACATTTATGCCCGATATCCTGGCTGCCTCCGCATTGGATCCAACAGCGTAGATCTTTCTTCCGAACTTTGTCCATTTAAGCATCCAGAAGAAAAGCGCATAACAGACTATAAGTATGATATAGGGGCCGATGGTGCCGTCCTTGCCAAACTCAGCAAACTCCCTTACATCCTCACCGCTTGCAAACTGGCTGTTTCCAACCACGTATGCCATGCCTCTCCAGATATACATGAAGCCCATGGTACAGATGATGGGTGCCACCTTTCCCTTTGAAATGATAAGGCCGTTAAGCATTCCGCAAAAACACCCTATGACCATTGCTATCAGGAAAAGCAGAAAAGTGTTGTTCACTATGTTGTACTTTGTAAGCATTCCGATGCTCATGCCCGCAAAAGCAAGGGTCGATGTGATGGAAATATCGATACCCGCCGTAAGCATCACGCAGAGCATTCCAAGCGCCATTATCATGGTAAGGGCATTATTCCTGAATATCTGCCCGATATTTACGGGTGAAAAGAATGTGGGATTAAGCACCGTAATGAAGATCCCAAGCACCAGAAGGACAAAGGTGAGAAGCGCTTCCCTGGATCCGGTGATCTTTTTGAATAAAGACCTGTTTTCCATCACTGAACTGCCTCCTTCCTGTCACTCTTCCCCTGTTCCATGGAAAGTTTTAATATTCTCTCCTGGGTGGCTTCAGAACGGTCTAAGCATCCGGTAACTCTCCCGTTACACATCACATAAACCCTGTCGCTCATTCCCAGGATCTCCGGCATTTCGGAAGAGATCATGATTATTCCGAATCCCTTTTTCGCCAGCTCTCCCATGATGGCATATATCTCAGCCTTGGCTCCTACATCCACGCCCTTTGTGGGCTCGTCCATTATGACCAACTTCATGTTGTCCTGGGCAAGAGCCTTGGCTACTACCACCTTCTGCTGGTTTCCTCCGGAAAGGGAGCTTGCCGGGTCAAATATGGTAACTGCCTTGGTATCAACTTCTTCCAGAAACTTCTTTGAAAGAGCATTTTCTTTCCTTAAATCGTTAAATATCCCGCCCTTTGCCAGTTTCTTCTGTATGGGAAGGGTCACATTTCTGCCCAGTCCCCAGGACAGGATCAGTCCCTCAGTGGAGCGGTTTTCGGGAAGGAGAACTATCCCGGCTTTCATGGAATCTTCGGGTTTCTTTACATTTAACTGCTTTCCCTCTAAGAATACCCTTCCGCTGTCAGGCTTTGTGATGCCGCAGACGCTTTCCATGACTTCGGTACGGCCTGCGCCTACAAGGCCTGTGATCCCCACGATCTCTCCTGCATGGACATTAATTGAAACATCCTTAAAGAATCCCGTGCGGCTCATGTTTTCTATTCTGAATATCTCTTCGCCTATATTTACTTCGGGCTTCGGGTACATGTCGGAGATCTCACGGCCCACCATGGCTTTAATGAGATCCGCGTTTGTGATCTTGTCCACATCGTAAGTTCCGATGTACTGGGAATCACGGAATACGGTAACCCTTGTAGCCAGGCGGTACATGTCTTCAAACCTGTGGGATATGAATATTATGGAAACACCCTCATCCCTTAACTGGTCAACTATCTTGTACAGCTCCTCCGATTCGTTTGATGTAAGGGAAGCTGTGGGCTCGTCAAGTATGATTATCTTCGCGTTTGTGGAAAGGGCCTTTGCGATCTCCGTCATCTGCTGCTGCGCTACGGAAAGCGCCCCTATCTCATCCGAAGGCTTGAAATTCGCATGCAGACGGTCTAAGAGTTCCCGGGCCTTCGCATTCATTTCCTTCCACTGTATCATCCCGCCACGTATGATCTCATGACCCATAAAGATATTTTCCGTAACGGATAAAGTGGGATAGGTGGTGGGATGCTGGTAAACAGCGGCGATCCCGGCGTCCAGAGCGTCTTTTGGTCCCCTGAAATGAACCTCTTTACCCTCAAGGTACATATGGCCCTCTTCTGCCGCATGTACTCCGGTTATCACCTTAATGAATGTGGATTTTCCGGCGCCGTTCTCTCCCATGAGAGCATGAACTTCTCCCCTTTTCAGCTGAAAGCGCACTTTATTAAGCGCCTTTACCCCCGGAAATATCTTGGTCACATCTTTCAATTCAAGAATGAATTCCGAATCGGACATCAACTGTCTCCTTCCTCAGATCGGGAATGATCATAAAATAATCCTGATCGTGTATTACAATCAGGATTATCCGATACTTTCCCCAAAAGAAAAACAGGAATATTTTTAGATTTGGGTTTTATCTTCCGGTTTTGATCCTTAATCCAGATGGAACATTTCCACAAGATCTTTGGACACAGGGCTGTTATCGGGATTTGTCTCCATGATAGGCGCCATGAAATCCCACCATTTCCGGTTTATGGGAGTGTCTGCGCCCTTGGCCCACTTCTCCTCATCCTCTATCTCAATATAGCCGAAGAGCACATTTGTTTCTTCGTCAAGGAAAATGGAATAATTCTTTCCGCCGTGTTCGTGGATCATATCGATCATCTCATCCCACAGCTCATTATGGCGCTTTTTGTACTCCTCCGCCTGTCCCTCATAGAGTTTCATCTTAAAAGCCTTGTACATTTCTTATCCTCCTTAATCCTTATATTTATGGCATTAAAACCATTGGTCTCTTACATTGGTATCCGGACCGTGACCTCGGTGCCGGTCCCAGGGCTGCTCTTATAAGAAAGCCCATAACCCTGCCCGTACAGAAGGACAAGTCGTTTATGGGTATTGTATATCCCAACGTTACTACCTTTTTCTTTTTCCGACGCAACCGGTTTTTCCTTAAGTATATTGCTGAGGGCAGTCTCATCCATGCCCACTCCGTCGTCGGAGATCAGGAATACGATATCATTTCCCTCACTCCAGGAGGTCAGGACTATGGTGCCGCTTCTCTCCTCTTTTTCAAAAATGCCGTGGATCATGGCATTTTCCACTATGGGCTGGAACGTGAGCTTCGGTATGCTGTAGTGCATCAGGGTATCGGGGACATCCACGATGAAATCGATCTTGTTATCAAAGCGCATGTTCTGGAGCTTTACGTAGAGCGACACGTGCAGCAGCTCATTCTCGATACTGTCAAGGGTATTCTTCTTTGAAAGGGTGAGCTTATAGAATTTCGACATGGACTGGATCGCATCCGATACCCGTTCGCTGTCCCCGCTTAAGGACAGCCAGTTTATCATATCCAGGGTGTTATAGAGGAAATGGGGATTGATCTGGGACTGCAGCGCGTTGAATTCCGAGGTCTTTATCTGCTCGGCAGCCTCCTTCTGCCTCTCGATCAGCTCATTTATTCTCTCCGCCATGTGATTATAGGTCAGGACAAAATCACCGATCTCATCCTTTCCCGACTCCTCCTTTATCTTATGGACTTTCGTATGATGGGTGCGTTCCATCTTCTTTATCACATTTTCTATACGGGAAGAGATGGAGTGTCCGATCAGATACGACAGCAATAATGCGATAATTATGGATATAAAATAAATAAAGGCGTAGTGGTACAGAATGGAATGCACCCTGTCATTGAGCGGTGCCGCGGGGATCACGGACACAAGTCTCCAGGGAGTGTTTTCTATATCACGGTAACTCATATAGATCTCCCTGCCTATGACCTCACGTTTTACAAAGGTGCCCCCTTCTCCCATAAGACTTTCGATATCATCATTTCCGAGGAAGTAGGTTCCGGCAAGGGCCGCGTCAGAAAACGCAATGAGATTATCCCTGTCATTGATTATGTAGTTTACAGCCATACCCTCGCTGTTTTCCACAGACAGAGATTCAGAAAAGCTTTCCGAAGAAAAATAGACTACCAGATATGCGGCAGTCGCCTCACTCCTGTCATCGGACATGCCATACCGTATCCTGCATACGTATGAAAGATCCCCCAGATTCTCCCTTTCCCTGTTGGAGAGGTAAAAGGGTGCGCAAAACAGGGTGTCGGTCTTATTGGTACCCATGATGCCGCCCCAGTAGGTTCCTTTTGTAAGGCTCATGGACTGGAAAACATCGCCCTGTCCCGAGTTCTCATACAGATCCTTATAAGGAGTGTCAAGATAGATACGGATGTCCTTTACCAGGGGATCCTCCTTATATGAATCTATGAAGGTCATAAAGGAATCCCTCAATATCTCTGAATATTCGATGTCATCGGTATGGGAAAAAGCGGGGTGCATTACTGTCTCCCGGAGGTAGGAATCGTTTTTTAACATATCCGCCACATTCCATATCCTTCGGGTAATGGTGTTCGCCGTATTGGTGGTCTGCTCGGACAGCTGAGCGTAATTGTTGACAGTATCGGTCACCACCAGATCCGTGATCTCCCCGTACATAAGGACCGAAACCGCTGCTGTGGGAATGAGCAGAAGCAGGAGGAAGGAAATGATCAGTTTTTTTGAGAAGCGGAGATCCGTCAGAAAATAACGGACCGGATTGAAGCTTTTTTTCATATTATCACTTGGGCCCGGTATTCTCCCGGAGTCATGCCGACAGTCTTCTTAAAGGATTTTCCGAAGTAGTTCCCGTCGGAATACCCGACTTTAGCGGAAATATCCGCGATCTTATTCTTCGGGTCGGATAAAAGCTCCTTTGCCTTATCCATCCTGTAAAGGGTTATGTACTGGTTTAAGGTCAC
>JAFSKT010000203.1 GCA_017448845.1 Lachnospiraceae bacterium
CGCACCATTCTCTTTGAGCTCTCCAGGATGCACAGCCATATCCTGTGGATGGGTCTTATGGCTGATGCCTTCGGTTTTGAAAATCTTTTCATGGATACCTGGAGGATCAGGGAAAAGGTGCTGGATATGCTGGAAGCTGCCACCGGAGGAAGAGTCATCTTTTCAATCCTGGATGTGGGCGGCTTGAGACGGGACATTCCGGACGATCTCTTAAGAAGCTTTATGCCGGTGTTAAACGATATAGAAAAGGAACTGGCTATTGATATCAAGACCTTCTTAAATGACAGCGCCGTTAAATCAAGGCTCTGCGGAGTCGGGGTTCTGAGCCCCGAGCAGGTGGAGAACCTGGGCTGCTGCGGACCTTTCCTCAGGGGAAGCGGTGTTAAGAGGGATTCCAGAAAGCTTGGATATGCTGCCTATGATGATATTGATTTCGAGATCATAGTGAGCAACGACTGCGATACCTACGGGCGCACCTTTGTCCGTGCCCATGAGATACTCCAGAGCATAGCCATCATCCGCCAGGCTATAGCTAAGGTGCCGGCAGGTGAAGTCATGGTTCCCGTTAAGGGCTTCCCTGAAGGCGAGCACATGACCAGGCTGGAGCAGCCGAGAGGTGAGGCCTGCTATTACGTAAAGGCCAACGGGACCAAGTTCTTAGAGAGGATGAGAGTCCGCACCCCAACCTTCGCGAACATCCCTGCCCTTACCGAGACGCTCCAGGGCTGCGAGCTGGCAGACGTGCCGATCCTGGTGGTGGCTATCGATCCTTGTATCAGTTGTACAGAGCGGTGATTTTTTGGGAATGTTGAAAATTTATGCCTAAGGGCGAAGAAAAGCTCTGAAAAGGGCATGGATTTCCGCGCTTCGAAGAGCTTTTGCGGCAGGATTTATGCCTAAGGGAGAGAAAAAGCTTTGAAAAGGGCATAGATTTCCGCGATTGTGAGAGCTGTGACGGCAGGATTTATGCCTAAGGGAGAAGAAAAGCTCTGAAAAGGGCATGGATTTCCAACAGAGGAGCGGCTGAAGCGGCAGGATTTATGCCTAAGGGAGAAAAAAAGCCTCAAAAAGGGCATATTTTCCCGACAGAGAAGCGTGTATAGCGGCAAACCGGAGATATTGTAATTAAAGAGATATAGAAAAAGTAAAGGAAAATACGATGAGTACAGTTAATTATGTTGGGCAGGCGCTGAAAAACCTGTTTTCAAAGCCGGCGACACTGAAGTATCCGTTTGAAAAAAGAGAATTCCCTGAGGGGACAAGAGGACATGTGGAAAACGACATGGATGTTTGCATCCTGTGCGGCCTGTGTCAGATGAAGTGTCCCACAGGGGCTATCACCGTGGATAAGAAGGCAAGGACATGGGCCATCAGGCCTTTTTCCTGCATTCAGTGCAGATCCTGTGTAGATAACTGCCCGAAGAAATCCCTTTCAATGGATAAGCAGTATCAGGAGCCGGGATCCGAAAAGATAGAGAAGGTCTTTGATCTGTCGGATAAGCAGAAAGAGATGCTTGATGCCCAGGCTAAAGCCGCAGCGGAGAAAGCGGCTGCCGCAAAAGCTGCAATGGAAGCCAGGAAAAAGGCTGAGGCAGAGGCTGCTGCAGCAGGCAATGCGGAAAAACCCGAAGCAGCTGCAGGCGACGCAGGAAAAGCGGAATAGAGGAGCGGGGCTTATGTGTGTTGCGATCCCCGGCAGGGTTATAGCCTGCCACGGCAGAAAGGCTTCCGTTGATTTCAGCGGCACCACGGTGGAAGCGGATGCCGGACTTGTCAGAATCGAAGAGGGGGACAGGGTGCTGGTACATGCGGGCTGCATAATCCAGAAGCTGACTGATGAGGATGCGGATTTCATGGAGGAATTCGCGGATCTCGTAAAGAGTATGGAAGCTTAGGATATAGACCCGAAGGTTAAAGTATATGACAAATGATGAGATCATAAGATCCTTAAAGGAATATGATGGTCCGGATATGAAGCTCATGGAGATCTGCGGTTCACATACCGCAGCCATTGCAAGGAGCGGTATCCGGACTCTTTTATCTGAAAAGATACATATGATATCAGGGCCGGGCTGTCCTGTCTGCGTGACGGTGACGGCCTATATAGACAGGCTATCAGAGCTGTCCCGGGACCGGAGGAACGTGATCTGTACCTTCGGAGATCTGATACGGGTGCCGGGGAGCATTGAAAACCTTGGAAATGCAAGGGCAGAGGGAGCGGACATAAGAATGCTCTACTCACCCTTTGACATGCTGCCCCTCGCGGAGGAAGAGAAGGATAAGACTTTTATCTTTGCGGCTGTGGGCTTTGAGACTACAGCGCCGGTCTATGCGGAGCTCTTATCCGAGGCGGAGGACAGAGGGATCGAAAATATCAGAATCCTTACTTCCTTAAAGACCATGCCCCGGGTGGTGGAGAAAACGGGAAATAAGATGGACGGATATCTGCTTCCGGGCCATGTCTGTACCGTAAGCGGTTTCGGGACTTATGAGCCCCTGGCGGAAAAGCTTTCAATTCCCTTTGTGGCAGCGGGCTTTGAGCCGCAGAACATTCTACAGGCGGTTTATGCGCTGGTGATGCTCAGAGGAAAGGGAGTTGTCAGGAATTTCTATCCTTCTGCTGTTACAAGAGACGGAAACCAGCTTGCCCGAAAAGCCGTGGAAAAGTATTTTGAGCCCGGAGACGCAGTGTGGAGAGGCCTTGGAAAGATTGAAGGCTCGGGACTATATCTAAGGCGGGAATATGCCGCTTTTGACGCAGGGAGCTTTGGTCTTGAGGATGATCACGAGACGGCGGGATGCCACTGCGCAAAGGTTATCTGTGGGGAAGAGAAGAGCAGGGATTGCCCGCTTTTTGGGAAGACATGTACCCCTTCTACGCCGAAGGGCGCCTGCATGGTGTCCGCCGAGGGCGCATGTTTCAATGAATATAATTCAGGAGCATAAAAAACCGTCCCGTTATTTCGCAGGGACGGTTTTTGTGTCTGTTTCACAGGTCAGGAAATGCAGTTCCTTACAAACTCATTAAAGATCTTTTTGCTGTTATCGTCTTTCAGGTGGGAAAATTCAGGATGCCACTGCAGTCCCCATACGAATCTTTTTCCCTCTATCTCTACCGCTTCAATCAGGCCGTCTTCTGAAAGTGCCATGGTCTTCAGGCTGTCTGCCTTTTGTTTGATGGCCTGATGGTGGTAACTGTTCACTGAAAGAGTTCCGGTATTAAGTAAGCGGAACAGGCTGCTGTCTTCTTTGATGGTGACAGTGTGGACCGGAACATCATAGGGCGGGGTCTGGTGATGCTCTGTTTCTGTGGGCCGCTCAGTCGGAAGATCCTGATACAGGGTTCCTCCGAGATAAGCATTCAAAAACTGGATGCCCCTGCATATCCCAAGTACCGGCATATCTCTGTCAAGAGCCTGCTTAAGCAGCTCACTTTCCATGGAATCCCTTTCTTTGCTTATAACCCCGCACTCCGGCAGAGGTTTTTCTCCGTAGAGCGAAGGACCCACATCATGGCCTCCCGTAAGCAGTATCCCCTGAACTGTGTCAAGGAGTTGGCTTATTTCCTCAGCATTATCGGTAAGAGGCAGCATTATGGGGATTCCGCCCGCCTCCGAAATACCGTCCATATATCCCGGAAGCATCCAGAAACTGTCTTTTTTTTCATCGATTAAGGGAACAATGCCAATGATAGGTTTCATTATTATCTCTCCATAATAAAATGAGCCAAAATTATCTCTGCCATTATAACTGATATAATTCAGCCTGTCTGCCCCGAAAAATTTAATTATTTTTTTACTTGTATTTATGGGATTTTCTGATTATAATAATGCAAGTTTTCCGTATAGTTTTGTTTTATCAGGTGCATAAATGCGCCGGAAATGGAGTGAAAAAAGTGAACAAGATCATCAAAAAGATACTGGCAGGGGTTTTATCCGCAGCAATGATCATGGCATTTTCAGTACCCGCCATGGCTGACAATGCAACACCTCAGGTTTATGTGAATTTTATCTGTGACGGAGTTACCTCCGGAAAGTATGTTCCCTCAGGATCAAACGTTACCGCACCCAGCGTTCCGCTGCATGCAGGTTTCACCTTCTGTGGATTTGATAAGTCCCTTTACAACGTAACAACAAATACTACCTATGTTGCAGTATATGTAAATAATTCTCTTGGCGAGGAAGCCATCAGGGCTAAGAAGGCTTCCCTTCCCACTCCCGCCATTTCAGCTACTACTGTTGCAGATCCTAACGCTGCTCCGCAGATCCCTGCACTTACAGGAGCTGCTCCCTCAGCACTTTTGAATCTGCTTCAGGCTCAGAAAGCAGTAAACACAGCTTCCGCAAATGTTGCAGCAGTAGCTCCCGCAGCTGCCCAGGCAGCAGCAAATGCAGCAAGTGCTTTACAGGCAGCAGCTCAGAATCCTGCAGTGCAGAACGCAGCAGCACAGGCTGCAGCTACAGCTCAGAATGTAGCTCAGAATCCTGCAGTACAGAATGCGGCAGCACAGGCTACAGCAGCAGCTCAGGCAGCAGCACAGACACCTGCAGCTCAGACAGCAGCTCAGGTTGTTACAGCAGCAGCCAACGGACTTCCCAGCTGGGCGGTAAGCCTTCACGGCGTTGACGCAGCCGGCGTTGCAGAAGTTTATAAGTACTGGAAGACCGTTAAGAATGTGGATGATGCAACAATCCAGGCAAACTGGGATGCACTCCTTAACCACTACGCAGGCCACGGCACACAGGGCTGGTAAGAGATATAAAAATTTAGTATAATAAAGGCACCTGTCTTCGGGCAGGTGCTTTTTAAGATGCTTTGCATCGGAGGGGATATTCTGTCTAAGGAGAAAGTATGAAAAAGAACAAGGTATTTATCGTTGGTGAAAAAGAGAGCTTCATCATCAGGGTCCTGCTTCAGAAGCTGAACGGCGCGGGTATGGAAGCGAATTTTGTCAAAGCTGGAGTAAGTACCATAAACGCCTCACTGGAGGGAAATGAGAAGGCCCAGCTTGTCTATTTTGTGGAGACAGATGAGACCATTCCCCAGGATATAAGGAATTATCTCATAGATAAGTTGAAGGATGAGGACAGGCAGCTTATCCTGATCGGAGACTCCAATGACAATAAAAGGATCATCGACAACATGCCCGGGGAGCTTATTTATAAGGCCTTTGACCGTCCCGTGAATAACGATGCCTTTGTAAATACCGTATCCGACCTCTTCGGAAAGATAGAGGCGGGAGAATTCAGGAAATCAATCCTTATAGTAGATGACGATCCCTCTTATATGGGACTGGTGCGGGAATGGCTGAAGAACGAATATAAGGTGGCCATGGCGGTATCCGGCCTTCAGGCCCTGAAGTGGCTTGGAAAGAATACGGTGGATCTGATACTCCTTGACCATGAGATGCCTGTTACCAGCGGGCCCCAGGTGCTGGAAATGCTCCGCAGCGACCCCGACACCAGCAGGATCCCGGTTATCTTCTTAACCGGTAAGGGGGACAAGGAAAGCGTTATGCAGGTTGTGGCCCTGAAACCCGAGGGATATTTCCTTAAGACCATTGAAAAGGAAGAACTGTTAAACAACTTAAGAAACTTCTTTAAGACAGGAAAATGCATGTAAATGGCGTGGCTCTCCAAAACCACCGGAGGTGTGAGAATAAATGCGAATAGTCAATCTTGAAAACAAGGACAGGAAGGTAGTGGCTGAAGCCGGAAGGTTCAAGGTGCTGGAATATATAAGGGACGCCAGCGTTTCCCCGAATACAGCATCCACGGAATATTTCATGTCGGAGATGGGAGTCCGCAGGAGACAGCTTATCGTTGAGCTGGACGGCTCCAACAAAGTGGTGACCCAGGCCGGAGCCATGCAGTGGTTTGCAGGCGATGTCCGGGCTGCTACCGGCATAAAGGGCGTAGGGGACCTTATGGGAAACCTCGTAAAGGGCGCTGTCACCAATGAATCTGCGGTGAAGCCGGAATATGAGGGAAAAGGCTATCTTGCCCTGGAGCCCACATACAAATTCATTATCCTCGTAGATATAGGAGAATGGGGAAATGGCATGACCATTGAGGACGGCATGTTCCTTGCCTCAGACGATACCGTTAAAAATAAGGTGGTGGGACGGAGCAATCTGTCCTCGGCCCTTTTGGGAAAAGAAGGGCTTTTCAACCTGTCATTATACGGCAGCGGCATAGCTGCGCTTGAGAGCAACGTTCCCGGAGATGAGCTTATAGAGATAGAGCTTAACGACGAGGAATTAAAGATCGACGGTGATATGGCGGTATGCTGGACCACCGGCCTCAAATTCACTGTGGAGAGGACCACAAAGACTCTCATCGGCTCAGCAGTGTCGGGAGAGGGACTTGTGAATGTTTACAGGGGTACCGGCAGAGTGCTGATGAGCCCTGTGGCCATGACGAAGAGCCTTTATGACGCAACAAATTCTTTAAAAGCAAAGCCAGGAAAATAAGGAGATCAAGGATGCTCAGCGTAATATCCAATCTGATAACACCGGTGATAATAGTACTTACCGTACTCATGCTCTTTGTGATACTTAAGAACTTTACTTCCCTTAAGGAACATTACCATACCATTTCCCATGCATTGAACGGAGTGGAGGTAAAAAAGGAGGTGGATCCCTTTGGAAACGTGACGGAGTATGAACGGAGGACTGCCGCCGATATAGATACCATCCATTCCTATGAGAATAAATACAATGAGAGCAGGTCAGCCTTTGAGACTATTTCTCAGCTTATCCCCATCTTCCCCCTGATGGGAATACTCGGAACCGTTGCGGGTATAATGGGTCAGACTACGGCTAAGGACAGCTACGCCATAGTGGGTTCCCTTAACATAGCGCTTTATTCCACCTTCTGGGGGCTCATCGCTTCCATAGGATTAAAGCTTCTTATCACCCTTTTGAACGGAAGGATAATAAATTCCATCGACAATATGCTGGAATCCTATGATACCACCATAAGGACCAGAGGGATATTAAACAGGATAAAGGAAGAGCAGTGACATGAGGAGATCCGGTGGAAGACGGAATGACATACTTATAGATCTGACATCCCTGTTAGATGTGATATTTATCCTTCTGATGGTTGTTCTCGCGCGCCAGCAGATCTCCGACATGGATCTTAAGGATCAGACCGCGAAGCTGAAAGAGCAGCAGGTGGAGCTACAGGCGGAGAAGGCTGAGACCATGGACGAGTACAGGCTTTATTCCGCCCAGAACGATCTGACGGAAAAGATGGTGATCATTTCCGTTACCGCCACTTTTGATCCGGAAAACCCGAAGGAGCGGAGCCTTAAGATCTTAAAGAACGGCAATGAGAAACCGGAGGTATTTGCTCTTTCCGGAGGAAATACAAAGGAAGCCTTTGATAAATTTGAAGAGCAGCTTGTTTCGTATGTGAAGGAGGCCGGCGGGCTTCCCGTAGTGCTTTCCCTGGCGGATGACGGCAGCGAGATCCTCTACAGGGACGCAAGTAAGATACAGGAGATATTCAATTCCTTAAGCAGCCTGTCGAAGGATGTTTATATCAGGCCTCTTAGTGCGGAGGGCGAGTAAGACGGATGGTATTTTTGATCATTGCCGGAGTGCTTCTTATGGCAGCCGCCATCATAGCATTCAGGAAATTTCCCGGTATAAAGCTTAAAGTTATCTGGATCACCCTGTTAGTCGGTGCTGTGTTGCTTATCGCAGGGATACTGCTCCTGTTATTTATCCCCGGAAAGGGGCTTCTTTCATCGGGAAAGGAGAATGTCATAAGCAATGATGATGCTTCCGGAGTAAGGGATGAGAGCGCGGATGTGCCGGCTTCCCCGGGAACCGTTGTCATAAGGGGAAGTGAAATAAGCATAAACGGTGAAGTGATGCCGGATATTATCGCTTTTGATAATTATATTGTATCCTCAGACTGGCAGGGAGGGTATGAGCTTGTAGACGATTATGCATCATACGCTGTCGTGGAGGCGGTGAAGTCTGTACTGGAAGACAGGGGAAAGACCCTGCTGTCGGAAAGGGCCGTGGAATGAGGAGTTTCAGGAAAAGATCCCTTTTTGCCGTCATTTTAATAGCTTTTCTTCTTCTAACCGGGTTCGACCTTTTTAAGGATGTGGAACTCTCTTATAAAAAACCCCTTATCGATCTTTACGGAAACAACTCTCCCGAGAGCCCCACGGCGGAATCAGAGGAAGTGAACAGCGAAGAAGGGGAGAAGGTAACGCCGGAGGACACAAAGGAAGTATCGGTAAATGCCGTAAAGCAGACACAGGAAAGACACATAATCGGCATAAAATATAAAAGCATTACCTGGGACGGATCGGAGCGCAGTTTTGAGGAGCTTGAAAAACTCATAAGATCCAAGGGTAAAAAGGGAACAGAGATATTGCTCTGGGATAATTACGCGGAATATCATACTTATGAAGCAGTGATCAAAATGCTCCGGGAAGCAAGGGAGAAACAGAAATTCACCCTGACTGAAAGGGCCCTGGAGGTGATGCCATGAAGAAGATGAGGATAGTTATGGCAGTGCTCCTGCCCATGGTATGGATATTGTCTGCGGGATTTGTATTTTTTCCCGACCCTGTGGAATTAGATCCCGGAAAGCACCCGGTCTATCAGGTGAGGACAGTGGAAGACGCTGTAACCTATCTCGATAACGGCGGAAAAGACAGCGCCTTTGCCCTTAGCGGAAAGATAGATGACATCGGGAAGAAATATGACAGTTTCCGTCTGTCTGCCGGGGACGGGAAGAAAAGTATCGAATGCCGCGTCTCAAATGCAGACCCGGAAAAGGCCGTTGCCGCAAAGAATAAGATAGCGGAGCTTTCCCCCGGGGACAGGATATTAGCCTTCGGAAGCGTTAAAAAGAAGATCCTGGGAGGCGGCTATAATGCGGAAATAACCCTTATCTCCAATGCTGAGATAAAGGAGGGCGAGGGCATTTATGCCACGGATGAAAAGACCGTTTTTACAAATGAGAACACGGTTGAAACAGAGATAGTAAATCCCGGTAAAAACGGAGCTGACAAGGTTAAATACCGGATACCTTCCGAATGGAAGAAGGTGGAACGGGAGCTGGACAATAAGGGTGACCATATTTACGGTTACCAATACAACCTGAACCGGCTGAAGGGAGAAAAACAGCCGGAGGCCCTCTATGTCTTCTATTTTGATTACAATAAGAACCTGGCAGACAGGTCACAGTATGATGATACAGGCCGGATAGAGGCTGCAATAGTAAAGAATATCCTTAATAAGGATGACGCGGGAAAGTGCCCGGAAAGCGAGCTTAAAGCTCCCTACGGCGTGGAATACCACTATTATGACGATAAGTATGAAAACGCGGATGATATATATCATCTGGAGTTTGTTTTCAGGGAAAACGGCACTAAGGGAATGCTGGTATTCATGTATATCTACAGGCTTCCGGACAGGGCAGACGAGATCATGTATATGATGAGGAGTACTGAGATCTCGGAACAGAAATAGCCTGTTCTCAGGGATCAGGCGGCACTTAAGGCCGGGGCCTTTATAAGATACAGAGGGGATTTAATGAACAGATTGGATTTTGATATACGGAAATTCAGGCGGATGACTGCAAAGAAAGCAGTTATAGCCATTCTCTGCATTCTTTTTGCCATGGCTTTCTTTGCCCTTGATTACAAGATGGACTTAGGCTTAGGCCTGGTTGGCATTGTTGTGGTTTCCGGAGTGTTCGGGGCTACCCCCGGGGTCATTGCGGTACTTCTGTCTTCAATTCTTACAGGCGTGATATTCGGTGGAGCCTTTGATCTCTGTGACGCCTGCACTACCCAGATCATAGCAGCGGTGGTCGCATATCTTACCCGTAAGGGATTCATGAGGTGCAAGAGCAGGGCCCTCACGGTATTCCTGTTCACGGCCTTTATAAGAAATATAGGATATTTCGTCGGGATAGTTACGCAGGAATTAAGCGAGGGAAAGGTGAGTTTCACTGTGCTCTTTGACCCGGGTATCTTTATCCACGGCCTGAGGCTTTTTATCCCGGTGCTGGTGCTCTATCTCGCAGTCAGATTTATCCCCGACAGGTATCTTCTCTTTCTCCCGAACCTCCATATCTACTTAAGGGATGAGGAGGTCAGGCGTATTGTCTGTGCACAGGAGATAATAGGCATGAAGCATACTCTGGTGGGCAGAGTCTCCCTTGTGATCGCAGGGGTTGCAAGCGTCATGACCATAACGGCGATCTTCCTTTTCAACGCCCTTTATTATAAACCGGAGATGATCCGCTCCGACTTAAGGAGAACGGTCTACAGCGCAAAAGCCGTAAATAATGCTATGAATGGCGATGATGCCTCGGAAACAGATCCGGGAACAACACCGGAAAATCCGGAAGCCCAGGCGAAAACGAAGGCGGAAAACGATCCGGATCGGGAGCCTACTTCGAAGGAAGAGGCGGTGGAGGCAGCAAAGGACACTTTGGAATCCTTTGAGGAGCTGGCCGGAGCCTTAAGAAAGATGGCTGATGAAGCGGAAACTGCAGTGGAAAGTCTGGAAGAGCAGAATGCAGAGGAAAACGGCGATGTTACGGACGAGCTTGACAGCAACACCGTTCTGATAGATGTTGACGGGAAGACTGTGGAAGTGGAGGAGCTCCTTGACCGGGTGGAAGGGAGCATGCAGCTTGCGGGGTGGAATACCAGGGCAGGCATAGCCAAAAATGTGGCTTTCTTTATAAAATTCGTCATGGGCCTTATCTATGTGGAGATAGTGGCCATTGCCATAGCGGTAGGATATGTGAGAAGGACAATGACAGGGCCGGTGGAGGCCATAGCCTTTGCCATGAATACCTACGCTGCGGGGACAGAGGAAGAGAGGATCGAGTGCGGTAATTATATCCACGGGCTGAACATAAGGACCGGAGATGAGTTGGAGGCGCTGTACGCTGCCTTTGAAAAGATGGTGGATGATTTCGGGGACTATGTGGAGAGGCTGCAGAAGGAGAATGAACTCAAGCGGGATCTGGAAGTTGAAAGAGCCTCAAATAACGCCAAGTCTGCTTTCCTTTCAAATATGTCCCATGAGCTGAGGACTCCCATAACAGCAGTTCTCGGCATGGACGAGATGATACTCCGGGAATCCAATGACGACAATATCAAGGGTTATGCCGGTGACATACAGAACGCAGGCAGGACTCTTCTGGGAATAGTAAACGATATACTTGATTTCTCCAAGATCGAGGCGGGGAAGCTGGAGATAATCCCTGTGGATTACGAGCTTGCCAGTGTCATAAACGATCTGGTCAATATGATAAGGGTACGGGCCGATGACAAGAAGCTGGAGCTCATACTCCGTATAAACGAGAACATCCCCCATCTTCTTCACGGTGATGAGATAAGGCTTAAGCAGATAATCACGAATATTTTGACAAATGCGGTGAAATATACGGAAGAGGGCAGCATCACCCTTACCATGGACTATGAAAAAACAGGGGACAGTGAGCTGGAGCTCTATGTTTCCGTTAAGGATACCGGTATCGGAATAAAGGAAGAGGATCAGGAAAAGCTCTTCAAGGCCTTTGAACGTATAGAGGAGAAGAGGAACCGTACCATAGAGGGAACGGGCCTCGGAATGAATATCACCCAGAGCCTGCTCTCCATGATGGGAAGCAGCCTTGAAGTGAACAGCGTATACGGGGAAGGCTCCGAATTCAGCTTTAAGCTTAAACAGGGCATAGTAAAGGATGATCCCATAGGGAATATCGAGGAAACCTATAAGAAGACCATGGAGCAGAGGGAGAAGTACAGGGAATCCTTCCACGCTCCGGAGGCGCGGATACTGGTGGTTGACGATACGGAAATGAACCTCTCCGTAATAAAGAACCTCCTTAAGCAGACAAAGATACAGGTGGATACCGCAAAGAGCGGTTTTGAATGCCTTAAACTGGTGGCGTTGACCGGATATGATATCATATTCCTGGATCACAGGATGCCTGAAATGGACGGCATGGAGACCTTTGAAAAGATGAAGGAGCTGGGAGAGGACGAGAATAAGTGCAAGGATAAGCCCGTCATCGCCCTCACCGCAAACGCCATAAGCGGAGCCAGGGAAGAGTATCTGAAGGCGGGATTTAACGACTATCTCACAAAGCCCGTGGACAGCGAAAAGCTTGAAAAGATGCTGCTTAAATACCTGCCTCCCGAAAAGATAATGCCGGCTGAGCCGGAACCTGAGGAAGAATCATTATTCCCGGACAGTGACCTTCCGGAATGGCTCCTTAAGCTTAAGGAAATAGACAAGGAAGAGGGTATGATGAACTGCGGCAGCAGCGAGTATTATATCATCGCCTTAGGTCTCTTTTATGACAATTTCAGGGAAAATTATGATAATATCAAAAGATACTTTGAAGAGGGGAACAGAAAGGATTATAATATCAAGGTTCATTCCCTTAAGAGCTCGGCAAGGCTCATAGGAGCAAAGGAGCTTTCGGAGCTGGCCCGGACACTGGAAGAGGCAAGTAACGAGGACAGCTATGATGAAGGCTACATAAAGGAGAAGACCCCGGTACTTCTTTCAATGTATGAATCCCTCTTTGAAAAGCTCTCTCCGGTAAAGGAAGAGGGGGTCATGGATGACAGCATAAACAAGGCACTTTTATAAGGGCTTGACGGCTTTTTGCAGGACATAAAGCCGATAACATAGCTAAAATAAAGAAAAGAAAAAGGAGAAATACTAACTATGGTACTGCTTATAATAATCGCATTGATAGTTCTGATCCTGATCTTAAATATCAAGATCGTACCCCAGGCTCACGCCTATATAATCGAGAGGCTCGGAAGATACTCTGCGACACTGGGCGCCGGCCCCCACATCCTTATCCCCTTTATCGACAGGGTGGCAAGGAAGGTTACCTTAAAGGAGCAGGTTGCGGATTTCGCTCCCCAGCCCGTTATCACAAAGGATAACGTAACCATGATGATAGACTCCGTTGTCTATTTCATGATAAGGGATCCAAAGGCCTATACCTACGGCGTTGAAAATGCCATCATGGCTATGGAAAACCTGACAGCCACCACCCTGCGTAACATCATCGGTGATATGACACTGGATGACACCCTTACATCAAGGGAGACCATCAATTCCAGGATGCTTACCGCCATTGACGAAGCCACCGACCCCTGGGGCATCAAGGTAAACAGAGTGGAATTAAAGAACATCACCCCTCCCAAGGCCATACAGGAAGCCATGGAAAAGCAGATGAAGGCTGAAAGAGAGAAGAGGGCTGTCATCCTTACAGCTGAAGGTGAGAAGCAGTCCATGATCCTTACGGCACAGGGTAACAAGGAATCCGCAGTGCTGGAAGCTGAAGCAAAGAAGATGGCTACCATCCTTGCCGCAGAGGCTGAGAGGGAAAAGGAGATCAAGGAAGCCGAAGGTAAGGCTGAGGCCATCAGGAACATACAGAAGGCCAATGCAGACGGTATCCGCATGATCAAGGAAGCAGGAGCTGACGACTCCGTAATAAAGATCAAGTCTCTGGAAGCTTTCCAGGCTGCTGCTGACGGACAGGCTACAAAGATAATCATTCCCAGTGAGATACAGAAATTTGCCGGACTGGCAGCGGGATTCAAGGAGATCCTTAAATAATGGAAGGACTTATAATGGCAATCTTCTGGCTTGTTATCGTGGGCGTTATAGCGGTAAAGAGCCGGAAGACTATTAAACATAAGCCTGGGATGCATCCCACCACCATAAATAAGCCCTCGTCACCGCCCATGAAGCAGGTTAAACCAGTGCACAAGCCGACGGTTGCAAGTGACGGCCACTCCATACCGAAGTCAAAGGACATCACCTGTGAAGGACAGTATGGCCATGACCACGGAGACAGAGTGCCCCGTTACATAGTCCATGAGGAGCCTACAGAGGGATACTGCATCTTAAACGGTAAAAAGGTAGCCTTAAAAGACTGCTGGAAATTATGAAGAAGATCGAAACCGTAAACATCATCGGCATGGGTGCCCTGGGCATGACCTTCGGAAAGATCATCGCTGATCACGCAGGTTATGACAGGGTTACCTTTGTCATGGATAAAGAGAGATATGAGATACACAGGAAGGAAGAGTTTCACGTAAATTCCGAAAGGGTGAATTTCCGGCTCTCCCCTCCGGAGAATGCTTTTGCCGCAGATCTGGTGATCGTTGCGGTAAAGTATAACGACCTGCCTGCGGCCCTGGACACCATCTCCACCTCCGTGGGAAAGAGGAGCACCATCATCTCTCTTATGAACGGTATAGACAGCGAGGAGATCATCGCTGAGAGATACGGCGCCGACAGGATAGTCTACGCCGTGGCCCAGGGTATGGACGCCACCCATTTCGGTACGGAAGTGACCTATTCGAAACCGGGAGAGATCATAATAGGCATAACAAAGAGGGAAATGTCGGAAAGGCTTGAAAGGCTTGAGGAGTTTTTTGAGACCGTTCACGTTCCCTACAGTGTTGAAAACGACATTCTCCGGAGTATGTGGGGAAAGTTCATGCTGAACTGCGGCGTGAACCAGACCTGTATGGTATTCGGCACCGGATACGGCGGAGCCCTTTCAGAGGGGAGCGAGGCCAGGATGGTGATGATAAGCGCCATGAGAGAGGTCATGCTGGTGGCCAGGGCCGAGAGAGTGCTCCTTACGGAAGACGACCTTATGTTTTATATAGAGCTTTTAGAGGGTATGGACCCGAACGCCTGTCCCTCCATGGGCCAGGACCGGCTGAATAAAAAGAAATCCGAAGTGGAGATGTTTGCCGGTGTGGTAAAGGACCTGGGGAAGAAGTGGGGCATACCTGTCCCCGCCAATGAATTCCTGTATAAAAGGGTTCAAAAGATCGAAAGTTCATATCTCTGACAGTTCCCAAAAGCCCATTCTTATGCTAAAATATAATTTCATTGTAGTATCCTGATCATGGAGGAGGGGACTATGGATCAGCTGCCGATTAGAGTAAAACTGATAATACTTAGTGTTTTAGGGGCTTTGAGTGCTGTTATCCTTGTCATCATGGATATCACTAACGCAGACGATACTATTTCCGTGATCACCGGGATTGTTCTTATAATCCTGCAGATAGTGGCGGCGATCTTCATAACCGCCAATATCAGCAATGCTATGAAGATAAGCATTGATTACATCGAGAGGATGTCCACCGGTAACTTTACCCAGGATCTGCCGGAGGAATTAAAGGCAAGGCAGGATGACTTCGGAAATCTGGGCAGCAGCTTAAAGGAAATGAAGCTCAGCGTAGGAGCTCTTATCGGAGCTGTAAAGAAACAGGCTGACGACATAGAGGAAGCTGTAGAGAGCATAAATGAGAGTGTAAGCGAGCTGAATGACAGCATACAGGATGTTTCCGCTTCTGCGGGAGTGCTTGCCACAGGAATGGATGAGACCGCTGCTTCAGCCGCAGAAATAAAGGATACTTCCGAGCTTATCAGGGTTTCCACCGAAGATATGGCTAAAAGAGCTGAAGAAGGAGCCCAGGAGGTCAGGCAGATCTACGACCGCTCCATAAAGACCGCGGCGGAGACCAACGAGCGCCAGAGAAATGTACGGATGCTTAGTCAGGAGATAAGCGGCAGGCTGTCAAAAGCTTTGGAAGATGCAAAGGTTGTGAGTGAGATAGGGGTTCTTACAGAGTCCATCATGGCCATAACCAATGAGACCAATCTTCTGGCACTTAACGCAGCCATAGAGGCTGCCAGCGCCGGTGAAGCCGGGAGAGGCTTTGCTGTAGTTGCGGAGGAGATAAGGAATTTAGCGGAGCAGAGCAAGGAAGCTGTAGTAAAGATACAGAATGTGACCCAGGCAGTTACCGGGTCCGTGGGACATCTTTCCGAGGATTCGGCAAAGCTTCTGTCCTTTGTGGAATCGGATGTGGCGGAGATGCTTAAGGATTTCAGCGAGACCACGGAGCAGTACGGGAAGGACGTCCAGTACATGGATTCCCTGGTTTCCGGATTTGCGGATACCGCATCAGAGCTTCATACCGGTATCATGGGAATCTTATCCAGCATAGATGAAATAAGCGATGCTTCCCAGGCCGGAGCGGAGAGCACGAATATGATAGCTCTCAACACGGAGAATATCAGAAACAAGTCCGCAAGTGTTGTGGAAGAAGCCGACAGGACAAGAGAGACGGTGGAGATACTTGACTATGAGGTATCAAAGATCGCGGTCCTTTCAGAATAGACTTATAGCGCAGTAAATTAAGGAGAGAGTAATTTAGTCATGAGTGTTGGAAAAGTAGTAGCAGGAATAGTCGTATTTGCATGTTTGTGTCTGATCTTTGTATTCACATTGAAGAGCCTCTTAAATGAGGACGCTAAGAATGTGGGAAATGACAGTGTTTCGTCAGCTGCGGTTGCGGAAACCACTGCTCCGGCAGCTACCACACCTGCTCCGGCAGCTACTACACCTGCTCCGACAGCTGCACCTGCTGTACAGACGCCCCCTGCAGAACCGGCAAAGGGAGAGGCAGCAAAGGAAACAGCATCAACTGAAGCAGCTTCAACCGAGGAAGCATCGACGGAAGCGGCTCCGGCTGATCCGGATGATGCCTTAAAGAAACTGAATATGGAGGGTTTTGATCCCGATCATGAGTATTTCGACACCATGGACGACGGAACCAAACCCGAAAAAGATGTTAAATACGTGGTGGAGACCATAAGAGACATACAGGAATTCTGGGACAACGGCGAAGAAAACTACGCGGCCTTTAAGAACTTTATGATCAAGGGCACCAGGAAGAACGAGCAGGATCTCATGTGTGATTATTTCGTGGATATCATGTTTAAGGACGGCTCTTCTTTAGAAGGTCTCAGATGTAATAATGTTGAAAAGCTCACGGAAAAGGCCCGTTTCCGTTACGGTTATGTAGTAGATGACTCAACCTGGGGCAACGGACAGAACGTAATGTACCTCTATTTAGTACAGGAATAAGAAAGGGAACTTTTGGGCAGGGATCAGGATAAACATAAAAGGATAGTCAGGAAAAGGGTTACAGCCATAATAGTCTCGGTGGTCCTGCTTTCCGCACTTCTCTTTCTTTTGTTTATCGGGATCTTTGCCGCTGCGGCAGCCTTTAAGAAGAACAGCGGCAGCACTGCTGCAAGCGCGGAAAAACCATCGGCGGAGAATGAAGAGGCTACGGTGGAGATAACCGCAGCGGGACTCAGTGTTCCTTCGGAAGCAGAAACGGAGGGTACAGATGCCGCCGTTCCTGAGGTCGATATAGAGGAGCAGTACGAGGAAGCAGTAAAGAACGATGAAAGACCGGCCAGTGCACTGGAGATAGAGGATATCATTGCCGGCATGAGCTTAGAGGATAAGGTTGCACAGCTCTTTTTCGTAAGACCGGAGCAGCTGACACTGGTGGATACCGTAACAAAGGCAGGGGACGCCACAAAGGCGGCTTTGGAAAAATACCATGTGGGCGGTATTATCTATTTCTCAAAGAATCTGATCAATCCGGATCAAACCTCGGCATTATTAAAGAACACCGCAGAATTTGCAAGGGAAAATGACGGCATCCCTCTTTTTTTGGCGATTGACGAAGAGGGAGGCAGCGTTACGAGGATCGCTTCAAACCCGGAATTTGCCATTGAAAACACGGATACCATGGAGCATATAGGTTCGGAGTCCGACAGCGATAAGGCCCGGGAGGCGGGAAGCCATATCGGAAAGTACTTAAAAGACCTTGGTTTCAATATAGATTTTGCGCCGGTAGCTGATGTGCAGGGAGGAGGCTCTCCGGCCATCGGCGACAGGTCCTTCGGGAAGGATCCTGCCATGGTTTCGGAAATGGCGGGGAAATATACGGAAGGACTTAACAGCGAAGGCATCATTGCCTGCTACAAGCATTTTCCCGGCTTTGGAAGAGCTTCTTCCAATACGGATTTTGAAAAGGTCATCATAGAGGTTTCCACGGAGGAACTGTTAAACAATGACCTTTTACCCTATACTGACGCCATTAAGTCAGGAAACGAGATGATGATAATGGCAGGACATTCTGCCTATCCCCAGATCACCGGGGACGATACCCCCGCATCAATGTCCGTTATGATGATCACGGATTATTTAAGGGGAGAGCTGAAATATAACGGAGTCGTCATTACCGACGCCTTAGAAGCCCAGGCCATAAAGAGCCGCTATGACAGCGGTGAAGCGGCGGTAAACGCGCTGAAGGCAGGAGTGGACATGCTCCTTGTCCCGGGGGACTTTGAAGGGGCTTATAACGCCGTGTTATCGGCGGTGCAGTCGGGAGAGATCGGAGAGGACAGGATAAATGCTTCTGTCAGCCGCATACTTACATTAAAGAGCAGGATAGAGGGTTTATGAGGATCGGTAAAGGTTATGATGTTCACGCTCTTACGGAGGGAAGGCCGCTTATCATAGGCGGTGTCAATATCCCCTATGAAAAGGGACTCCTGGGACACTCGGATGCAGACGT
This sequence comes from Lachnospiraceae bacterium, assembly GCA_017448845.1. Taxonomy (GTDB): domain Bacteria; phylum Bacillota; class Clostridia; order Lachnospirales; family Lachnospiraceae; genus NK4A144. The sequence continues at coordinate 18,490 of JAFSKT010000203.1, forward strand.
ATTACTCCATGCCATAATGGACGCCCTTCTGGGGGCGGCTGCGCTGGGGGATATAGGGCTGCATTTCCCGGATACGGATGAGAGATTTAAGGGCGCTGATTCCATGGAGCTCCTCCGAAAGACCGGAGAGCTTATCAGTGAAGAGCGCTATTATATCTGTAATATAGACGCCACCATCATCGCGGAGAGGCCGAAAATGAGGCCCCATATAGAGAAGATGTGTGAAAACGTGGCGGAGGTGCTGGGTCTTGAAAGGGATCAGGTAAATATCAAGGCCACCACCGAAGAAGGAATGGGATTTACAGGCGAAGGAAAAGGTATAGCCGCTGAAGCGGTATGTCTTCTCACAAGAGCAGGGGAAATGGATTATGGATGCTTTAACTGCTGCAAAAAAGGATGTTAATTTCATAAAAAAGTATATAGAAGAGGAGATAAAGGTGGTCCGGGAAAGGGACCCCGCCATCCACAATAAGTGGGAGGTCTTCCTTTATTCAAGCTTCTGGGCAGTACTGGCCTACAGGGTGGCTCATGTTTTTTATGAAAAGAAGTATTATTTTATCGCAAGGCTCATATCCCAGATAGCAAGAAACCGCACTGGCATTGAGATCCATCCCGGAGCAAAGATCGGGAAGGGTTTCTTTATAGATCACGGTTCGGGAGTTGTGGTTGGAGAGACCACGGTGATCGGAAATAACGTGACCCTCTATCAGGGAGTTACCTTAGGCGGAACGGGTAAGGAAAAGGGAAAGCGCCATCCCACCTTAAAGGACAATGTAATGGTATCTGTAGGCGCCAAGGTTTTAGGCTCCTTCACCATAGGGGAAAATACCAAGATAGGTGCCGGAAGCGTTGTTTTGAATGAGATACCTGCCAACTGTACCGTGGTGGGAGTTCCGGGAAAGATAGTTAAATACCATAATAAAGAAATACCCAGAGAGACCATGGATCAGGTCAATCTTCCGGACCCCATACAGGATGACCTTAATAACTTAAAGCACGCGGACAGCGAGATCACAAACCAGATTATCTCCTTAAAGAACAGCGTTAAGGAACTGGAGCGTGAGATAAGCAGCATGAAGGAGAAAGGCTGAAATGAGGATCTATAATACACTTACAAGGAAAAAGGAAGAATTCAAGCCCATAGAGGAGAAGAAGGTCAGCATGTATGTCTGCGGCCCCACTGTATATAACCTTATACACATAGGTAACGCAAGGCCCATGATCGTCTTTGATACCTTCAGGCGCTATATGACACACAGGGGATATGAGGTGAACTATGTGTCAAACTTCACCGATGTGGATGACAAGATAATAAAGAGCGCCAATGAAGAGCATGTTTCCTGCGATGAGATCTCGGAGAAATACATCGCGGAGTGCAAAAAGGATATGGAAGGCTTAAACGTGCTTCCCGCCACCGTCCATCCCAGGGCCACAAAGGAGATCGACGGCATGATCGAGCTGATCGGAGACCTTATCGAGAAGGGATATGCCTATAAGGCAGAGGACGGCACGGTGTATTTCCGCACCAGGCAGTCTAAGGAATACGGGAAGCTTTCCCATAAGAATATAGACGAGCTGGAAGCCGGACACGGCAGGGAACTGAAGGTGGCCGGAAATGAAGGCAAGGAGGATTATCTGGACTTCGTCCTCTGGAAGCCGAAGAAGGAGGGAGAGCCTTACTGGCCTTCACCCTGGTGCGACGGCAGACCGGGCTGGCACACCGAGTGCTGCGTCATGGCTAAAAAATATCTCGGAGCGACCATAGATATCCATGCAGGCGGCGAAGACCTTATCTTCCCCCACCATGAGAATGAGATCGCCCAGTCCGAGGCCGCAAACGGAGTGGAATTTTCCCATTACTGGATGCATAACGGATTCCTTAATATCGACGGTGAGAAGATGAGCAAGTCCTTAAATAACTTCTTTACCGTCAGGGATATATCGAAGAAATACGATCTGCAGGTGCTCCGTTTCTTCATGCTCTCCGCCCACTACAGGAGTCCCCTTAATTTCTCCGCGGAGCTTATGGAGGCTGCAAAGGCGGGACTTGACAGGATAAGGACCGCAGCGGATAACCTGGATTTCCTGCTGAAGAACGCACCTTCCGGAGAGGTGGATCCCGCTGTTCCCGGGAAGTTAAAGGAATTTACCGCGAAGTTTGACGAGGCAATGGATGACGACTTAAATACCGCAGATGCGGTTTCCGTGATCTTTGAGCTGGTTAAATACATAAATACCACTGCGGATGAAAACAGTTCCGCTGAGCTCCTTAACGCCCTTAAGGAAGAGCTTAAGAGCCTTACGGATGTCATGGGCCTTATCGTATTCGGAGCCGGAGAAGAGCTTTTGGATAAGGATATAGAGGCTCTTATCAACGAGAGGCAGGAAGCAAGGAAGAATAAGGACTTTAAGAGGGCAGACGAGATAAGGGATGAGCTCCTTTCAAAGGGCATCATCTTAGAGGATACCAGGCAGGGAGTTAAATGGAAGAGAGCAGACTGAATACCTATTCTCCCCAGAGCCTTGCGTTTCTCGGGGATGCGGTTTATTCGCTCTTTATGCGGGAGTATGTAATAAGGCTCGGGAACATGAGCGCCCGCAAGCTGCATATGAAGACCAGCGCCCTGGTTTCCGCCGGTGCGCAGGAAAAGGCCATCCTCGCCCTTTTAAGGGAGGGGGCTCTTAGCCCGGAGGAGGAGAGGATATATAAGCGGGGGGAAAACGCCAAGACCGAGACCCACGCAAAGAACGCTTCCCTTACCGCCTATCACAGGGCCACAGGCTTTGAATGCCTGACAGGATGGCTATACTTAAAGGGGGAGCGGGACAGGATGGAAGAGCTCCTTCAGAGGACTATAGATATTTTGACGGACGAAGACCATGAGGAATGAAGAATCCATAATCGAAGGAAGAAATGAAGTTATAGAGGCTTTCCGCTCGGGTAAGAGCGTGGACAGGCTCTTTCTTTTAAACGGCTCTTCTGACGGGCCTCTTATGACCGTAAAGAGGGAAGCGAAGAAGGCCGGCGTAAGGATAGACTATGTGGACAGGCAGAGGCTGGATCAGATCTCCGTCACGGGAAAGCACCAGGGAGTCATAGCCTATATTGCCGCATATAAATACGCTGAGCTGGAGGATGTGCTTAAAAGAGCGGAAGAGAGGAATGAGGATCCTTTTCTTATCCTTCTTGACAATATTACGGATCCCCACAATTTAGGGGCCATTATCAGGACTGCCAACATGGCGGGAGCCCACGGCGTCATTATCCCCAAGGACAGGGCGTCGGGCCTTACGGCGGTGGTGGCAAAAGCCTCTGCCGGAGCCATCAACTATACTCCCGTGGTAAAGGTCACGAACTTAAGGAATACCATGGAGGAGCTTAAGAAAAAGGGCCTGTGGTTTGCCTGTGCGGATATGGACGGGAAAAACATGTATGAGCAGGACTTAAAGGGGCCCATAGGCTTAGTCATCGGTTCCGAGGGCAGCGGAGTGGGCAGGCTCCTTAAGGAAAGCTGCGATTTTACCATATCGATCCCCACCTGCGGAGATATCGATTCCCTGAATGCCTCCGTGGCGGCGGGAGTTATTTCCTTTGAGATCTTAAGGCAGAGGAAGGGTTATTAAGGAGAGGCTTAATTTGAAGGAAAGCCATAGCGATTACAATAATATGCAGGATGATGAGCTTATCACTGCTTTTAAGGACGGGGATTCCGGAGCGGCGGAGTATCTCCTTGATAAATATAAGTATATCGTGAAGATGAAATCCGCCTCCATGTTTGTTTTAGGCGGAGATAAGGATGATCTTATACAGGAGGGCATGATAGGGCTCTTCCGTGCCATAAGGGAATACGATCCCGGCAGGGATGCTTCCCTCCCCACATTTTGCAATCTGGTGGTGACCAGACATTTATATAATGCGGTGAGAAACATGGGGCGGCAGAAACACCTTCCCTTAAATAATTTTATCCCCCTCTACGGGGATGACGATTCCTCTGAAGGAGAGAGCATTCCGGGGCTTGAGGATTACGGAAGGGATCCGGAAGGGCTTGTTATCGCCAGGGAAAATACGGAGAGGATAAACAGGGTGATAGAAGAGGAACTGAGCCCTCTGGAACGTGAGGTATTAGATCTCCGCCTTACAGGTATGAAGAACGGGGAGATCGCAAGGGTCCTTGGAAGGGATGAGAAATCCACGGATAACGCTCTCACCAGGATAAGGTCAAAGCTCTCAAAAAAGATAGAAGTCTGATAATAAAATGGCATTAAGGCCGGGATCACTTAGGACAGGCGATCTCGGCCACTTTTTCTATGGTGAGGTGCAGGGACTGGGCAAGACGGGTGTCTGCGGCCTTGTACAGCATTTCCTTACCCTCCCTGTGGGATACGATGAGCCCTGCGCTTTTAAGAAGCCTCAGGTGATGAGAAACGGCAGGACTGGTCATGTTCACAGCCTCCGCTATATCCAGCACGCATTCCTCCGTGTGGCATAAGAGCCAGAAGATCTTAAGCCTGCTGGGGTCACCTAACTGCTTCATGGCAGCGGAAACATTTTCAATTACTTCAGCATCGGGGATATGGGATATCAGATCCCCGGTATTGTCCCCGTGATCATGGGGGAGCTTTTTCTTGTCGGAAGAGGCTTTGCTCATCATAAACTCCTGGATACTTCAAGGCATTTTTCCATACACTCTATAACTGCGCTTCTGAAACCTTTTTCCTCAAGGACTCTTACTGCCTGTATGGTGGTTCCCACAGGGGAGCAGACCATATCCTTAAGTTCTCCGGGATGTTTCCCGGTTTCAAGTACCATCTTTGCGCTGCCGAGGACCGCCTGGGCTGCGAATACGTAAGCCTTGTCCCTTGGCATTCCCCCTGCTACCGCAGCATCAGCCATGGCCTCTATGAACATGAATACGTAGGCGGGAGAGCTGCCGCTTACCGCAGTTACCACATCCATAAGGTTTTCGGGGATGACTTCGGTTTTTGCAAAGCTCTTACAGATATTCCTTACTGTCTCAACGTCCTCTTCGGACACCTTGTCGTTATGGCACATGCCTATCATGCCTTCTCCCACCATCGCGGGGGTGTTGGGCATCATCCTTATAAGCTTTATGTCTTTCCCGAATTTCTCCGTTACCCAGGAGAGGGTCTTTCCCGGAGCTATGGTCACGATGATCTGATCGTCCCTTACCGCATCCTTTATATCCTCTATCACGGCCTCATAAAACTGGGGCTTTACAGAGAGGACCAGTATATCCGCAAAGCGGGCTGTTTCTTTATTGTCTTCGGAGGTCTTTATCCCGTGGTCTGCCGCCCTTTTCTTTAAGAGCTCCGCTGACCTGTCGGAAGCCATTATATCTTCGCTTTTCAGCATGCCGGAAGAGAGTATGCCTTTTATCATGGCGCCTCCCATATTTCCGCAACCTATAAATCCTGCTTTCATGATAAGTACCTCCCTTGTTGTTTAATGCCACGGCTTTCAGCAATGACCGCACTCAAGTATCTCCATGATCTTTGGCCTGTCCTGTTCGTAAGAACCGAATACATAGGCGTTTATTCCCACCTGCTCCGCGGCTGCGCAGTTGTCCGGCTGGTCGTCTATAAAGAGACACTCTTCCGGATCAAGGCCGAAACGGTCTATCAGCAGCCGGTATATGGCAAGGTCGGGCTTGATGAGTTTTACATCACAGGAAAATATGCCGCCGTCCATAAGGGGAAGGAAATCCAGCACCTCAGGCCGGGCGTGCATGATAAGTTTTGAATAATTGGACAGATACAGAACCCTGTAGCCAAGCTTCCGCACATCTCTCAGCCAGGGAATGGCGTAGCCGCAGCGGGACACGGTCCTGTATATGTGTTCGAAGCTCCAGATTATATCTTCTTCCGGAACGGTGGGATCCGCATCCAGGAAGGACTGCAATACTTCCTCAGAGGTCATGACACCCCTGTCCAGTTCCGACCAGCGCCTGTTGCCGAAAAGGGAATTGGCTATCTGAAGACCCTTTTCGTCACCGAATCTTTTCCGGATAAAGTCCATGCCGCTGAAGGTGATAAGCACATTTCCGATATCGAAAACTACGGTTTTAAGCTGTCGGTTTATGAGATTATTGTTATTGCCTTCCATGGAAAGGGTTCCTTTCGGGGACTAAGAACCTTAACTTATGAAAAACCCCTCAGATAACGAAATCTGAGGGACTTTTCTTTTCAGTGCTGGAACGCAGAGTCGAACTGCGGACCTCATCACTACCAATGATGCGCTCTACCTCCTGAGCCATTCCAGCGTCTCACGTTTGTCTATCCTATCAAAAGATGAAAAAAAAGTCAATACGTGGATAAGGATTGGCAGGTTTTTTGAAAGAGATTTTATGGATATTATTCAATCGATTGAAGCGCTCCGCACTCTTTCACCTGAGACCGGAGGTTCTTCCAGACGACCTGATCCTTAGAGAAGACCATCCCAAGAGGGGTTAAACTCGCAAACGTTTCGCTTTTTGCTCGTTATAAAATCGCTGCTTACGCAGCTCTCCGGGTACGGGGCTTATAACCCCGCACCCGAAATCAAGACATTCCCACCACCTAAAGGTGGTGGTTTATCTTGATTATTTTATATATTGGACGAGAGTACTTGCCAATCTTCGTATAATAGCGAAAAGGCAAG
>JAFSKT010000204.1 GCA_017448845.1 Lachnospiraceae bacterium
GCTTACGATCCTTAAGGAGAAGACAAGCGGCCAGGCAGTTGTCAAAGATAACGAGCTAACCGTAAACCCTGCTGAGAAGGACACTATAAAACTTCAGTATCAGTACCTGAATAAGAAATACAAGATGACCATGAAGGTCAAATGATGAGAGGTCCTCCCTTGAAACTATTTCAAAATAGGCGCTGTGCTTATCCACTATCCATTTTGCTATGGAGAGGCCAAGGCCGGTTCCCTCATAGCTCCTCGCTTCATCGGATCTGTAAAACCGGTCAAACATATGCTTTACATCTCTTTCCTTCCTTCTCAAGTAAGATCAGGGCTTCAAGTATATCGCCGTCAGCTAAATTATTATCCTGTTGTTGAATAATCGGCCGAAACAATGTATTATAAAGTATTAATTACTCTGTGACCCGGGTAATCTCAGAATCAGATAATAGCAGTAACTGTTTAGAACAGCCGGAAGCACTTACTGCCGAGGGCGTATGAAAACCCTGGTATTTTGGCAAGGAAAATGATTTCACAGGAGGAGAAAATACAAAATACAAAATACAATGTTAAACGTTGAGATGAAAGCAGAAGAAAACAAAACACTTAGTAAAAACAGATGGCTGGTCATTGTACTTATTGTTGCCCTGATCGTTGGAAGCAGCTGTTATTTATTAGGAAAAAGCCAGGGAGCTTCAAAATATATTAAAGAACAGGAGCTGAATATCGCATTGAATAAGTGTGAGCTTGAGGCGCTTGGTGATATAGAAGGCCCTATCTATGTAACAGGGCATAAGAGTCCTGATACGGATACAGTTGGAAGCTGCATTGCGTATGCAGCTCTTCTTCAGAAGCTTGGATATGATGCAAAGCCTGTCGTACTGGGAAGGATTAATAATGAATCCAGGTATGTGCTTGAAAAGGCAAATATAGAGGAACCTGAGCTTCTTGAGGATGCCGGCGGATGTAATATGGTTTTGGTAGATCACAGTGAATTTGAACAGTCTGCAGATGGTCTTTCAGATGCCACTGTTATAGCTATCATAGATCATCACAGCGATGGCTCTGTAAAAACCGGAAATCGTCTGATCTATGATGCAAGGCCTCTGGGCTCGACAGCAACCATTATATGGATGCGGTATCGGAATTACGGCATTGAGATAGATAAAGACACGGCACTTGCCATGATAGGCTCCATTTATTCTGACACTGAAGCATTAAGCAATGACACAACAACCTTTGCGGATGAAGAAGCTGTCAAGGCGTTATCTAAAATAGCCGGCTTCAGTGACCTTGACACATTTTGGAAAGAAATGCATGAAGCTGCCCTTTCATATGAAGGCATGACTGATGAGGAGATATTCCATAATGATTATAAAGAATATGAATGCGCAGGTGTACATTACGGAATAGGGGTAATCAAGGCTTCAGATAAAGAAACGGCTATGGATATAGCAGACAGGATGGATGAAGCAATGGCATCCGCAAAGCGCTCAAGCGGCATGGATATGGTATTTGCACAGATCAGATATGACGTTGGAGATAATACTTATACATATCTTCTGCCTTCAGATGAAGAGGCATTGGAAGTGCTGAAGGCGGGGTTTGGTGATACCTGGGAATTTGACGGGAAAGGGTATCTGACAAGTCCGGGCGTATCCAGAAAATCAGTGGTTGTACCGGTAATTACAGAGGTATTGAATCAGTTCCCGCATGAATAAAAACAGATTATGGACAAGGCGATTGGCGATATAAAAGGCAGGCCTTCTGCATATCATACCGAGGGGGGTAGATTAACATATGAAGAAAATGAATAAGGGCATGATGAATCCGGTCAGGGAAATAAAAAAACAGCTTAGCGTGATCCTTAGTACGGCAATTCTCATCACCTCCATACCGACTCCAGTCTTTGCAAAGATGGAGCCCGCCGGAACCGCAAAGCCTGAAAAGATAGTTACCTCTGAGGGGAAGGAAATAGAGGTGGAGGACGACTGGGAAACCGTCTTTCCCAATGGAGTGTTTCTTTTTACGAACGGTGAAGCAGGCATAGAGGAAGGTGGAAAAGAGGAGACACTAAAGCTCTACCGGCTGGGTGGCACTAAAGGCCGTGTCAGCGCATACATCAATTATAATCCTGCCGTGCTTCAGCTTAGTGAGAACAGGATATCCTACGACAATGCCGCCGGCTTCGGCGATATTGAGATCGAGGTCGAGGACACCCTTCCAATAGCTGCATATCAGCCTTTAGGCAGGAGTGCCGCCCCCGAAAAAACTGATGTAAAGATAAAAAACGAGCCCTATGACGGTGAGGATTCGATGGAGGATGACCGGATCCTCTCCCTTGACACTGAAGCCAAAGCCTGGCAGTGGTGCGTTCTGTCAGAGGGGGAATGGCAGGAGGTGGAGGATGCCACAAAGGCTGAATTCGTGGTGTCAGAAAACAGTATAGAAAAGTTCGATTTCCGCTGTATTTTCGTAAAAGAAGGAAAGCGCTACTGCACCGAGTCCTTAAAGGGGGTTCCCTATGAAAAGGAGCCGGAGGAAGAGCTTCCGGAAAAGCCTGACAATATAGACTTAAATCCGGAACAGACCTTTTCGCCCCTTGAAATGGACTCATCCGACCCCTATTCCGGCTATGTCTTCGAAATGACCTTCGCAGACGGAGAGTGGGTAAAGGAAATACGAATAAAGTCCCCTGAGGACGATGAGGCGGAGCCCGTGAAATTCGGAACCTTCACCATCGCAGATCATAAGGGCGCGGATATTCTGGACATCGCCGCCACCATGTCCATATCGGTGCTGGATAACGATGAGCCCCGCCCATTCAGCATTGATTTTACGGAGAAAAGCGTTTCCGCCGACAAGGCTTCAGGAAGCGCAAAGATCCGCCTTAAGCGCTTCGGCGGCAAGGAGACCCCGGTGACAATTGAATATGAGACAGGCGACGGTACGGCGGAGGCCGGAAAGGATTACAGCTATGTCAGCGGAAACGCCTTTTTCTACGCAGGGATTGACGAAGCTGAAATAGACGTGCCCCTTATCAATGACGGCATAAGTGAAAGCGATCCCCGCACCTTCTATATCAGGCTTGGAAAGATCAAGGGTGACAGCGGAGATAAATGCACCCTTTCAAGAAATGAGATAGAGGTCAGGGTGATAAACAGCGCGGGAACCGTTTCGGAAAACGAGAACCTCCCGACCATGCTCTATAACAGCGGCACTCATGACATATCCGGCAGCGTTTCCGTGGAGACCCACATGGCCGCGGGCGTTAATGAAGACGCGGTTACGGGAGTACAGAATGAGATCCCGGAGGATGAGATATTATACGGGGACATCGCAGGCTTTGATGACTACGGGACTGCCGGAAATGAGGATACAGAAAACGATATACCGATCTTAAGAACCTATACCTACGGTGAGATAAGCTTTCCGGAAAGCCACAGCGGCAGCTACTGGGAGGACTATGCCTATGTGGCGGGATCCTCCGGGAACGATTATACCGGCTGGAGCGAGGGAAACGCCTACGGAAACGGCTGGCAGTTAAGCAGCAAATCTCCCGGCACTGCTAACCTTATTATCCCCAATATGCCACAGATGTTTTCAGGCTTTGATGGGAATTTCGAATTCAGCGCCGATCTCGCTTCAAAAGGAGATCTCTTCTGGTACGGCCTTGAATATGTCTGGGGCTGGGCGCAGATTTCTAGAAAGTCTTACCCGGGATATTTAAAACAGGCGTCAAGTAATGTGAAAGTCACGAAAAGCAGCTGGCCCAGTTATGAGATACAATATGATAGATCCCCCTCCATAAGCGGAGACTGGGACATGAATTCGGATGTGACGGGGCTTGCGCTGGCGCTTACAAGGTATGACGCCCATGACGCAAAGTCCGAGGTTTACAGCCGTATCACAAAAGGCACTCTGAGCCGCCGTAACTTTAATAATAACCTGCGTCTTCGCATCCACACCTCCAATGACGGCGAAAGCGGCGGAGACAATGTCCGGACCGCTCCGGAGGGAGCAGCGGAGTTTATGAAGGACTCCGGAGTATATTCAAATATGAAGCCCAGGGTCAGCATTGTTCCCCATTCAGGAGGCGTGACAGATAAAGGCAGGCTCTATGTGGGGAGCAAGGTACTGATATCCTTACAGAACCTCGACAGCTACAGGGCCTATTCCGGAGATGTCCTTAATTCCGCTGTCTATGTGACCCGGAAGGACGGCAGCATTGTAAATGGCGTACAAGTAGATAAGAGCGGAAGCAGGGATTTTTACGTAACCCTTGTATGGGACGGCATGACAAAAGCGGACCTTAGTGACGAATATACCATAAACGTGGTCATGACCCGGAGCCAGAATTTCATCCTGGACTTAAGCCCCTCCGTTCCCAGGAGGATAAACGCCAACGGGGAAGCCATGACTGAGATCGATACCGGCAGGATAGATGAGGCCTGGACCGACTTCAGGAAAAGCGGACAGGGCTATATTACCCTGGGCTATAGCAGCGCGACTTCCGAAGCCCCCTACTTTTCAACCGATATTACCGAGAAAAAGATAGATATATCTGAAAACTGGACAGGCTCTGAAAACCCGGTGGTGGAGCTTGGAACGCAGGAAAACATACAATATGTCAATTTTAACCGGGGTGAGAATGACAGGATACTTTTCAATAATAAGCTGTACCGGGGAAATGAGCGGATATGGCTCTCGGTCGCGGACCTTTCCATGGGGAAGCTCAGCTTTGCCTACTATGATGAGGACTTCCTTAACGCGGACTGCACAATGACCTCAAAGGTAGTGAAGACGGAGCTGTATTTTGACGGGGACGGCGATAAAAAGATCTCAGGAGCCTACAATAAAGGCACTGGTTACTTCAATGTATCCTCCGGGTCAAAAGACCGGCTCGTCAAGGTTTTAGACGAGGGAGAAAGCTATAACGAGGTTGATTTCCAGCCGGAGATCCTTGATGACGGGACTTACGGCGAGTATTTCCTTAAAATCTATTATACCATGCTGCCCCGGAATCTGAATGAGCCCGGAAACGATGATTCAAAAAGGGCCCAGGTGATCCCGGCCTTCACCACCAGCATAACAGACCAGTCCGTATATTCCGGTCTTACGGAGGAGCAGCAGAGCTACCGCTATATTATGAGCGGTCCGGGAGCTGACGGGAATCGCACCTCCGACAACCACCCCATGTATGGCACAAAAGCCGGTGAAGTGCAGTTTGTGGACGTGCCCTTAGGGGGAGACCGCCATCCCATGGAGCATGTAAAGGATGACGACGATAACATCACCTTCACCTGGGAGCCTGAGTTCCATGGAAACCTCGTATACCCTTTCACCGATCCGGATCCCATCTACATAGAGCACAGCCTTGCAGGGGACAATATCCCGCTCTCGGACGTGACCTTTGAAAAGGGTAAGGGAATGCAGACGGATGAAAAGGGCAAGGCTAATTTAAACGGTTATCTGGGGTCTTTTACGGGAAATTCCACCATCGCCCTCTGCGTGACGGAGCAGGAGAGACTCATGGATCAGCTGAAGGCGGATCCAAAAAGCGCTGAGACTCTGAAGCCTGAAAGCACCGAGCTCATCCGCCGGAGCGCCGTGCCGGACGCATCGTATCTTTCGAATACGGAAACTCCCGGCATGGGGGATGCAAACATAGACCCTTCTGAAAGCGGTGCTCCTTATAAAGAGCTGACTCCCGACTTCGGGATGGACGTGAATCTGATGGATTTCAGCGCCCTTAGCTTTGTGACCATCATAACCAACAAGGACAAGGTCATGATCACTCTGTCAGTCCCCGTACTCGCCAAGAATTACATCAACGGTGAGGGCAGACCCAAAAGCAGATTTCCCGATACCATCACGAAAGGCGTTGAAAAAAACTGGAATGAAGTCAAGTCATGGATGAATGATCCGGGGGATCTTTCCAATATAGAAGAATTCTGGAAGAATAACGGCTACAATGATGTAATGAAGAACGGGGCTAAAACCGGAGCCCTTAAGAGCAAAAAGGTCTCGCTGAGCCTTAGCCTTTCCATGGCCTTCGTCTTAAAATATGACAGTATCAGCAATAAATATTGCTTCAATGAGTGGACCCTCACCGTCATAGGGGGCTTAAGCTACAAATATACCTACCGCTTCGCTGTCTGTCCCATAGTCTATGTTTACGTAGCTGTGAACGTAAGCATTGGCATCGGCACAGGAGCCACCGTGGAACGGACAATTGTGGAAAGGGATATCCCCTACATAAAGGAGGATCAGCCAAGAACATTGAAAAAAGGAGGGGATACAGGATTTTACACCAAGTATCAGAATATATACCTCCAGCTCAAGGGAAAGGTCTATATAGAGGTCCTGGACAAAAAAGGCGGATCCGTCATAAAGACCATGAATAACGGCCTTGTAAAGTCGGACGGAGGAAAGAAGGGCATAATAAAGCTTGGAAACAGCGATGGCATGAGCTTTGACAAGAAGTATTACTTCCGTATCACCGCTCTTGAGGATTCCACCATCAGCTATTTAAACGTCGTTGAGAAAAATAAAGAAACCGTATATTGGAGCGGCGTAAGGATAAGCCTGAGGCTCGCCCTGGAATTAGGCGCGGGGCTCGGAGTCGAATTCCTGAAGGCGGAGGTCTTCATAAAGCTTGTGGCAAACACGAACATAACCCTGGGGGCATACAATAAGGATGAGGACAAGTATGAACCTTTTGAGGTCGCGTCCGTAAAGTTCGCCCTGTCCTTAGGCTTTAGGGCGGTGATCTTCTTCGTAAACTATGAGCTGGATGCCGTCGGGGTAAGGATAAATTACAGCAAGGCGAAAGGCTGGACCTATACCTGGGTAAAGCTTAATAAGGAGCAGGATATAAAAAAATCTTCTCCCCTCAAGGCTAAAGGAGTGCAGGAGGGGCAGCAGATATATTCCCCGTCCTATGCAGAAGAAAATGAAAAGGATGAAGGCAGTGCTCACGGCACGGACATATTGAAGGCCTACGCTTCGGATGACCCGGAGGTGCCCTTCCAGCTGTCCGGCTACAACAGCTCTGTAAGCTCCTTTAAGCTCGCAGACGGCCTCTTCCTTGGATCTGATTATCAGGTCTTAAGCGTTAGCGGTAATAACTATGTGCTTTATACCATCGGAAGAGACGGTGAAGAGAGCGAAGCGAACCGTCCGATGCTGGTACTGTCCCGCCTCGTTTCCACCGGAGGAGCAGGCAGCGTAGGGCTTGTGAACCCTCTATACAATCTCCCGGAGAGTGGTGATGCTTCTGAAATAGAAGACTATAAAAAAGCAGTAAGCGATAATAACCCTTATATCCCCGTAGACACCGTCTCCGGCGGGAAAGACGACGGCACCGGGGATCTGGAATTCAATGCCAGGGCAGAGGGGAGCACCATACATGTATCATGGGTAAGCCTCACTTCCTCCGGCAGTGAATCAACGATCAGGGAAATGTCGAAAAAAACAGTTGTCAAGGAGGCATCCTTTGATACAGCGAAGGGGGATGGCTTTACCGAAGCGAAGACAGTAAGGGGAGCTTCGGAGAACAGGGCAATGTTCCCCATTGCCCTTGGGAAAGAAGAAAACGCCTGGGTTGATGCCAGGCAAATGGATGAGGCTGAAAGAAAACAGGCATCGAAAAATTACGCTGCGGTCTTAAAGACTGCGGGGTTCGATCCAAATAAAACCGGCAGCTCTGATGAGGATAAATCGAGAAAAGAGATAGGGCAGTACAGGTTAAAGACTATGGAGGCCGTCTGGGACGGAGCCGGAAAACAGAATTATATTTCAGTGAGCATTAACGGCGTGACCTATACCCAGACGATACCTGAAGGACAGACCATTGACAATTTTTCGTTTATTAAGGACGGGGGAAGCGGCAGCAGCAAGTATATAGCCGCTTATACAACAAGGGAAACTTATTTTACTGACTCAAAGGGAAAGCAGACGAAAACTTATGGCAATATCAGGAATATGCTGACCATAAGGCGGCTCTGTCTTTCGGAGCTTTCCGGGAATGGCAGCGGATACGAATGGGGAAAGAATTATTGTATACGTACCCTCTATGATTATGAAGACAATCAGACAATAAAGGACGGCATCTATCAGGCGGGAAGGTGATATCCTATGAGGAGCCTTACTTTGCAAACCTCCAGTTCCTTAATGCCGGACTCGGAGATTCCCTTGAAGCAGGCGAAAAAACCAAACCCTCGATACTTAAAGGTACAGAGGACTCCTTAAAAGCGTCAGAAAGTGATACCGAGGACTTCCTGCTCTTTGAGATGAACGGCTGCACCTATCTGATAAGAGAAGAGAGCGTTTATTCGATGTGCGGGGGAAATGAGGGCAGCATCATTCCCTTCTTTGCCAGGGACGAGGATCTTAAGGGCGAATTATATACAGGGGAGACCTCTGCCACAGGAAGGACGGAAACAGTGATAGGAGCTGACGGTGAAGGCGGTCTTTCGGCAGTATATGTTTCCACCGTTCCTGATACCACAAATAACGCTCTGTACTTAAGTAAATACGATCCGAAAACAGGAACCTGGGGGAAGGGCGTGATCCTTGCCATGAATCATATGGATGTTTTTGAGGACTCCCAGACTCTTGGCTGGCAGAACGAGGATGCGGCAAGCGCTTATCTTGGGAAGCTTGAGGACTACAAAAAGGGCGGCTTAGACCAGTTTACGTTTACCGCCCCGAAGATCGCCCTTGGCGTGAAGGGTGAAGAAGCCTCCGAAGGCAGCGCAAGAAGTGATATGGAGGATGAAGGAAGCCAGACTACCCTTCTGATCCTCACACAGGGAAACTTCAGCTACTTAAAAGAGGTTGAAAAGAGCGGTGAGAGCTTCTTTATGATTGATCCTAACGGAAGTGGAAAATACACGGCAGGAACAGGGATCTACGCCATAAGCTATGGCATGGGCCATCAGACCGTGGGGGAAGCGAACATAAGCTTTACGAACGATAATTTTACAGCCGGAACCGAGCTTTTTGCGAATATCTCCTTTAAGAATACGGGGGACATAGGCATCCGTGGGTCAGCTGCCGAAAATCAGGCTATAACTGTAACCTTAAGCGCAAGCGGCACGGATCTTCCGGATATCAGCCTTGCAAGCTGGTCGATAAGTGAGAACATTGTACCGGGGCAGAAGGTGGAGCTTGACGGGAGCTTTATCCTCCCTGTGTCATTGCCGGAGAATGCGTCTTTTAATATCACCGTGAGCGAAGGTGATTACTATTATGACCAGGGAGGACTCCCTTATACCGCTGCCTTAAGGGGTGTCTTTACCGTTAAAGGATGTCCTGAGCTTAGCTTTGAGGATGAGTGGTCGGCTGAGCTTTCAGGTACCGATGGCGGAATGGTGGAGCTTACAGAAGACGGCAATGCTGTGCTTGATGTGGATTTCATGGCCGCTAACCGGGGGAACCTTGTCGGGGGTAATGTCTACGCCCAGTTCAGCTACGACACCGGAGAAACCGACAATGACGGGAATCCTGTGTACGCAGCCTTTGACATCACGGAAAATACCCTTAATGTGGGCGAGGAGGAGCAGCTGAAGATTTTGAAGGCCTCTCAGTCCCAGACCGGCCATGACTTTAAGAACGGCATTCTTTACTTAGGTAACATCCGATCCGGTTACGGTCGGAGGGTCACCGGATCCATCACCTTTGATCCGGACATATACTTTGCCGGACAGGGGAATACCTTGGGACTCCGTATAGAGCTGTACAGTGATTCGGATACAGATGTGACAACGGTCGGATACGGATTAAGGAAAGCGACCCACGGAGAGTACGACATTGCGAATAACCGCATTGAAGAAGAAATAGAGCCCCTGGTCACCTTCTCTCTGCCTGGAGAGCTCTTCCTTAATAAGGGTTCCTTAGTGCGTATACCTGTCCACTACTTCTCAGTTAACGGCTTTGGGGCTCCTTCGATCCAGGTAACTGAATACCCTGACGAGGAGGACAGGGACAGCGATATCAGCAGCCGTTTCCAGCGGATGGATCAGAATCTTGCGAAGCTCTATTATGTGGAGAGATCCTTTGATAAGGGTCGTGGAAGCGGTACCATCGTGGTCTGCGCCGCAAAGGAGGGCAACGGCTATATCCGCATAATGGATCAGTTCACGAACAGCTATCAGGATATTCCTTTTAAGGTTACGGAGGATGTGGACGGAATGGATATTTCTCCGAATAACGGCCGCATAACCTTCCATAACGCAAACGGTTCCGTCTATAACCCGAAAAAAACCGGGGTTAAGAATAGCTGGAGATTCTACGACAACGTGCAGACCTGGAATGATGTGGATAAAAACGGCAGATACGGCGGCGGAGCCGAGCCTTACCACTCTTCGCTTATGATGGCGGAGCCGGGATCCAGCTTCAGCTTTGAGACGGAGGCGGAGTCCATAACCTTATACATGAATGCCCGGGCAGAGGTAACCAGTGATTTCCCCGGATTTAATGGCAGCAGCGTCAACGCCTACGGAGGGGACTATACGGAGGCCGGGGGATCTGCCCTTGTGTTCTTCGGGCCGAACCCGGATAATAAGCCCCACAGGGTCACAGTAACATTTAAGGAATACGCCAGCTTTGAGCAGCGTGGGAACAATGCTTATTTTGACTGGATCACAGAGCATTTTAATGATGAGGAGTATGATGCGTCAAACGGGATACCGCCCAAGTTTTACTGGGGAGCAAACTTCCCGAAGCAGGGGTCCCTTAATAAAGAGGATAATGAGAAGTATACTGTATGGCTCAATACTATCGGCACCGAAAAGCTGTCCGGCATAACCATCACTGGAAGAAAGGGTGAAAATGTTGTAAAATCCTCTATTCTCATGAAACATAACGAATATCAGTGGGAGGCAGGCATCAGCGTCTGTGCTAACGGAGAGTTTACCATTGATGCGGTGGACCGTAAGGGAAACCACAATTTGATCAACGTTGAAGTGGACTGGTGGGGTAGTTCTCCGGATTATGCAAGCGACAGTGAAGCGGTGCAGGTGCTTAAAAGCCCCCGCTCAGAAGCTGCGGGTTTCGGTCTTATGAGCTTAAGCGATTCGGATTCTCCTTCGGAGGAGGATCCGGAGAACCGGGATCTCTGGACCGATATGGAGCTTGTGGAGGGGGATGAGCCCTTCATACGGATTTTAGTCAGGGATAGTGCGCCTTTTGAGGATGTGGTCATCTTTGGTGGAAACATGGAAAGGATTCTTGAATACACCAGCGCTATTGATGATCTGAAGCCGGAGGATATGAAAAAACTGAACATGAAAATGGGCTCCAGGGGAAAGGAATACCATATCCCGGTTGAGGGAAGCGGAACACAGGTTGCAGTCGCTTACAGCTTTGATTTTGATGCATCCTTGCATGTTGATCCTGAGCCGGAGGGGGAATACACATATTATGTTACAACTCCGGAGGGCGTGGAAAACTCCTATGATGCCAGGGAGGAATACTATTACAACCTTAAATTCTTTAATGCGAAGGGCAGCGCAGGGAGTGGAAGCAGCAGGGAACCAAAGGTTCAGTATCTCCCCGATAATACCCTGACCTTCGAGTCTGTACAGGATGGGGATACTCTCTACCTCTTAAAGGGCGGAAGGTATTTCTACGAGGAAGGTCTTGAAATCACATCCGAAGTAAAGAGAGCCGTGAAGCTCATAAAGAAAAAGCGGAGACTTAAAGTAAAAAAGGACTCAAAGCTCACCCTAAAGAAGGGGGATAAAACAAAGACAGTAACGCTGAAGGCTGTAAAGGTGAAGAAAAGGACCCTGAAGCTTAGCAGTTCCAAACTATCGGGTTCTCTTGCCGATATCTTTACTAACGCCGGCGAGCTCCTGCCTGATGTGAAGGACGGGCAGTATCTTGTTTCCGTCAGGAAGGATAAAAAGAATATATTAAGCTTTAACGGGATTCCCGCCGCAGACGGAAAGCAGATAAATTTATCTGACTTCCCGGTAATAAGCTCCGGGAACAGGGGCTCCGCCACCATTACAGCAACCTTCGGAGGGAAGGTCTTCAAGGGCAAGGTAAAGTTTAAGTGAGATCAGAGGGAGGATCCGGGTGCATTCTTTTTAAACACAATGTCTATTCTCGTACCCAGATCCTCCCTTGACACTATTTCAAAATAGGCGCCGTGCTTATCAACTATCCATTTCCCCAGAAGGTCCTCGTCCTCCAGAGAAATAAGGTTATCGTCCCAGGGCTCCAGACTGTCTATTCTTTCTTCGATCAAATGATATTTATCCTCGGAAAGATCAAACTTCACGATCTTATCGGCCTTTTCAGCCAGCTCGTCTATCGGTTTCAGGATCCGCTTCACCGAAGCGCTCTCTAAAGGATAGCTCAGCCTTTATTAAATTCTCGCTGTCTGTAAATAACAGAAGAAAATCCAGGGCTGGTTTGTCTTTAGAGAATCATCTGGAAGCCCTGTTCATTCCGCAGGTTTGTTTTTAGGTGGAAGCCTTGAGTTTACTGAACTTGGGGCTTCTTTCTTTTTGAAATTCTATCACGTTCAGGTGAGACCTCGCCGTTTTCCGCCGGAAAGGACACCATAAAGCTGCAGTATCAATACCTGAA
Source organism: Lachnospiraceae bacterium (assembly GCA_017448845.1). Lineage (GTDB taxonomy): Bacteria > Bacillota > Clostridia > Lachnospirales > Lachnospiraceae > NK4A144. The sequence goes on from JAFSKT010000204.1 coordinate 12,589, forward strand.
TAAGAAGTACAAGATGACCATGAAGGTCAAATGATAAAGAAAAGCCGGCCTGCGAAGACCGGCTTCATTGATTCATGGAACCTTATAACTTCCGCCAAGGTTCGGGTTCTTGAATGTTATCACCCGCTTATCCCTGTCGTATTCGTATTCTGTTTTTTTCGCCTTATAGGGCTTGCTGTTTATCATGATCTTCACGGATCTCAGTTCGTCATTTTTGAATTTAGGAACCACCTGATCCGTATCCTTCACGTAGTGGGGAGTATGATCGAATGGCAGGCCGTCGGCGCCCTTTGTGGCTTTCTTAACTTCCTTCACGATATTCTTATCCGCATCCTGAAGCCCGGTCACCTGGATCAGTTTCTTTTTCTTGTTTATCTTGATCTTAGTGACTTTATATACAGCACTTCCCAGGGATACGGTGAGTGTATCTCCGAAATTCTGAGCTGTGACCTTGCTCTTTCCGGGGAATGATATCTTATGGGCATAGGTTATCCGGTAATCACCCCTTGTTTCAGCAGAAACCTCTGAAGGAAGATTATCCATTGCCGGATCGGGAACCGGTGAGGGTGAAGGTGACGGCTCAGGCTCAGGCCCCGGCTCAGGCTCAGGATCCGGTTCGGGCTCAGGATCCGGGGTGGGTGCAGGCTCATTTTTCTTCCAATGGGCATATATCGTAGCATCAGATGAAAAAACAGTTGATGTTGTCACCTGGGTCCCGCCATCTTTCTCCGTGAACCAGCCGGTGAAGGAAGATCCTTCCAAAACCGGAGTGGGAAGTGATGCAAGCTTCCCGTCCATTCCTGTGGCAGCAGATGCGGGAGATACCTTTCCCCCGTTAGCATCAAAGGTTATTACCGGCGGGATAAACGTCCAATGGGCATATACGGTCATATTTCTTTTAAAATTAAATGCTGTGGTGATCATATCCCCGCCGTCTTTGGCTGTGTACCATCCGTCAAAGGAATAATTATCCCTTGTTGCATCAGGAAGAGATTCCAATACTTGTAGGTCGTTTGAGCTTACGGTTTTTTTAGATTCAACTTCGCATACTCCGCCGTTGGGATCGAAGGTGATGGTCTTATTAACTATTATACTTCCCTCTTTTTTGCCCGAGGGAGGAACTGTTCCGTTTTTAATGGCTGTCACATCGGTTCCGGCAGCATAATATATAATACACCCGGTGTCATATAGTCCGGATGTAACGGGTTTGACCTCATTTCCGGAAACATGATTTTGCTGACCTCCGCATCCAATGGCAGCACCGGCTCCATAATCTACCTGCTTGCCACCTGCGACCATTACGTTGGCATCATTGCTTATCCTGATATCAGAACCTGTGCTGCCTCCTCCGCCGCCGATCCCGGCTCCGCCATCTTCTCCGCCGGTTGCGGTTACTATTCCTCCTGAGATTTCTATGTTGTAACCTGCTCCGTAATATCCGCCGCCGATCCCAGCCCCCATAAATCCACCGGTTGCAGTTACTGTTCCTCC
>JAFSKT010000205.1 GCA_017448845.1 Lachnospiraceae bacterium
GAGGGAGATACATCATGGAAATGAAACTGATATTCAGGGTTATCCTGCTTATATTGCTGATAATCTGTGCCATTGCGGTAAATCTCACCAGAGATCTGCTGCAGGCCGTGATCATCTTCATGTCCTACAGTTCCATCATGTGCATACTGTGGATCCTCTTGGAGTCGCCTGATCTGGCTATTACAGAAGCGGCGGTGGGCGCCGGAGTCAGCGGCATCCTTTTCCTGATGACTTTGAAAAAAGTCCGGCAGGAGGATGAAGCTGTGTCACAGAGGACCGGCACGGAAGAGGACTTAAACGGAAGGGAAGAAGCTTGAAAGAATGGTTTACGAGGTGGCTGGAAGGAGACATTGAATTACTGGAAAATGTTTCCGATGCTGCGGAGATCCCGGACAGCCCCAGAGAAGAACTGAAGAAACAGAGAAAGGAATTCCGCCGGCAGATCTATGAGAAGGCAGACATGGACACTGTTACCCGCACCGGTGAGAAGGGCTTTATGTTCCTCTACCGTACAGTGGCAGTGGTAAGCTGCGTGCTGCTTATCGGGGTACTTCTCTTTACGGTGGCCCATATTCCCCGCTACGGTGAGGAAAACCCCTATACACTGGAAGTCGTGGAACGCTACATCGAGCACGGCGTGGAAGAAACGGGGGCAGTAAATATCGTGGCTGCCATGATCTTAGATTACCGTGCCTTTGATACATTGGGGGAATCCCATGTGCTGTTCACCGCGCTGGTCTTAGTCATGATCTTATTAAAGCTTGATAAAAAGACCATCCGCGGCAGTGACCTGGACAGTTATTACACTGTTAAACAGGATACCTACTTTGACGTTTCCGGAGATTCCATAATCCGGCTGGTGGGAACTGTCCTGGTGCCCTGCATCATTCTCTTCGGCATATATGTGCTGTTGAACGGGCAGAACGGTCCCGGCGGAGGCTTTTCCGGCGGTGCTATCATGGGGGCTGCCCTTATCATGTTTGCAACAGCCTTCGGTTTTGACAGGGTGGACAGGGTGTTTTCGGCAAAGGTTTTGTCGTTGGCCTGCTTCATAGGGCTTACCTTTTACTGCTTTGCCAAGGGCTATGTATTCTTCACCGGAGCCAACGGCATTGATAACCACATCCCCAAGGGGATACCCGGGGCCATATTGTCCGGCGGACTGATCCTGCCCCTGGATATAGCCGTAGGTCTGGTTGTAGCCTGCACAATGTACGGATTTTACAGTCTTTTTAAGAGAGGAAATATCGGCGGTGCTTGAACATCTGCTAATAAACAATGAAGAGGCGGTAGCCATCATACTTTTCGGCATAGGCTTTACCATGCTCTTATTCCAGCAGAACCTGATCAAAAAGCTGATCGGCATGAACATTATGGACTCCGGGATCTTTTTGTTCCTGGCTTCCATGGGCTATATAGAAGGGCGGAAGGCGCCTATCATCGCAGACAGTGTTCAGGATACAGCCGCTTATATCAATCCGGTTCCTGCCGGACTGGTACTTACGGGCATTGTGGTCTCAGTTTCCGTGACGGCCGTGATGCTGTCCCTTTCCATACGACTTTACAAAAGATATCATACCCTGGATCTGGATGAGATCTATCAGCTTTCCAGGCATCAAATGGAGGACAGGTAAATGGACTTTATCGCCAACTTTCCTCTGTTTACCATAATCTTCAGCCTGTTTTCGGGCGTGCTCTGTTTTCTGCTTAAGGGGAAGGCGGCAAAACGCTATACATTTGTGTATGAGATCCTTTTGATATGCATGGTTGCAGCGGTTCTTTGCTATACTTTGCAGAACGGAGGGGAATTTACCTACTCCATGGGTGAATTTTCCGCACCCTGGGGAAATGAGATCCGGGCCGGCGTCCTTGAGGGAGTGATCGCGCTTTTATTCATGGTAGTCATGTTCTGCTCTATTTCCGCAGGACACCGTTTTATCGATACGGACATAGATGAGAGCAAGATAAATCTTTACTACGCCGAGCTCAATCTGATGACTGCGGCGCTTATGTCCCTTGTCTGGACTAACGACATTTTTTCCGGCTATGTATTTGTGGAGATCTTAACCCTCACCAGCTGCGGCATCCTGATAGTCCGCGAACTGGGCCGCACCACCCTTGCCGCGGTACGGTATATGATCTTAAACCTGCTGGGATCGGGACTCTTCCTGCTGGGAGTGGTGCTCCTATATACCATGACGGGACATCTTCTTATGGTACCGATGCAGGAGACCATCGCCGAACTCGTTAAAGATCCCGGGGTTTATCCCACCATGACAATGGCGGTGGGGATACTTACCATCGGCTTATCCATTAAAAGCGGGCTTTTCCCCTTCCACTACTGGATGCCGGACACCTATGGTTGGGCAACTCCCGCTTCCGCCTCCATCCTTTCATCCCTTGTTTCTAAGGCCTATATCTTCCTGTTATTCAAGATATACTACCGGGCTATCGGCATAAGTGTGTTTGAGCAGATGCCCATACGGAATATCCTTTTGGTACTGGGGATCTGCGGGATCATAGCAGGTTCGGTAAGTGCCATCAGGGCCAATAACATTAACCGTATGGTGGCGTTTTCTTCTGCGGCCCAGATAGGTTATATTTATATGGGAATAGGTTTGGGCGGAGTCGTCGGCTATTCTGCCGCTATGTTCCATATAATAGTCCACGCCATTACCAAATCCCAGCTGTTTCTTACCACCCCCTGTCTCGCAGAGGTCTCCGGCGACAGCCTTCTTTTCAGGGAATTGCAGGGGAGCGGCCGCCGGAACAGAGATGCGGGAGTGTTTTTTACCATAAGCGCCTTATCCATGATAGGTATCCCTGTTTTTGCGGGCTTTTCATCCAAGCTGCAGTTCGGCCTTGCGGCGCTGGGACAGGGGGATATTAAGCTCATTTTAGTAATGCTGGCGCTGGCTGTCAGCTCCATGCTAAATGCTGTATATTTTATCCGGACGGTCATCAGGATCTACACGGAAGACCCCCGGAAAAGCGAAAGGACCCGGCATCGTCCGGATTATATAATACCCATGTTAGTATTGACGGCATGTAATCTGTTCTTAGGCCTGTTCTCATGGGTAACGGTGGATCTTATACGGACAGGACTTTCAATGTTCGGATAAGGTACGGAGTGATCTTTGATATGCAGGATTATCATAAACAGTGGAGGTTTGTATGCTTCTCATAACAGCGTTTTTATTTCCGATGATCGCAGGCCCACTGGCCGCAAGGCTTCCGGATAAAACAGGGACCGGGAGAAACTTTAAGTACGCAGGCGTTATGATCCTTACGGATATCCTCTGCGTTCTGGCGGCTTTCTTCGGCAGACCGGTGGATCTTTTCCATATGACCGAAAAGGCGGTCTTTGGTTTTTCACTTGATAATTTCGGAAAGATATATCTCTTCATGGTGATCATCCTTTATACCGCGGTGTGCTTTTACGCTTTTGAGTATATGAAGATGGAAGAGCGTCCGGAAATGTTTTTCGCCTTTTATTTTGTATCATTGGGAGCGCTGATCGCTATCTGCATGTCCGCCAATTTAGTGACACTCTATTTCTGCTTTGAGCTGGCGACTCTCTCATCTGTTCCCCTGGTACTTCACGAGATGACAAAGGACGCCATAGCTGCAGGCCTAAAATACCTGTTCTATTCTATTGCAGGCGCCCTGATGGGGCTTTTAGCGGTATTCTTTGTATATTATTACGCAGGAAGCGGAGAAGGCTTTGTTCTTGGCGGTATTCTGGATAAAGGAATGGTTTCCGGCAATGAAAAAGTTCTCTTAGCGGTGATCTTTATCGGGATCATCGGATTTGGCACCAAAGCCGGAATGTATCCTATGCACGGATGGCTACCCACAGCCCATCCCATCGCTCCGGCGCCGGCTTCCGCACTTCTTTCCGGCATCATTGCCAAGGCGGGGGTGGTTGCCATTGTGCGGCTTATCTACTATTCGGTAGGAACTGAGATACTCCGGGGCACCTGGGTACAGTACGCATGGATGTGCCTCTGCATGCTGACCATATTGATGGGTTCCACCTGTGCTTTCCGTGAAAAGGTGATGAAAAAAAGGCTGGCCTATTCCACAGTCAGCCAGATCTCCTATATCCTGCTGGGTCTTTCCATCATGACTGAAGACGGGTTGAGAGGAGGTATCCTCCACCTTATGAGCCACGCCGTTTCCAAGGGCTGTCTCTTCCTGGTGGCAGGTATCTTTATCTGTAAACTGGGGAAGCGCAACGTAAACGAGCTTAGAGGCATCGGAAAGCAGATGCCGGTCACCATGTGGTGCTATATGCTGGCCTCCCTGTCCCTGGTGGGAATACCTCCCATGGGCGGCTTTACCAGCAAGTGGGCCATAGCTGCAGCTTCCATCGGGGACGGTATGGGAGTCTTATCCTTCCTTCCGCCTGTTGTGCTTCTGATATCGGCGCTTCTGACCGCCGGATATCTTTTCCCCATAGCGGTGGATGCCTTCTTCCCCGGCCATGACTTTGACACATCGGGCTTAGAGAAAAAGGAACCCACGTTACTCATGACTGTGCCTCTTATAGTACTCTGTGTTATAGCACTAGCCGTTGGTTTATTCGGAACAAGGATTGCAGCGTTCATATGATGAGTCCGTACTTATTACTGATCCCTATACTGTTTCCGGTCCTCGGCGCATTTCTCCTGTTTTTCCTGGGGATCCCGGAAGAAAAGGACAGACAGCGGAACCGCTATCTGGAGACTATTGTGGTGCTCACAAGCATTTCTGTCTGGATCCTTATCTTCATGGCAGAAAGGGAACCGGTGCAGATATACAGCTTTATAAGCGGTTTTTCCATTGCCTTCAGGATGGATGGCCTTGCTGCCCTTTTTGCGGGCATGGTCTCTCTTATGTGGCCCCTGGTCATGCTCTATGCTTTTGAGTATATGGAGCATTCAAAGGGGAAGAATAGGTTTTTTGTTTTTTATGTGATGACCTACGGTGTGACTCTGGGACTGGCTTTTGCCGCCAATATCACGACTCTCTACACTTTTATAGAGATGCTGTCTCTTGTCACCATCCCTCTGGTATCACATTACGGGAACCATGAAAGCATGTTTGCCGGGCGGAAATATGCGGCCTTTACCATCGGCGGCACCGGACTGGCCTTTTTCTCGGTGGTCATGACCACGGTCTACGGCGATTCGGGAAGGTTTGTACTAGGCGGCAGCCTTAATATGAGTCAGCTTACTCCCATCATGGAAGTGGCATTTTTAGCCGGATTCTTTGGTTTCGGCGTTAAAGCGGCGGTATTTCCACTGCATTCCTGGCTCCCCACGGCGTCGGTGGCCCCCACTCCGGTTACAGCCCTTCTCCATGCGGTGGCAGTGGTGAATTCCGGAGTATTTGCCATTACAAGGCTGGTGTTTTTCACCTATGGGGCAGGGTCCCTTATGGGAACCGTATCCCAGACCATAGCCCTTTTGACAGTTGTATTTACTATGGTGTTTGCGGCGGCCATGGCGTTGAAACAGAGGCATTTCAAAAGGAGACTGGCGTATTCCACCGTGAGTAATCTGTCGTATATGCTTTTCGGGATACTTCTTATGACCCCTCACGGGATGACGGCAGGTCTTCTCCATATGGTCTTCCACGGGATCATCAAGATGTCGCTGTTCCTATGCGCCGGTGCTTTTATCCATGTCACCGGAAACGAATATATCTATCAGGTAAACGGCGTGGGTAAGAAAATGCCCCTGACCTTTATCCTTTATACACTTGCGGGGCTTTCTCTGACAGGAGTGCCCTTATTCTGCGGCTTCGTGTCCAAGTGGAATCTGGTCACCGCCGGGATAGAGGCCGGCAGCCCTCAGAGCCTTTCAGGGGTTTTCGCCCTCATAATTTCGGCATTCCTATGCGCCATGTATGCGCTGTCGGTAAGTGTGAGGGCCTTTTTCTCAACGGAGGAGAGCGACCTCTACCTTAACCGGCCTGATGTGAAGGAAGCAGGAAAGAGCATGCTGATCCCCATTGCATTTTTTGGGATCCTTAATATAGTGCTTGGTGTCTGTTCCCAGCCCATTGTAGATTATTTGGGAAAGATAGCAGCGGGAATGCTGTAAGGAGGATAGGATGCTGATCCCTTTGATCGTGTTCGGGCCCTTTATCCTGGGTCCCGTGGCTTACATGATCGGAAAAAAGAATGAATATGTCCGGGATCTCTTTGTGATCTTTGTTACGGGAGCAGAGCTTTTGCTTTCTCTGGGCCTTGTATTTACCATGCCCTCTTTTTCCATAAACGGTATCTTATGCGGAGGCCTTTCCTTTACCACAGACGGTTTCCGCTCGGTATATGGGGTTATCACTGCTCTCATGTGGGCAGGCACCACCCTTTTCGCCCGGGAATACTTTGAAGAAGAGCGGGAGAACCTGAACCGCTATTGGTTCTTTGTGATAGTGACCCTGGGCGCTACCGAGGGAGTCATGCTCTCCGGTGATCTGATGACAGCCTTTGTGTTCTTTGAGATCCTGTCCTTTACCTCCTTCACCTGGGTCATCCATGAGGAGACGGAGGGGGCTGTACGGGCAGGATATACCTACCTGTTTATTGCGGTGATCGGCGGACTTGTATTATTCATGGGACTTGCCCTGCTTAAATTTGCAACGGGCACATTGTCCTTTGCCGACTTAAAGGTGGCGGCATTCACTTCCCCTCATCCGACCATGGTCTTTGTTGCCGGCATATGCATCTTATTTGGATTCGGCTGTAAAGCAGGAATGTTCCCGATCCATGTGTGGCTGCCCAAGGCCCATCCCGTGGCACCTTCCCCTGCATCGGCACTTCTGTCCGGAATACTCACCAAAGTGGGTATTTACGGCATTCTGACGATTTCCATGACCGCTCTTTACGGAAATGAGACCTTCGGCCTTTTAGTGCTCCTGCTTGGAGTGGTGACAATGGCCCTGGGCGCTGTGCTTGCGCTGTTCTCCATTAACTTAAAAAGGACCCTGGCCTGCTCTTCCATGTCCCAGATCGGCTTTATCCTGACAGGGGTAGGCATGATGCTGCTTCTTACAGCGGAGGGCAGCGAAGAAGGGGCCGGTGTGGCCATGTCCGGCCTGATGCTGCATATGGTCAATCATTCACTGATAAAGCTCACCCTTTTCATGGCAGCGGGCGTAGTGGTAATGAATCTCCACGTTCTCACCCTGGACGAGATCCGGGGCTGGGGCCGGAACAAGCTGTTCTTAAAGATATCCTTTGCATTAGGTGCTTTGGGGATCAGCGGAGTTCCCATGTTTAACGGATATATAAGCAAGACACTTCTCCACGAGGGAATAGTGGAGGGTATCCATCACTTAAAGAAATACAGCGGCATGCTGTCTGTCATCGAGTGGGTATTCCTGATATCCGGCGGCCTGACCTTTGCATATATGCTGAAGCTTTTTATCTGCGTCTTTGTGCAGAAAAATAAGGACGAAAAAAGGCAGCAGGCATTTGACAGTGACAGAAAATGCATGAACGTAGCCAGCACCTTCGCGGTCTTCGGTTCATCCATACTGATGGTGGTTTTGGGACAGCCCTTTGTCAGCACACATCTTGCCCGGTATATGACAGGCTTTGAGGAGATCCTCCATTTCCACGCTTTTTCTCCGGAAAACTTAAAGGGCAGCATGATATCCTTAACCATCGGCGCAGCAGTATATTTAGTGATAGTACGCCGGGTACTGATGAGAGATGGACATTATGCAAACCTGTGGCCCGAAAAGCTGGATCTCGAGGAACTTATCTTCCGTCCGGTTCTCACGAAATATATCCCGGATGCCCTTGGAGCCATTACCATAATCTTCGGGGAAAACAGGGTGTTGAAACCGGTTCTTTCAGCGTTCTTTACCAGGGGCTTTGGCGCTGTCGCTACCATGTTCGGGGAGAATAAGCTTCTCCGGCCTCTCTGCAAGGCGGGGCTCGCTGTGGCCTGTTTCGCGTCTAAGGTTTTTGAAAGCGTCTTAGACGGCCTTATCCTGCTCCTAAGGAAAACCGTTATGAGGGAAAAGAAAGTCCAGGGAAGGGAAGATCCCAGTCCCGAACTTATAAGCACATTATATACGGAGCTTGGGGCTGTGGCCAGACCCCTTACTTCCGGCTTTACCTTTGCGATGATGATGACCTGCCTGGGGATAGTCATCGTTCTCTGCACCATTATCTTTGTGATCTTCTAGGATTTATGCTATATATGAGGGAGCAGGGCCTGTATCTGCGACATCGCGGAAGGAGTATCTGAATGAAAAAAAGAGTCTTAATTATACTTTTAATATCCGTTTTATTATCAGTGGCAGCGGCGGTTGATGCATTTGCGTACGAGAAAAAAGATATTACCGCCTATGTTTTTAGCAAGGATAATACGAAAACCTTTCATTGTATATCTGCAAATGATCTGCCTGTGCCCTATGTTGATGTGGAAGAATATTTAGACACTATCTTTGTTGATGATTTTACTACAA
>JAFSKT010000206.1 GCA_017448845.1 Lachnospiraceae bacterium
ATATCCGCAAGGTTTCCATTGAGGTATGCTGCCGCTTTTGTTATAATGGGTAAAGATATACCTTTCAAAGGGAAACAGGCTCAGATCATGAATGATAAATTTCAGGAAAATAAAAATAATTTAGGCAACTTGTTAGTGATAATAGCCGGAATAGTTCTGATCGCGGTGATACTTGTGGTCAGCACTGTCTGGTCTGTCCGCAGTGCCAGAAGGAGCACCGATGAAGCGGTGCGCCATGTGAGCAACTTCTATCTTGAGGAGCTTGCGGGCCGGAGAGAGCAGGTGGTGGCTTCAAATCTGGAGCAGAATATTGAAAATATAAGCACCGCAGTGGGGCTTATGGACAGCGATGACCTGCAGGATATGGAGCATCTCCAGGCTTTCCAGTCCAGGATGAAAAAGCTCTACGGTCTTGAAAAGTTTGCCTTTGTAGACAGAAACGGTCTCATATATACTTCCCTCGGAATCAGGGATAATATTGCAGACTATAACTTTGACTATAAGACCATAAAGAACGCGGAGATCTCCATAAAGGACTTAGACAGCAGGGATAAGAAGGTGATAATCGCAATTCCCACGGACATCCCCTTTAACGGAGAGATTCTGGTGGCCTGCTTCATGGAGATAGATGCGGACAGGATGTTGGAGGGACTGTCCCTTAACAACAAAGATGATTCCGTAACCTTCTGTAACCTTTACTATGAAAACGGCATTTCTCTTACGGGCATCGTCCTTGGAGAACAGACCGAAGATGAAAACCTTTTTGATGCACTTCAGAATGCAGTATTTACCGGGGATAAAGGCCTTGAAGATATAAAGGAGGATTTTAACGAAGGGCGTGGTGGCATCATCTCCTTTGAATACATGGGGAATTCCGAAAATCTGTACTACACCCCTGTAGATGGAACCGACTGGCTCCTGACCTACCTTATAAGGGACAGCATAATCGGGACCAATATCAATGCCATTTCCAGGGACATAATTGCCAGAAGTCTGATGCAGACTCTGGGTATCGCGGTCATCATGCTGATCATTTTCATAATCGTGATCATCTTAAACAGGAGAGCAAATCTCTTAAGGCTTGACCAGGAAAAATCCGAGGCTGCGGCTGCTGCCATACAGGCGGAACTGGAGGAGAGGATAGCGCTGCAGGACGAACTCCTTACCAAGGAGAGGCGGCAGAGAAGGTCCGATGCCATGATAACCGCCATGGCTTCGGAATACAGAAGTGTTTACTATGTGAACTTTGATGAGGATGACTGTGTCTGCTACAGCGCAGATGCACAGAATGAATTTGATATCGAGGAAGGACAGCACTTCCATTATCTCGAGACCATAAGGAAATATGCTGAGAGATTTGTGGCGGAAGAGGAAAGAGAAGAGTTCCTTAAATTCATCGAACCCGATAATATCCGGGAAAAGCTGTCAAATGAAAGCATTGTTTCCCACAGATACCTGACCAGAAAGTACGGTAAGGAACAGTACGAGATGCTCCGTATGGCAGGGGTCCGTCACATAGAGGACAGGACAGATCATATCGTCCATGCTGCGGGAATGGGATTCTCGGATGTGGACAGGGAGACCAGGGAGGCCATCAGCCAGAGGAAGGCTCTGTCGGATGCCCTTTCCCAGGCGGAGGATGCAAATGCAGCTAAGACCTCCTTCCTTTCATCCATGAGCCATGAGATCAGGACCCCCATGAACGCCATCATCGGTATGGACAGCATCGCCCTTAAGAGGATGGATCTGGCGGATGATACCAGGGAGTATCTGGAAAAGATAGGCGCCAGCGCAAGGCATCTCTTGAGCCTCATTAACGACATACTGGATATGAGCCGCATTGAGAGCGGCAGGATGATCTTAAAGAATGAGGAATTCTCCTTTAATGAAATGCTGGAGCAGATCAATACCATGATCCACAGCCAGTGCGCCGAAAAGGATCTGCATTTTGAATGCCGGATAAACGGTATTGCTGACGATTATTATATTGGCGATGACATGAAGCTTAAGCAGGTCATCATCAATATCTTAAGCAATGCGGTTAAATTCACCCCTTCCGGTGGAACGGTGTCCTTTATCGTCGAGCCTCTTGCGCAGTTTGAAGGGAATGCCCCCATCCGGTTTATCATGAAGGATACGGGTATAGGCATGGATAAGGAGTATCTGCCGAAGCTCTTCGAGGCTTTCTCCCAGGAGGACAGCAGCAAGACCAGTGAGTACGGCAGCACCGGTCTCGGTATGGCCATTACAAAGAACATCATTGAGATGATGAACGGCAAGATCACTGTGGACAGTGAAAAGGGCAAGGGCTCTGTATTTACCGTTACAGTGACACTTAAGACCACAGATAAGAAGACGGGTGACGAAGGTGAAGAAGTTAACCCTCAGGATATAAGAGTACTGATCATCGATGACGATCCCATTGCCTGTGAGCATGCAAGGCTTGTGCTGGAGGAATTGGGGATCGTATCCGAGTCCTGCTTCAGCGGAAAAGAGGCATACGAGCTCCTTTCCCTCACAAAGGCCAGGGGACAGAGTTACAACCTTATCCTTGTGGACTTAAAGATGCCGGATGAGGACGGTGTTGAAGTAACCAGAAAGATCCGTGAGCTTTATGATGAAGACTCGGCTACAATAATCATTCTTACAGCATACAGCTGGGATGATATCATAGAAGAGGCAATAGATGCGGGAGTGGACACCTTTATGTCAAAGCCTCTCTTTGCATCCACAGTGTTAAATGAATTTAAGAAGGCTATAAAGCAGAAGAAAGCCCTGCTTTCCACTGTGAAGAAAGCCGACTTAAACGGAAAGAGGGTACTTCTTGTGGAAGATATGACAATCAATGCCGAGATAATGATGAAGGTTCTCGGCATGAGATCCATGATCTCAGAGCATGCGGAGAACGGCCGTGTAGCGGTGGATATGTTCGCTGACAGCCCTCTACACTACTATGATGCAGTTTTAATGGATGTAAGGATGCCTGTTTTAGACGGCCTTGGGGCAACGGAGGAGATCAGGGCCCTTGACAGGGAGGATGCGAAGACGGTTCCCATCATCGCGCTTACCGCAAATGCCTTTGATGAGGACGTGCAGAGGTCCCTGCAGGCCGGCATGAACGCTCATTTAAGCAAGCCCGTTGAACCGGAGCATCTCTTTGAGACTTTAGAGCATCTTATCAAGGAAGGATAATGAAATGAAGAGACAGCAAAGTCCTTTTAAGTTTTTTATTTTACTGACAGCAGTATTCCTGATACTCTGCCTTGGGTTCAATCCCATAAGGGCAAAGGCGGATTTTGGGGATTTTTCCGGAGACACGGATTTCGGAGATTCCTGGGATTCCTGGGATTCGGGAGACTCCTGGGATTCCGGCGATTCCTGGGATTCCGGTGATTCCTGGGGTTCTGACTATAGCAGCGGTTACAGTTCTTCCTATGATGACGACAGCTCGGGCGGAGGCTTTGGTACCATGGGGCTGACGATTCTCATTACCATGGGAATAATTATCTGGATAATAACACGTGACGGCATGAAGAAGATGAAGCAGACCGCTCCGAAACCCGGTGGCGCCGCAAGGACTCCCCAGTCGTCACTTAAGTCCATGGAAGAGTTTAAGACTCTTGATCCCGGATATAATGAGGCGGCCCTCAGAGAGCATCTTTCAAATCTCTATGTTCAGATGCAGGAGTGCTGGCACAATAAGAATATCGAGAGCCTGAAACCATACTTTACGGATGCCTTTTATAACCAGAGCGAGCACCAGCTTGCCGCGAAACGCAAGCAGGGACAGACTCCGTGCACCGAAAGGGTTGCTGTCATGGAAGTAAATATCAGAGGCTTCAGACAGGATTCCGGCATGGATCATCTCATTGTCACAGTCCGCAGCCGTCTTGTGGCTTATACTCTTGATGACCTGACAGGCAAGGTTATCTCCGGTGACAGGAACAGAGAGAAGTTCATGGAATACGAGTGGGATATCTGCAGGAAGAGCGGCATAATTACCGGTAAGACCGATAAGATGCAGTCCCTGTCATGTCCTCACTGCGGAGCACCAATCAACATCAACCAAACAGCCAAGTGTCCGTACTGCGGCAGCATAATCACCGTGAATAATGAGGACTGGGCACTTAATAATATCAAGGGTATCTCACAGAGGACCATGTAAGGGAAGACCGTCCTGATCGGTGAGGAGATAAGATCAGCGGGTCAAAGGGGATGTCATTTTACTGCTGGGGAGCATGATTTATTCCGTAATAATTATAAAGGGATGCTACTATTAACAGATGTCCGGAGCGCCAGAAGGTTTGATGGGGAACAGACCGGGGCAGATAAGGACAGACGAAGATCAGGAGGTATTTAAGAGTGAAGATTCATTACGGAGCATCAGAGAGCGGTGTCCTCAGTGAAGCATTGAGAGGGGTATCTAACCCAAAACTCCTCATTTTGATGAGCACTGCTGAAAAGTTTGAGGAAAATGTGGAAAAGCTGGAGGAGGCTTTTCCGGGAGTGCCCAGCATAGGCTGTATTGCCATGGGTTATTCAGGTAAGGTTACGGAAAAGGGGGTTACGGTTGCCGCCTTTACCGAGGGAGTGGCTGCGGCAGCCAATGTGCTGGAAAAAGTCTCTTCCATGCCTGCCAGACACATAGAAAGGCTTGAGCATGACGTTGAAAGCATTAAGCCCGGGAAGGATAATACGGCTATTATCGATCTCTGTGCCGGTAATGATGCCTGTGTTCTGACAACTATTTCGCCGGTTCTTAAAAAATACGGTCTGCAGCTTATGGGAGGTACGGGAGACGGCGGAAAGATATCCTGTAACGGAAAGGTTTATTCCGACGCCATGGCCTATGCTGTGGTTAAGAATGAGACCGGCAGGGTAAAAGCCTATAAGGAAAACATTTATGTTCCCATGGAAGGAATAAGGCTTATTGCTTCAAAGACAAACAGAGCCGATTACTACATAGGAGAACTGAACGGAAGAAGCGCAAAGCAGGTTTACATAGAGATTCTGGGGATCAGTGAATCCGACATATCCACACAGACCTTTAAAAATCCTCTGGGAAAGATGATAGGTGATGATGTCTGCATTATTTCCCTTAAGGAGATAAAGGGCACCGGACTCTGCTGCTTCAGACAGGTTAACGATTCCGACATCCTGACATTGCTGGAAGCCAGGGATGTAGAGGAGGTGGCCCAGAGCACCATAGACCAGATAAGATCTGATTTCGGGAGAATATCAGCGGTATTCTCCGTAAACTGTCTGTTCCGCTATCTCATGTTTACAGATAACGGAAATTTAAACCAGTACCTGGGAAAAATGGGAGGCCTTGGAATGCACTGTGGCCTTGTGGGGTACGGAGAGCATTATAACAGCCAGTTTGTTAATCAGACCATGACCTGTGTGGTATTCGAGTAAAGGAGGAGTCTATGTTTGGCTTTGGGAAAAACAAATCAGAAGAGACAGTAAAGGTAGTACCTGAGAAGAAAGACGATTCTAAAGAAAAGCTTCATTCCGTAAAATATCTGGTAAGCTCTGTTCAGCAGTATCAGAGCCAGCTCGTTGAAAATGAAGTGAATTCACTTACGGAACTCCACAGGGTGGAAGAGTCTTTTGACGAGGTAATGGAGAAGAATGATCAGCTTAAGGCCCAGCTGGCGGATTATGATCAGGTGTTCTCCGGTGTGAATGAGTCCGCATCAAAATATGATGATGTGAGAAACGAGATCGTCACCAGCGTTAAGAAGGCTCAGGACAAGGTGAGTGAGCTCAGGGAGAATTCGAACCTGGTGAAGGACAGATTCGGAGACATGCAGCAGGGGTTTGATAATTTTAAGAATGCCGTTGACCAGATCTCCGATTATATGAAGGCCATAGTAGGTATCGCGTCCCAGACCAATCTTTTGGCTCTTAACGCTTCAATAGAAGCAGCCAGGGCCGGTGAGGCCGGGAAGGGATTTGCCGTAGTGGCGGAAGAGGTTGGAAAGCTCTCAAGGGAGATCAACAATCTCATAGGCCAGGTCAATGAGTCCATAGAAGCCGCAGGAAATGAATCGGACAAGCTGACGGAGAGCGTCAACAGTTCCATAGCAGCTCTGGACAGAAGCGTGGAGGGAGTGGATGCCACCTATGCCACCTTTGACGAGATCATTGAATCCGCCAACGGATCCGATGCAGTGCAGAAGGAGATAGAGAGCGCATCAGAAGCTGCTTCAGCGGAATTGAACGAGATAGAAAAGAATTTTGATTCCATAAATGACGAGTACAGCCAGCTTTTAAGCCATATAAAGAGTGCAAACGATCTGGGAACCATGAAGAGCGGCATATTCGAAAATATCACAAATCTTCTTTCACAGATAATGCCTGTACTGGAGGATAAAGGCTGAGCTTCTGACAAGAGGAGAATGAAAGGGAGACAGAATTTTGGACGGATTTAAATTAACTGTTCCGGTGGCGTTTATAATGTTTAACCGGCCCGATACTTCGGTGCAGGTTTTTAAGGAGATTCAAAAGGCAAAGCCTGAAAAACTCTATCTCATTTCCGATGCAGCCAGGGAAGGCAGACCGGAAGAGGCGGAAAAGGTGGCGGAGTGCCGCAGGGTCATAGAGGAGATGATAGACTGGGACTGCGTAGTAAATAAAAATTACGCGGAAAGCAATATGGGCTGTAAAAGGAGAGTTGCCAGCGGGATCTCCTGGGTCCTTGAAAAAGAGGAAGAGACCATTATCTTAGAGGATGATGTAGTACCTTCGGAACAGTTTTTCCCTTTTATACAGCAGATGTTAAATGAATACAGAGATGAAGATAAGGTCATGATGGTCTC
>JAFSKT010000207.1 GCA_017448845.1 Lachnospiraceae bacterium
CACCCTGGCCGGGGACTGTCTCTTAAATCTCTCCTTTGAGACTGCTATGAAGGCCTTTGACCTGATCCCTGAGGATATTCCGGAAAAGGAGCAGGAGGCGCTGAAAGGCCGGATAATTGCCGCTTTAAGGGTGCTTTTTGACAAGTCAGGCATGAACGGTATGCTTGGAGGCCAGTCCGCTGATGTAGATGCGGAAAAGAGAGGTCTGGACGTGGATGGGGACCGGCTTATATATATCCATGAGAATAAGACCGCAGCCCTTATAGAAGCAGCCCTTGTGACCGGAGGGATCCTTGGAGGAGCAGAGGACAGTGACCGGGAGAAGCTCTTTCAGATCGGCTCAGATACAGGAATAGCCTTCCAGATCAAGGATGATATACTGGATGTGACGGGAGATGAGGCAAAGCTCGGAAAACATGTGGGTTCCGACTCTGAAAATGGAAAAGTAACTTATGTTACTTTATATGGACTGGAGAAAGCGGAAAAGGACCAGAGGGAGCTTTCCCTTTCTGCGGTGGAAAAGCTTGATTCCCTTAAGAAAGACAGTGTTTTCCTGAAGGAACTCATATCCTCCCTTGTGGATCGCGAGAGTTAAACATGATACTTGACCGGATCAATAAACCCAATGACATAAAGAGCATCAATCCTGATGAATACGCCCTCTTAGCCCAGGAAATAAGGGAATTCCTCATTCGAAAGATCAGTGAGAACGGAGGGCATTTAGGATCAAATCTGGGTGCGGTGGAGCTCACCATGGCGCTGCACCTCTCATTAAATCTGCCTGAAGACAAGATAGTTTTTGACGTGGGGCACCAGTCCTATACCCATAAGATACTTACGGGAAGGAAGGATGCCTTTGACGAACTGCGGAAATTTAAGGGGCTTTCCGGCTTTCCAAAGAGGAGCGAGAGCGACTGTGATTCCTTTGATACGGGCCACAGCTCCACATCGGTATCAGCAGGCCTTGGAATGGTCAAAGCCAGGGATTTAAGGCAGATGAGCCACACGGTGGTGTCCGTCATAGGAGACGGGGCCCTGACAGGGGGCATGGTGTATGAAGCCCTTAATAACGCTGCAAGGCTAACCACAAATTTCATAATACTACTGAATGATAACAATATGTCCATTTCGGAGAATGTGGGCGGAATTTCCCGCTATCTCCAGAGCATCAGAACCTTTGAGGGATATCAGGACTTTAAGGTAACGCTGCAGAAACAGCTCTTAAAGGTCCCCATGGGTGACAGGATCGTGGACAGCTTAAAGAGATACAAGAATTCAATTAAACAGCTCTTTGTGCCCGGAATGTTCTTTGAGGACCTGGGGATCACCTACCTCGGCCCCATAGACGGTCATGATGTGAATAACATGGTAAAGACCATAAAAGAGGCTAAAAAGATAAACCACGCGGTCCTTATCCATGTCTGTACGAAAAAGGGCAGGGGATATGCCCCTGCAGAGCGTCATCCGGCCCGTTTTCACGGTACCGAACCCTTTGATATCGAGACCGGACTTCCCTTGAAAAATAAGGAAAAACCGGCCTGGACCGATATATTCTCAACAGTTATTTTGAAGGCTGCCGGAAGAAACGACAGGGTATGTGCAATAACAGCCGCTATGCCTGATGGCGTAGGACTGAAAAGGTTTATGCATCTCTATCCGGACAGGTTTTTTGACGTGGGTATCGCCGAGGAACACGCAGTTACCTATGCTGCGGGACTTGCAGCAGGAGGAATGATACCGGTTGTTGCTATTTATTCGTCCTTCCTTCAGAGGGCTTACGACCAGATACTCCACGACGTATGCATACAGAATCTCCACGTGATCTTCTGTATCGACAGAGCCGGGATCGTAGGAGCAGACGGGGAAACCCATCAGGGGATCTTCGATCTCTCATATCTTTCTTCAATTCCAAATATGCATATCATGGCCCCCAAGAATAAATGGGAGCTTTCAGACATGATCAAATTTGCCATAGCCTTTGACGGGCCAATAGCCATACGCTATCCCAGAGGCACTGCCTGTGATAAATTTGAGGATTTCAGGCAGAAGATAGAGCTTGCAAAGTCAGAGAAGATCTATGACGGTAATGACGTGGCCCTCTTTGCCGTGGGCTCCATGGTTGAGACCGCAGCTAAGGTAAGGGAGATACTTTCAGAAAAGAATATCAGTTGTTCTTTAATAAATGCCAGGTTCGTGAAACCCATTGATGAAGAACTAGTGTTATCTGAATCCCGCCGGGTTAAGGTGATCGTCACCCTGGAAGAGAATGTTCTGAGCGGAGGTTTTGGAGAGAAAGTTTTAAACTTTTTGAACCAAAAAACGGATGTTTTCTCTTTTGAAGGGAATAAAATAATGAATGTTTCCATTCCGGACAAATATGTGGAGCATGGAAACCCGGAAATCCTGAAAAAAGAGATCGGAATCGACGCAAACTCAGTAGCAGAGCGGATAGAACGCATGTTACGTAAAAATGCATAATAGCAATACGATTGTTATAATATAGCCCAAAAAGGGCGATTGCAGGTGTTATAATAGATGTCAGAAAAGAAACGACTCGATATTTTATTAGTTGAGAGGGGTATAGCCGAATCCCGGGAAAAGGCAAAGAGTTATATAATGGCAGGTGATATTTTTGTCAACGGCCAGAGGGAAGATAAGGCAGGGACAGTTTATCCACAAAATGTGGATATCTTGTACAAAGGTTGTGGATTAAAATACGTAAGCCGCGGTGGACTCAAGCTTGAGAAGGCATTGGAAGTTTTCCACATCCACCTTAACGGACTTTTCTGTATGGATATCGGAGCATCCACAGGTGGGTTTACGGATTGCATGTTACAGAATGGAGCAGAGAAAGTTTGTTCCATTGATGTGGGATATGGGCAGTTAGCATGGAAATTAAGGCAGGATCCTAGGGTCATATGCATGGAAAAGACTAATTTCCGCTATTTAAAGCCCGAAGACATAACAGGCGTTCCCGATTTCGCCTCCTGCGATGTTTCCTTTATATCCCTTTCAAAGATCCTTCCGGCAGCCTCTGATATACTTAAGGAAAATGGGGAAATGGTCTGCCTTATAAAACCCCAGTTTGAAGCCGGCAGGGAAAAGGTGGGAAAGAAAGGCGTGGTAAGGGATTCCGCCGTTCATGAAGAAGTAATAACGGATGTTTTTGGATATGCGGAGGACTGTGGGTTTAATGTCTGCGGACTGTCCTATTCTCCCATAAGAGGCCCAGAGGGGAATATAGAGTATCTCTTGTTATTAAAAAAGGAAGCAGGAGAAGAGGAAAGGCTGACGGGAAAGGATATCATAGCCGAGACGGTAAGGGAGGCAAATGAAGAATTTCTTTATAATAACAAATAAGAACAGGGACAGGGATATGTCCGTTACAAAGAGGACTAAGGATTTTCTTGAGAGTAACGGATGTAATGTATATATGACCGAGGCAGGTCCTTCCGAGGACGGCCACTATACCCGTAAGGAAGAGGTTCCGGGGGATACTGAATGTGTCATAACAATAGGAGGCGATGGTACCCTTATCGCCGCTGCAGGTGACACGGCAGATCTTCAGCTTCCGATCCTGGGCATAAATCACGGGACCCTGGGTTACCTTACGGATGTGGAGGTTGATGACATCGAGGGTTCCCTTAAAAAGGTGCTAGAAGGGGATTACTCCGTGGAGGAAAGAATGATGCTCTGCGGCAAAGTCTTAGATCCTGAGGGCAATATAAAAAAGGAATCCCGTGCCTTAAACGACATAGTGATCCACAACATGAACCTGAAGGTTTCGGATTACAGCCTTTCCGTTAATTCCAAATATCTTGGTAGCTTTAAGGCTGACGGCATGATAGTATGCACTCCCACCGGTTCCACCGCCTATTCCATGTCGGCGGGAGGTCCCATAATAGAGCCCTTTGCAAGGATGATGGTCATAACACCCATCTGTCCCCATACATTAAATACCAGGAGTATTGTTATTTCAGCGGAGGACATGGTGGAGATGTCCGTTTCCGATGATAATTCTTCGGTAGTATTTGACGGCCATTCCCCCTTTGACCTTAAGAGCGGGGATATCGTGAACGTCAGGCCCTCAGGCTGTGTTACCCGTATAATAAAGACCGCACAGGACAGTTTCTTAAAGGTTCTGCAGGTGAAGTTCAGTTCATAGAGATATTAAATATAACAAATGGTATTTATTTAGGTATTCGTGAAAGTTAAGGCTGTAAGTTTATAAGGAGCTGGTTTTGAAGAAGGAAAGACAGGAAAAGCTCATTTCCCTTATAACGGAAAACAATATAGAGACTCAGGAGGAGCTCTGCGAGGCTTTAAGGGCTGCAGGATTTGATGTTACCCAGGCCACGGTCTCAAGAGACATAAAGGAGCTCTTTGTCACCAAGGTTCCGGACGGAGAAGGAGGACAGAGGTATTCTCCGGGAAGGACTCCAAGCGGAAGTGACGATAAATATGTCACTATTTTACGGGAAGCAGTGAGTTCCTTAGACAATGCGGGCAACCTTCTTGTTATTAAGACAGCCTCCGGAATGGCCATGGCGGTGGCAGCAGCGGTAGACAGCATGAATTTCCCCGAGATAGTGGGTTCCATCGCCGGGGATGATACCATCATGTGTGCAGTAAAAACAGACGAAGAGACGGAGGCCATTAAAAGGCGGCTGCTCCGTATCATCGGATAGAGAAAGGTTTTATAACTATTGTTATTAAGTCTTAGTGTTAAAAACTTAGCTTTGATAGAGAGCGCGGAAGTCAATTTCGGTGAGGGCCTGAATGTCTTCACCGGTGAGACCGGCGCAGGAAAGTCCCTGGTGATAGGCTCCGTGAACCTGGCCTTAGGAGGCAGGGCAAAGGGAAATATCCTGAGGGATGACGATTCTCCCGTGGAGATAGAACTGGTCTTTTCCCTTGAGGATCCGGAGAAGCTTTCTCTGTTGAGGGAAATGGACGTCCCTGTGGAGGAAGAAGGTCTTATCATCATAAGGAGAAGGATCTCTCCCGGCAGGAATGTGGCAAAGGTCAACGGCAGGACCGTGACAGGCGCCGAATTAAGGGAGATCGGGGCAGTCCTTATAGATATCCACGCCCAGTCAGAGCACCAGTCCCTTCTATATGAAAAGAACCATATCCTTTTCTTAGATAAATATGCAGGGACTGAGGCGGAAGAGGCATTAAGCCTATACAGTGAAAAATATGCTTCATGGAAGAGCCTGGAAGCAGAGCTCAGTGACATGGAGACCGACGCTTCATCCAGGGATAAGGAAGCAGAGCTCTTAAGATATGAGATAAATGAAATAGAAGAGGCAAAGCTTAAGAAGGATGAGGATACGGAGCTGGAAGACAGGTTCCGGCTAATGAACAACTCCCAGAAGATCGCCCAGGGAACGGACGAGGCCTATAATCTCCTTTTCGGGGAAAATGAGGGGGCAGCGGCTTCCGTGATACGGGCTATGCGCTCCATGAGCGGTTCTTCGGAATATGACAGTGAGGCAGGAAAGCTCTATGAGGAGATAGCCAACATAGATTCCCTCTTAAGTGACCTCAGAAGGGACCTAACCGGCTATATTTCGTCACTGGAGTATTCCCCGGAGGAATTTACCCGGGTGACGGAGAGGCTGGACCTCATAAATACTTTGAAGATGAAATACGGCCGTTCTGTTGATGAGATAGAAGAGGCATTAAAGAATAAGCAGGAAAGGCTTTCAGTCCTTGAAAACTTTGACGAGCACTTAAAGGAGCTGAAAGAAAGGTATGATATCGCATTCCTGGAGATGGAAAAAGCCGCTGAAAAGCTTACTTCCGTCAGAAAGGAAGCAGCCCTCTGCCTTGGAAAGGATATGGTAACGGAGCTTGCGGACCTTAATTTCCTTGAGTCGGAATTCAAGGTGGAGGTGGAAAGGGCAGACAGCTTTTCCGCAAATGGCCGGGACCGGGTATTTTTCATGATCTCCACCAATCCCGGGGAAGATATGAAACCCTTAAAAGACGTGGCCAGTGGCGGAGAATTATCCAGGATCATGCTTGCACTAAAGACAGTACTTGCAGATATGGACGATATTGGTACAATGATATTTGACGAGATAGATACGGGCATAAGCGGACGCACAGCCCAGAAGGTTTCCGAGAGCCTCATAAAACTCTCGGGAAGCCACCAGGTGATACTCATAACCCATCTCCCGCAGATCGCTGCAATGGCGGACAGCCACTTCCTTATAGAAAAGCAGGTGGAGGGAGGCAGGACGAAGACTGAGATACTTGACCTGGACAGGGAAGAAATGGTTAAGGAGCTGGGGCGTATGCTATCCGGCGCAAGTCTTACGGACAGGGTAATGGAGAATGCCAGGGAAATGAAGGATCTGGCGGATAATAAAAAACAGGGCCGAAACGGTGACTGATAACCGGGGGTTCAAAAAAGGAGGCAGAAGGATTATGAAAAACGTATTATTTGCGGCATCAGAAGCGGTTCCGTTCATCAAAACAGGAGGGCTTGCAGATGTGGTGGGGTCTCTGCCTGCCTGCTTTGACAAGGAATACTTTGATGTTAGGGTAATGATACCGAAATACAACTGCATGGCCCAGAATTACAAGGACATGCTCCAGTATATAACGAACTTCTACATGGATTTTAACGGCCAGAATACCTACGTGGGCATATTCAAGGCCGAGTGGGAGGGCGTTACCTATTATTTCATAGATAACGAGTATTATTTTTCCGGAAACAGTCCCTATACCACTGATGCAAAGTGGGATCTGGAGAGATTTATCTTTTTCTCAAGGGCAGTGCTTTCAGCCCTTCCCTTAATTGATTTCCATCCGGATATCGTGCACTGCCACGACTGGCAGACCGGACTTATCCCGGTCTATCTCCACGATTCCTTCAGTGCAGGAGATTTCTTCAGGAGCATGAAGTCGGTCATCACCATCCATAACCTTAAATTCCAGGGAACCTGGGATGTGAAGACCGTAAAGCAGTTCAGCGGGCTTTCCTCCTATTACTTTGCTCCGGATAAGCTTGAAGCCTATAAGGACGCCAATGTCCTTAAGGGAGGACTGGTTTACGCTGACGCCATAACCACCGTGAGCCGTACCTATGCGGAAGAGATAAAGACCCCCTTCTACGGGGAAAAGCTGGACGGGCTTCTTCGGGCCCGTGACCACGACTTGAGAGGTATTGTGAACGGTATAGATTATGTGAGCTATAATCCGGAAACGGACAAGATGCTCGATAAGACCTACAACCAGAAGAACTTCCGTAAGGAGAAGATAAAGAATAAGAGAGCCCTGCAGAACCAGCTTGGACTTGAGAGAAGGGATGACGCCTTCATGATAGGCATTGTTTCCAGGCTTACGGATCAGAAGGGCTTTGACCTCATCGCCTGTGTGATGGACGAGATCGCCTCTGACGACATCCAGCTTGTGGTTCTTGGCACGGGAGAAGAGAAGTACGAGAACATGTTCCGCCACTATGACTGGAAATACAATAATAAGATAAGGGCGAATATCTACTATTCCGAGGAATTGTCCCATAAGATTTACGGATCCTGCGACGCCTTCCTGATGCCATCCCTCTTTGAGCCCTGCGGCTTATCCCAGCTCATGGCTCTCAGATACGGCACAGTGCCCATTGTACGTGAGACCGGCGGTCTTAAGGACACGGTTGAGCCCTACAACGAATACGAAGGAAAGGGCACAGGCTTCTCCTTCTCCAACTACAACGCCCACGAGATGCTTGGAGCCATCCACTACGCCCACAATGTATATGTAAATCACCGCAGGGAGTGGAATAAGATCATCGACCGGGCCATGAAGGCCGATTTCTCCTGGAAAGTCTCCGCAAACCAGTATCAGGAGATGTACGACTGGTTGATAGGGTAATCGGAAGATGCATAAACACTGGATTTATTGAGACTGCAACAGTCATTTGACCACAATTTGACCACAAAAACAACAGAAACGTGATGTAGTCAACTACTAATTCTATAAGGATAAGCATTAAAGACACTTTCTTAGGAAACACTGATTTCCGGAGAGAGTGTCTTTTTTTCGTCTGAAAACAAACTTGAATCAGGAGGTATAAGCCATGAATGAAGCTACTATGAAGACTCTGTCACAGTTTAAGGAGATGGCAGATGATGAAAAACATGATCCCAGACAGAAATTTGCGAGAGTTAAGGATGCAATTGAAATCTATCACGTTTCAAGACCTACTCTCATGAAGATGGCAGCGGAATCCGGTGCACTGTATAAGATTGATGCCACAATACTGATCAATTTTCAGATCCTTGATGAATACCTGGAAACTTTCAGAATCCCGGGGGTGGTTATATGAGTGTGATGGACAGAAAGATCAATTCACTTCTCAGGGAGAAGATCCTCTCACTGAACGGTGAGGATCTGAGAATCCAGTTCTTCAGACCGGATGAGGGAATGAAGATATACCATGTCGGGCGTGGTGTGATCATGGATCTGGCTGAGGAAGCGGATGCTCTCTACAGGGTCGGAAGGAACTGCATTATCGAAAAGGAAGCATTTGAGAGGAACCTGCAGAAATACAAGATTACTTCAGAAAGGAAACAAAAATGAAAAAGGCATCAGTAAGATCACTCGGGCAGATCAAGAACCTCATGGAACAGCAGAATCAGTACAAGAGGTATATGAGGGTTCAGGAAGCAACGAGAAACTATCAGCTTGATCGCCGGATCCTTTGCGAGATAGCCAAGGAATGCGGCGCCTTATACAAGATCAATACGATAACGCTCATAGAAATTGATACATTTGAGCCATATTTCAAAGAAAAATACATGGTGAAGGGAGAGGAAGAATAATGGATAAGACAGCGATAGGAGCAGCAACGCGAGGAACTGAACAGGAGATCTGCAAGGTGAGGGTACAGTCCACACCGGAAGAGATCAGTCATTTTCACGAGCTTTTGGACAAATGCGAGGAACTGGGACTGTGTAATGTCATCAATTTCTCGGAAATGTTCGCAAATAAAGGAACTTCGAAGTATTACAGGGCATATTCGGATGTGATCATTAGAACGGAGGGAGAAAATGAGTAAGGTAATCGCGATTGCAAATTTCAAGGGTGGTTGTGGCAAGACCACGTCGGCAATAGATCTGTCGGCGGCATTTGCCAGATTGGGTAAGAAGGTTCTGGCTATCGATTCAGACGGACAGGGGCATCTTACCATAGGCTTCGGTTTTTCCAAGAAGCAGCAGATAACACTTAAGAACATGCTTGAGAATGAGATCATGGGTTTTGACTATGATCCTACGGAAGCTATTCTTCATACCGGGGAAGGGGTAGACATCATTCCTGCAAACAAGCTAATCAGTGGTATAGCGCTGGACGCGGCAGATAATCCCGAACTCGTTTTAAAGGGCTATATTGACCGTATAAGGGGCTTATACGACGTGATAGTGATAGACTGCTCCCCTTCCTTCGGGATGATGAATATAAACGTTCTGGCGGCGTCAGATGGTGTGATAATACCCACCAAGCCGGAATACTTTGGGATTGACGGTCTGCAGGAGATCATAGGCAGTGTACGGAGCATCAAGAGCAGATTCAATCCGGATCTTGGCATTGAGGGGATCCTTTTTACGATGGATACATCCCGGTTAAACAATACCAAGAGAAATAAAGAAGGGGCAATGGTTTATGGTACGAGCTGCAAGGCGACTATCACATTCATTACCTGACAGTACCAGCCGAAGAA
>JAFSKT010000208.1 GCA_017448845.1 Lachnospiraceae bacterium
CAGTTCCTGAAAGCTTCCTGACCAATGGATGAGATCCTGCTTTTATTATCACCGGAAGTGAAGGAAAAATCTTTAAGTTTATTACAGTTATCAAAGGCCTGTTTACCTATGGAGAGATTAGAAGAACCCATGTTGTAAGAAAGATAAGTAAGCCCTGTACAGCCGGAAAAAGCACAGTCTCCGATGGAATCCAGGGCATCGGAAGACAGATATATTGATTCCAGGGAACTCATATTCTTAAATGCGTTATTTCCTATGCTTTTTATTTTTCCTCTAAAAGTGACGGTGGAAATGGAATCCGGGCTCCAGGGATAGGCGGATAAGTCATTGAAGCTCCTCATGGAGGCACTTCCGGAATCGGGGCCGCTCAGGGAAAGCGATCCGTATTTATTAAGATTGAAAGCCAGCTCATTGCTGTCATCTGATATAGACCCGTATTTTATAATGTTACTATCAGGTCTAGGGCGTGCTAAGTCACTGCCATATGCGGATTTATAAGCGCTGAAAAGAGCATTATGTGCATCATTTCCGTCACGTTTATAGAATGTACCGTCGTAGGTTATCCCCTCTGCAGGATAATACAGATGCATGTTATAGCGGCAGCCGGAAAATGAATTTGATCCCAGTTTTTTTAAATACCTGGGAAAGGTGAAATGCAGGAGCTCTTCACAGTCCTTGAAAGCTTCATCACCAATGTAAAGAGCCTTGTCGGACTGGGTGTTTCCCCAGAAACAGATTTTTTCTAAATTATTGCATCCCGAAAAAGCCGCTTTATAGACATAGAACACATTTCCGGGAATGAAGATATTTTTAAGCTTTGTACAGCCTGAAAAGCTGTTACTTCCGATGGTCTTCAGAGTGGTGGGGAGAGAAACGTAAAGCTCCGACACTTTGCTGCCGGTTCCGCAGCCGCTGAAAGCATTATTTCCGATGGAGGTTATTCTTTCACCTACTAGGATCTGACAGATATTAGCCTTATCGTCATCCCATCCGTAGCTGCTTTTTGAACCCATGGCTCCGCTGCCGGTGAGAGTGAGGGTGAAGATATTGCTGCCGGCTGAAGTGAGCTCCCATTTAATGGCTGTTGGATTGCTGTCCGGACCGCAGTAACCTTCCTTATAAGCCTTTAATATGACCGGTTCGCGTTCTTCCTCGGCCACTACGGGTAACTCCCCGCAATCCGCACCGCACTCTTCAGAGACATTCAAAGTACCGGTGACCGTCTCGTTATCCGGCAGGGGAGAAGCGAAGCAGCTTGTCGCTCCGGATCCCGTTACTAAAAATATGGTTGCAAGAAATACACTGAATACTCTCTTAAACGCAGTTTTGACCATAGTAAACTCCTTTGCCAAGGCAGAATCTATCTCTCATTTTATAATATGACTGCAGGGGAGAGCAAGGACTACTTGCCAAAAGTGCAAAAAGGGGTAAAAGGCAAGTACTTATCGCCCCAAGCAGAGCAAGAAATACTTGCCAAAAGTGCAAAAAGAGGTAAAAGGCAAGTACTTATCGCCCCAAGCAGAGCAAGAAATACTTGCCAAAAGTGCAAAAAGGGGTAAAAGGCAAGTACTTCTCAGCCTAAACATATCGAGAAATACTTGCCAAAAGTGCAAAAAGAGGTAAAAGGCAAGTACTTCTCAGCCCGGAATGATCGAGAAATACTTGCCAAAAGTGCAAAAAGGAGTAAAAGGCAAGTATTTTTCAGCCCGGAATGATCGAGAAATACTTGCCAAAATCAAAATTGTTAAATAATTATAAAAACTATTGACTAACAGAAGGAAGATAAATAAAATGAAAATGTTGTTTGCTAAAATTTTAACAAAGGAGGATAAAATGGCAAAGACAGCGATAATCACAGGTGGATCAAGAGGTATCGGAGAGGCTATGTCCCTTAAGCTTGGTGAACTTGGGTACAATTTAGTCATCAATTACAGAAGCGAGTCTTCAAAGGCTCTGTCCGATAACATCGCGGAAAAGGTTAAGAAGGAATACGGGGTTGATGCTCTTGTAGTTAAGGCTGATGTCAGCAAGTATGAAGACTGCGAGAATCTTATCAAGGCAGCTGTCGACAAGTTCGGTGACAAGATCGACGTTCTCGTTAATAACGCAGGTATCACCAATAACTCCAACTGGATCGATATCAAGAGAGAGCAGTATGAGAATGTTATCAATACCAATCTCATGAGCTTCCTTCACATGACACATTTGATCCTTCCTTACATGGTTAACCACTGCGATAAGGACAATCAGTGCTGTATCGTCAACACTTCTTCAATAGGCGGACTTATCGGAGTTATAAATCAGGCTGACTACTGCGCATCCAAGGCCGGCATCATCGGACTTACCAGGGCTCTTGCGCTTGAGTTCGCCGGCAAGGGAATCCGCGTAAATGCCATCGCTCCCGGTATGATAATGACAGATATGTTAAGGGGCGTAAACCAGGATGAGTTGAAGGCTCTTGCAGGCACCATCCCCCAGGGCTTCATCGGAGACGTTTCCGATATAGCCGGAGCTCTCGGATATATCCTTACAGCTCCCTACCTTACGGGACAGGTTATCTCCCCCAACGGCGGAATCGTTCAGCAGTAATTCCAAAGGTTACATACAAACAGCTAAAGGGCGGCTTATGCCGTCCTTTTCTGCGCAGATGGTCATGCCTGCGGTCTACAATGTCAGCGAGAAGGAGATGAAGAAAAAGGATTACGGAAGCATTCTTTCCAAAGCGGATTCCTACGGTGGTCTGTATCGTTGCCGGAAGGCAGGTTATTCTCTGTCCCGAATACTATAAGAACCGGGACAGCCTTGAACTTGTGTTTTTACATAAAAAGTCCCATAATGGGTGAGTGCCATGATTATGGGACGTTTCCCGGGGTGCCTGTGGGGAGTGTTTTTATAAAGCAACATTTTTTATGAGAGGAAAAAATCGTGAGATCTTATAATACCGCAAGATATGCATTATTATTTCTGTTGATAGTTTTTATCATTTCCGGCTGCGGCGGAAGGGAAGCGGACACAGGATCCCGGCCGGATAAAGAGGAGATTTCCGAGGTTTCTTCCGAAGAGGCAAAAGCAGAGGAAGAAGACAAAAAAGATGATGAAGCTGTAAGCAAGGCCATTGAGGCATCTGAAGAAGTTAAAGAAGAAGCGGATGCGGAAGAAACGGAAAAAGATGAAGACTTTCTGCTTCCCCTGGTGGCTCATGAGAGCATATACCGTGGAGATAACAGGAGCAGTCTCTTTTATGCGAAATATGACATGCTGAGCATTGGGGAGCAGAGCAAAAAGTATCCCGAACTTGAAGAAACCTTAAAAAAATGGAGCGATGCAGTGGAAAAGGAGGAACAGGAACAGGCGGATCCCCTGGAGCAGGAAGCAAGGGAATGGCGGGATACCACCGACGAGGAGACTCCTTACTATTCCTTCCGGAAAGTCTATATGAAGAGATCGGATGCGGATATCTTCAGTTTCATTTCCACTTCCGAGGAATATACCGGCGGAGCCCACGGCATGAGCGGAACCGGAGGATACAATTTCTATACCGCAACCGGAAAAGAGATACCCTTAACAGATGTGGTCACAAGCAGAGAGCGCTTAAACGGAGTGGTAGCGGATAAGCTCAAGGCAAAGTATCCCGATACTGCGTGGTTTGAGGATCCTGCGAACGTGCTTTCCGAATACGGCAAGGACGGCATGGATTACAACTGGGTTTTGGGAAACAGGGATATAACCTTCTTCTTTAACCCCTATGAACTGGCCTCATATGCAGACGGAGGTCAGATGGTATCCATCGGATTTGATGAGGTTCCGGGACTCTTTACGGGTAAGATAAAGCCAATGTACGGAGCCTATGTAGAGTCTATAGACTTTTATCAGAATTTAAACGTTTATGATAAGCTTGGAAACACAAAGAACCTTATGATCACCAATGAAAATGATTACGATACCTACGGTTTTCCCGGGGAATACATGGTAAGATCCATAAGGATAGACTACGGCAACGATTTCTTTGAGGATGAGGATGGACCTGTGGCTTACGCTTATGACCACGATATCTTTCTCGTACATACGGAGGACGGCAGAAATTATCTCTATTTCGACTGCTATCAGGATAATGACTGGCATTCGATAATGACCTATGAACTGGGATTCAGCGGGGAGATAAGGAAAGTTTCCGAGACTGACGGCGGTTTTGCATGGCTTCATGACTGGGAGGATGGTGAAAGATATTATAAACCTGCCATCTTTGACCAGAATAAGTTCATCCTTTTTGGAACAGGAAACGTATTGAGCACCGTGACCACCATTCGTTATTATAAGACCGGCTTAAAGGGTGATCCGGAGCCCTTTACCAACTATTATACCATCCGCAGCGACCTTACCTTAAAGTCAACAAGACCCTTGAGATGCAGGTATCTTGGGGATACTGAGGACATAAGCATAGACGCGCCGGAAGTAAACGATAAGAACGCCCTTCCGGAGGAGCTTCCTTCGGGAACCGGATATCGTCTGTGGCGTACCGACGATGAAGCCTATGTAGACTGTGTTGTACAGGACAAGGGCAAACATAAGGTATATCGCCTTATAAGGGACTATGACAGCGAAGGTTATCCCTGCATAGACGGAGTAAGGCTGGAAGACTGTTTTGAAGAGCTCTTATGGGCAGGCTGATGAGGCTTACTCTCTGGTATTAAGGGATGCCACCTTTTTAACCAGCTCTGAAAGATGTTCTTTACTGTGCCTGATCCTTAAGCTTCCCAGCTCGCCGTTCTTAAGGTCGGACACGATGATGATAAAAAGAAAACGTATATAGGCTGCGACCCTGATCTTATCCATGATAATTTCGGGGTCTGCTTTTTTATCCTCAAAATAATATTCAAAGATCTTATCCCAGATAAGCTTTGCTGTATCTCCTTTGATCCCAAGGAAGCGCATGGTGTTTTCCGGCTCGTCCTCAGGAAAGATCTGATATGTAGCGTAGGGACCGGCCATTTCAAAGACCGGGTCACCGGCGCTTAAGGTATCCATGTCTATAAGCATAAGCTCATCATCTGTGATCATTATGTTCTTCATCTGTATGTCGCCGTGAACCACATGATGGTCCCCGGGCATTTTCTCGATCAGGTTTTTAAGGCTTTCATACAGCTCATTACCAAGGGTATCCTTTAAGGCCTCAAGATAATTTAAGAATACGTTCTTTGCGTCGGGTACGCTCCCGGGATCCAGCTCGATCTCATGTATGGACTTCATGAAATCCACATACTGCTTTACGGTAGCTTCGATCTCTTCCGGATCGGCTTCCTTTTCGATTATCACATCATTTAAGTTCTTTGCATTAAGGAGCTCAAATACAGAGCCGTAGCCGTCACCCACTTTTACGATATCGTAGGAGATAGCGGTGGGAATGCCTTTTAAGAAAGCCAGTTTCGCCATCTTTTTTTCGTTCTCTATCATGGGGATGGCGTCTTCGGTGGCATAGACCTTTACAATGGTATCCGCATCTATCCTATAGACCTTACCGTAGAAACCTTCTCCGATGCACTCGCAGCCCTCAACGGAGATCTCACGCATCTTTTTCTTTACATCGAGGAGCTCATCAAAGCCGGTGGTGCTGAAGATATCATAGACTTCGGGGGATACTTCTTTTACGGTGATCTTTGAACTGCGGCCTTTCTTTAACTTAAGTAAGACTCTTAGCCCCGCACTGGAAATATACTGAAGGGAAGAGGCGTCAAGAACCACATCCTCATCTCCGGGGATATCATTTACTGCGTTTAACAGCCTTTCTTCCCAGAGAGGAGCATTGGAAGAATCTATCCTGCCTTCAAGCTTTATGTCAGTTTCTGCTTTTCCCATAATGAAGTTCCTCCGTTTTCTGAATAATGCGGTCATTATCATTATATCCGCATAACTTAAAAAGGTCACCCTGTTTTTACATAAAAGAGAATAAATGGTAAAATCAGTAATCTGAACGGAGGATAAAAATGGAAACCAAAGAGATATACGAAGAACTGGGGATAAGAAAGGAAATATATGATTTCGGAGAGAACATATTAAAGGCTCTTGAGGAGCGGTTTAAGGCCATAGATGAAACTGCGGAATATAACCAGCTGAAGGTTATAAGCGCCTTCCACAAGGAAAGAGTGGGAGAAGCCTGTTTATCCGGTACAAAGGGCTACGGATATAATGACCTGGGCCGGGATACGCTGGAAAGAGTCTATGCCGACGTATTTAAGACAGAGGACGCCCTGGTGCGGCCCCAGATCACCTGCGGAACCCACGCTCTGGCCCTTGCCCTCTTATCAAACCTGAGACCGGGAGACGAGCTCTTAAGCGCGGCGGGAAAGCCCTATGACACCCTGGAATCGGTGATAGGCATAAGGGATGCAAAGGGAAGCCTTAAGGAATACGGTATAAGCTATGCCCAGGCGGACTTAAAGAAGGACGGCTCTTTTGACCTGGATGCTATAAAAGATAAGATAAATGATAAGACAAAACTTGTGACCATTCAGCGCTCCAAGGGCTACCAGACAAGAAGAACCCTGTCGGTAAAAGATATAGCAGGAGCCATAGATTTCATTAAATCGGTTAAGCCGGGGCTTAAGGTAATGGTTGATAACTGCTACGGCGAATTCGTGGAAAGGGAGGAGCCCTCGGAATACGGCGCCGATATGGTGGTGGGATCCCTTATAAAGAACCCGGGAGGCGGCCTGGCAGCGGCGGGAGGATATATCTGCGGCAGCAGTGAGTGCGTTGAAAACGCGGCCTACCGCTTAACTTCCCCGGGCCTGGGAAAGGAAGTGGGAGCAAGCCTCAATATGCTGCCGGAATTCTATCAGGGCTTCTTCATGGCTCCGGTGGTTACTGCTGCAGCCCTTAAAGGCGCCATCTTTGCCGCGAACATCTATGAAAAACTTGGATTTGACGTACTTCCGGACGGACAGGAAGACCGGCATGACATCATACAGGCCGTGACCTTTAACGACCCGAATGCAGTGGTGGCTTTCTGCAGGGGAATACAGGCAGCGGCTCCCATAGACAGCTTTGTGACCCCCGAACCCTGGGATATGCCGGGCTACGACAGCAAGGTCATAATGGCAGCCGGGAACTTCGTCTCAGGCTCCTCCATAGAGCTCAGCGCCGACGGCCCCATACGTCCTCCCTATTCCGTTTACTTCCAGGGGGGACTCACCTTCCCTCATGCTAAATACGGCATATTGAGCTCCCTTGAATATCTGCTGCGGGAGGGCTGTGTTTCACTGCCGGGGAAGTGATTCTTGTTTGCGGTTCCGATAAAGGGTTATGCCTGTGGACATGCACCCAATACGTTTTCCGGAAAGATTGCGGCGTTTATCCTGTCAATATCAGGATCATATTTGAAGAGAAACCGTAAGTATGGTATGATATAATTTACTGTTTTGGGGAAGCTCTCCGGAAACGGAGGCAAAATGGCAGACAAAGTTAAAGAATTACCAAAGAGCGAGCAACCCTACGAAAAGTGCGAGGAATACGGTCCGGAATTCCTGTCAGACGCGGAACTGCTGTCTGTGATCCTGCGCAGCGGTTCAAGAGAGCACAATTCCATGGAGACCGCAAGGGAGATACTGAAGCTTGCAGGCCCGGAACATTCCATATCCGGAATAGGGGATATAGATCCGGGAGAATTAAGGAAGATCCCAGGGATCGGTAGAGTAAAGGTCATACTCTTACAGTGCCTTACGGAGTATTCAAAGAGGCTCTGGAAGGCGAAGATCAAGGGGAATATCCGCTTTTACGACCCGAAGGAATGCGCATCCTACTTCATGGAGGACTTAAGGTACCTGAAACAGGAAGTGGTGATGGCGGTGCTTTTGGACTCCAGGGCCAATTTTACCGGGTCGAAGATGATCACAAAGGGGCTGTCGGACTGTTCGCTTATAAGCCCAAAAGAGCTGTTTTCCTATGCATTGAAGAACAATGCGGCGCAGGTGATCATTCTCCACAATCATCCGGGAGGAGATCCCTCACCCAGCCGGGAGGACCTCAGAACGGTGAAAAACCTGATAGAAGCCGGGGAGATAGTGGGCGTAAGCCTTGCGGATTCTATAATCATAGGGGACGGGACCTTTGTCAGTCTCCGGAAAAATTATAAATCATTCTGGGAAGAGAATAAGGAGGCGTAATGTCTAATGTACCTGCTTTCGGTATTGATCTGGGTACCGGAAACATAAAGATCTACAACAATTTAGACGGCAGCATCATGAGGGAGAAGAACATGATCGCCGTAAAGAATAAGAATACCCTTCTGGCATACGGGGATGATGCCTTTGATATGTACGAGAAATCCCCGGGCAATATAAGGACGTCCTTTCCCTTAAATAACGGGGTCATCGCGGATATAAAGGACATGCAGACTGTGCTTAAATGCTTTATCACTGACCTTACTTCAAAGATAAAGTATAACGGGGCAGACTTCTATATCTCGGTTCCGAAGGATATCACCGAAGTTGAGAAAAGGGCCTTTTTCGATCTGGTAAGCGATGCGAACGTGAAATCCAAAAGGATCATGATAGTGGATAAGGCGGTTGCGGACGGCCTTGGTCTCAATATCGACGTAAAGACCAGCCAGGGCGTGTTAGTTGTGAATTCCGGCTTTGACACTACGGAGATATCCATTCTTTCCCTGGGGGGCATAGTGCTCTCAAAGCTAATAAAGACCGGGGGAAGGAAGTTCGACGAGGCCATAAAGAATGCGGTGAGAAGGGAATACAGCCTGATAATCGGCGGAAAGACCGCGGAAAACGTGAAGATAGAGCTTTCGGACCCAAATCACGACGATTCCATAGATCCGGTGGTTTACGGCCGTGATATCGTGACGGGACTGCCGGTTGAAAGACAGATACCTGTGGATCTTATCGAATCCGCATTAAATGAAAACATCAATACCATCATAGATAACATAAAGGTTATCTTAGAGCGCACACCTCCGGAGCTGGCGGCGGATATTTACCGCCACGGCATTTATTTAACCGGCGGTTCCGCTCCTTTGAGGAATTTCGGAAAACTCATAAATAAGGGAACAGACCTGAAGGTCAATCTGCCTGATGATCCCATCAGCACAGTGGCTATCGGGCTTTCCCGTGTTATCAAGGAAGACAATTTCCGTTCCGTTGCTTACGCAATAGACGGTATGTCCCCGAAGTAATAGGTGGAATATGCCGAGAGTACCTGTTAAACGTCAGAAATTCGTAATGCCCGGCAGATATATCCTCCTCATCATCACCATTCTCTGTATTGCGCTGATGCTCATCACCTTCTTTACGGATGCTGTATCTGCGCCCCTTTCCTATATCGCCGACTATACCATCATTCCTGTTGAAAAGGGGCTTAACTCCATAGGTATGAGGTTCAGCGAAAAGGTAAATGAGATCAATTCCCTTAAGGGAGTGCTGGCTGAGAATGAGGAGCTTAAGAAACAGGTCCAGGATCTGACTCTGGAGAAGAACCAGCTCATTGCCGACAGATATGAGCTGCAGGAGCTCCGTGAGCTTTACAGCTTGGAGGACAGATTCCATGAGTATAATAAGATAGGGGCCAGGGTCATAGGCAAGGACCCGGGAAACTGGTTCTCTGTTTTTCTTATAGACAAGGGCAAAAATGACGGCATAGAAAAGAATATGAATGTCATTGCCGGCGACGGCCTTGTAGGCATCGTGACAGAGGTGGGACCTGACTACGCCACAGTCAGATCCATTATTGATGATGCCAGCAATGTAAGCTCCATGGTCTTATCGACTTCAGACACCATCATGGTGACCGGAGACTTAAAGCTCTTAAGCTCCGGGGAGATCCGTTTTTCACAGCTTTCAAATCCGGATTCCAAGGCAAATGTGGGAGATGAGATAGTCACCTCCAATATTTCCAATAAATTCCTGCCGGAACTTACGGTGGGTTATATCAGTTCCATAGAGACCGATCCCAACAATCTTACGAGATCCGGTACCCTTACTCCTGCGGTGGACTTTGCCCATTTAAATACCGTTATGGTCATAAAGAACCTGAAGGTTACGGATAATGCCGGGGAGGATGACGGTTGATAAGGAAGATAACCAAGATAATCCTTGTATTACTCTGTTTCATATTGCAGGGAACTCTTTTCAAGTTCCTGTCCTTAGGGGGCGCGACCCCGAATCTGCTGCTGATGATCACCAGTTTTTCCGGCTTTGTAGGTGGAAAAAAAGAGGGGATGTTCACCGGTTTCTTTGCCGGTCTTTTTACGGACGTCCTTTACGGCAACGGTATCATCGGCTTTTATATCCTGCTCTATGTGTGGACAGGATATGTTAACGGCATGTTCAACCGGCTTTTTTATCCGGAGGACGTAAAGCTCCCTCTTATCCTCACCACGGTCAGCAACGCCCTGAACGGCTTTTTTACCTATGTATTTCTCTTTCTCCTCCGTTCCAGGCTGGATATAGGTTATTACACTCTCCGGGTCATTCTTCCGGAGACCGTATATACGCTGATAATGACGATAATCCTCTTTAAGCCCCTGCTTAT
Source organism: Lachnospiraceae bacterium (assembly GCA_017448845.1). Taxonomy (GTDB): domain Bacteria; phylum Bacillota; class Clostridia; order Lachnospirales; family Lachnospiraceae; genus NK4A144. The sequence goes on from JAFSKT010000208.1 coordinate 10,537, forward strand.
GATAGAGGAGGCTCTGCAGGAGAGCACTGACAGGAAGGGCATGAATGTTTGAACAGCTGAGGGATAAATTCATAAGCGTTGTGACTTCAAGGCTTTTCTTCCTTGCAGTTTCTGTTTTCATACTCTTTTCCGTGCTTACGGTGCGGCTTTTTAACCTGCAGATAATTAACGGTGCGGAATACCTTGATAACTTCACCCTCCGTATAGAGAGGGAAAAGACCATAAAGAGCACAAGAGGCACCATCTATGACAGGAACGGCGTGGCCCTTGCCAAGGACAACCTGGCCTATTCCGTGATCATCGAAGATAATTACGACTCCGGTTCAAAGAAGAACATGGAGATTAATGAGACCATAATCAAGCTTATCGACATAATCGAGTCCAACGGGGATAAGCTGAACAATGATTTTTCCGTATATATCGATCAGTCCGGGAATTACCGCTTTTCTCTGGAGGGCACCAGACATTTAAGGTTTATCGCGGATATCTACGGGAGAAATTCCATAGATGACTTAAAGGCCAGGGAGAGGAACGCCACTCCCGATGAGATCATAAGTTACTTATGTTCCGATAAGAAATTCGGCATAGGGATCTATATAGATAATTCCGACGGAACTTACAATTTCATTCCGGAAGCCGGTTTCTCAAAGGAAGATATCATAAAGATCATCACCATCAGATATAACCTGAGCTTAAACAGTTATCAGAAATATATCTCCACCACCGTCGCCACCAACGTGAACGAAAACACTGTGGCTGAGGTCATGGAGATGAAGAGCGACCTTCAGGGCGTGGATATCGCGGAAGACACCGTAAGGGAATACTTAAATGATCCAAGTCTCTCCCATATCCTGGGCTACACCGGTAGGATAAGTGAAGAAGAGCTTATTGAGCTTAACAGCGAGTCAAGAAAAGAATCCGCAGAAGATGCGGATAATTACGAACTGAACGACTATGTGGGAAAAGCCGGCATCGAGCAGGTTATGGAAAGGAAACTGCAGGGGAGAAAGGGCCGTCAGACCATTTTCGTCGATAACTTAGGAAGGGTTACGGAAACCGGTGATAAAACTGATCCCGTTGCGGGAAATGACCTCTATCTCACAGTGGATTCCGAGCTGCAGAAGGCGGTTTACCGCATCCTTGAGCAGAAGATCGCCGGTATAGTCATCTCAAAGATAGTTGAAGAAAAGCCGGTAAATAACGACAACGTATCAAGTTCGGAAATTACCATACCCATAGACGATGTCTATTTCGCCCTGTTTGACAATAATTTCCTTAGTATTGAACATATGGCGGGAGAGAACGCCGGACCCAATGAGGATATAGTATATTCCGCCTTCCAGAGGAAGAGATCCGATGTGATCCGGGAGATACGGGAAAAGCTGACCCAGGGGGGTGAGAACTACAATGACCTGGTGTTGGAAGAGCAGTCCTATGAGGCCTATGTGGTATCAATGCTCCAGTCCGGACGGCAGAATGTTTTCCAGAAGGATCTCATAGACCAGGAAAACGAGGTTTATTTAAGATGGAAAGAGGGCAAATGCTCCTTAAGGGAATACTTAAAAGAGGCTGTTTCCGAAGGCTGGATCGATTCTACGAAGATAGAGACTGATTCCAGATACATGGAATCCGAGGAAGTATATGAAAACCTGGTAGGTTATATCTGCGATGCACTGACAGCGGACAGCGAATTTTCAAAACGTATAATAAAATATATGATCCGCCAGGATGAGATCACGGGGAATGAGATCTGTCATATACTCTATGAACAGGCAAAGCTCTTTGATACCGACGGGAAGCTGAAGGCCTTAGACAGCGGGGAAGTTACAGCCTACAGATTTATGATAAACAGGCTTAAGTCATTGGAGATCACCCCTGCGGACCTGGCCCTTGACCCCTGTTCAGGTTCTTCCGTGGTGACTGACGTAAATACCGGCGAAGTGTTAGCCTGCGTCTCTTACCCCAGCTTTGATAACAGCAGGCTTGCAAACACCGTTGACGCCATGTATTTCGCATCACTCCAGAGCGACAAGTCCCTGCCCCTTTATGACTATGCCACTCAGCAGAAGACGGCTCCCGGTTCCACATTTAAGCCCATTTCTTCCGCTGCGGGACTGGAAGAAGGGGTGATCCACGCCGCGGAAGAGATCGAGTGCGAAGGCCTCTTTGAAAAGATAGTGCCTTCTCCCAAGTGCTGGATCTACCCGGGTGGGACCCACGGAAGCCTTGAAATTGTAGGCGCCATCGAGAATTCCTGCAACTTCTTCTTCTATGAAGTGGGATACAGGCTTTCCACCAGAGGCGGGGTTTTTAATAACGAATATGGCTTAAAAAGGCTTACAAAATATGTGGATCTCTTCGGTCTTACCGAAAAGTCCGGCATAGAGATCACGGAATCCGAGCCGGACGTATCCACACAGGACGCCATCCGTTCAGCCATCGGACAGGGTAACCACTCCTATACCACTGTGGGACTTGCCCGATATGTGAACGCCGTGGCCAATTCCAAGAGATGCTATAATTTAAGCGTCATCGACAAGATCACCGATTCCAACGGGAATGTGATAACGGATTACAGCCCCGGAGTAAGGAATGAGATAAATATTGCCAATTCCACCTGGAACCTTATACATCAGGGTATGAGGAGCGCGGTGGAGCACTACGGCGCCTTTGAGGATTTCCCCATGACTGCGGGTGGAAAGACCGGAACGGCCCAGCAGATAGCCACCAGGCCCAACCACGCCTTATTTATAGGCTTTGCCCCCTATAATACGCCGGAGATAGCCGTGGCTACCCGTATAGCCTACGGATATACCTCCTCAAACGCCGCGGAAGTAACCAGAGATATCTTCAAGTACTATTTCAAGCTTGAAGAAGAGGACAGCATAATCAAAGGAGAAGCGGTCCTGCCGGACAGCGCCGCTATATCGGATTAAATGTTTCCTAAGACGTATCATATAAAAAATTACGATTTCTTCCTGATACTGGTGTCTATCGCTATTTCCGTCTATGGGATAGTGATAATCGGCAGTGCCAGGGAATCCGTACAGAACCGCCAGATCGTAGGCTTGATCATCGGTGTCTGCTTTATGGTGGTCATTTCCCTTGTGGATTACCGTACGATCTTAAACTTTTACTGGGTTTATTATGTTTTGAGCATAATACTCCTTATGTCCGTACTGGTCTTCGGACGTAAGGTGGGAGGCGCCACCAGATGGATGTCCATTGCGGGTATCCAGTTCCAGCCATCGGAAGTTGCCAAATTTTTGTTGATTTTATTCTTTGCAAAGTTTATTATGAAAAATAAGGAAAAGATCAGCAGACCCAGCCGGATATTTTCCGGCATAGCCCTGTTTCTTTTCCCCTGGGCTCTGATATACATGGAGCCCGATATGTCAACAAGTATCGTATTTATCATGATATTTGTGACCATGTTCTTTATCGGAGGACTCAGCTTAAAAGTGATCTTAGGCACGGCAGCAGTGCTTTTCCCCATTGTGGTACTGGGGCTTATGCTGGTGCTGCAGCCCAATCAGGAGATCATCAAGGATTACCAGCAGGCCAGGATCCTAGCCTGGCTCCAGCCGGAAGAGTATTCCAATGATGAAGGATACCAGCAGCAGAATTCCATAGTTGCCATCGGCTCCGGGCAGCTTACGGGAAAGGGGTACAAAAACAACGAGGTTGGTTCCGTTAAGAACGGGAATTTCATTTCTGAGCCTCAGACGGACTTCATCTTCGCCATTGTTGGAGAGGAGCTGGGATTCTTAGGCTGTATGGCCATAATCATCCTTATCCTTATCATCATCATCGAGGTTCTGAGGATAGGGTGGAATGCGTCCGAACTATCGGGGACGCTGATAGCGGCCGGGGTAGCAGCCCATCTGGGATTCCAGACGTTTTTTAACATAGCGGTTACAACGGGAGTGATGCCGAATACCGGTATCCCGCTGCCCTTTGTCAGCTATGGCCTTACCTCTCTTGTCAGTATTTTCATGGAGCTTGGGGTAGTCCTTAATATAGGGCTTTTGAAATCGAGGGACAGATTCTGAACCAAAGGGGTTGTCACTTAATAGTATCTCAGGGAGGGTATTTATGAACATCGGATTAGTTGCACATGATGCAAAAAAGAAGCTTATGCAGAATTTCTGCATAGCATACAGGGGTATTCTTTCACATCATGACCTCTATGCCACCGGCACCACCGGAAGGCTTATAGAGGAGATAACCAATTTAAGCGTACATAAGTTCTTAGCCGGACATCTGGGAGGAGAGCAGCAGCTCGGGGCCCAGATTGAGCATAATGAGATAGACCTGGTGATCTTTTTACGGGATCCCCTTACAAGCAAGACCCACGAACCTGACGTAAATAATGTGGTCAGGCTCTGTGATATACACAATATTCCATTGGCTACAAACCTTGCCACGGCGGAACTTCTTATCAAATCTCTCGACAGAGGAGACCTTGAGTGGCGTGAGATGTATAAATAAGCATTCCATTAACATACATTATTTACTTGTATCTTTTCTTCTCTTTGCGACATGCCTTATTTTAAGCGGCTGTTCGGAAAGAGAAGTCCGTATGCCCTTTAAGATCGATTCTTCCGAAACGGCATTCAGCTTTGAGACTTCCAATGAGAATAATACCGCGCTGCCCTTTGCTACAAACCTTGCGGTTCCGGAAGGTGACGTTATGCCCGGGGAGGAGATCGGCGACGGGGCTGATTCCTACGGCTCCGCGATCTTAGTAGACAGTGCCAACGCCAACATGATGTACAGCAAGAATTCCCTGGCTACCCTTTATCCCGCCAGCATGACAAAGGTTATGACGGCCATTGTGGCGGTGAAAAACGCATCTCCGGACCAGGTGTTTACGGCGGACGACAGCTGTGTATTCACAGAAGGGGATGTGCAGAAAGTAGGGTTAAAGAGCGGTGACACCATGACCATGGATCAGGCGCTGCACCTTCTTCTCATCTATTCCGCAAATGATGTGGCACAGCTTATAGCAGTAAATATAGCGGGTTCCACCGAGGCCTTTTCCGATATGATGAATTCCGAGGCCGCGGCTCTCGGGGCCACAAATACCCATTTTGTAAACCCCCACGGCCTGCAGGATGAGAACCACTATACCACGGCTTACGACATGTACCTTATGTTCAATGAGGCCGTGAAATATGAAGAGATCGTCCAGGTCATTTCTTCACCCAATTATTCCACGGTATATAAGCATTCCGACGGAAGCGAAGCGAGCTTCAGCTGCGACAATACCAACCGTTTCCTGAAAGGCACTGCCCAGGCTCCCGGGAACATCAATGTGGTGGGCGGAAAGACCGGAACAACCCTGGCTGCAGGCGGCTGTCTTGTGATGCTTTCCAAGGATTCCGGGGGAAATGACTATATAAGCTGCGTAATGAAGGGGAAAACCATAGATGTGACCTACGGAAAGACTTCTTCCATGCTTTCGCTTATTAAATGATTGAGAAAAAGCCCAAAATAGATTATAATATAGGAGGCAGTGACGGGACTGCCACATCAGTCCCGGATCGCCAGTATTTTTAATATTAGGAGGATAAAGATATGATACAGTTAATAGTAGCCGAAAAGGGGCAGGGGAAGACCAAATTTCTCCTGGAAAAGGTTTCCGAGGCTCAGAGCAAAGCCAAAGGAAACGTGGTCTTTATCGATAATGACCTTTCTCATATGTATGAGATAAAAAATACTGTAAGACTGGTAAATATCAGTGATTATAATATCAGCAATGCTGAAGAATTCTATGGTTTCATAAGCGGTTTAATGTCCGCAGACCATGATCTGGAACACATTTTTGTAGACAAACTTCTTATCATATCTTCCCTTAGCAGTCCCGCTGATGCAGTTGAGCTTATCCGCAAGCTTGATAATGTCAGCAATAAATGCGAAGTATCCCTTACAATAAGTTTCACAGGAAAGAAATCAGATCTTCCGGAGGACCTTCAGAAAGCGGTTCTTGATTTTAACTGATCTTCATCCAGACAGATTACGGGCTGGCGCGTAATGTGCCAGCCTTTCACTGATTATGGCAAAAAAAGTTCTGAAAAGTAAAAAGGCTAAAGTAAAGAACAAGGTCAGCAAATTTCGCCGGTATCCCCTTAACAGGATGAATCTCGGTATGCCTGTCTTTGGCTTTATTTTTATGTACATAATCATCATGGTGATCTTAGCCTCCAGAAAGACCACCATAGCAGGCTACGAAGTGAAGCTCGGCTCCCTGGCGAAGAACACCACCGCAAGAGGTGTCTGCATCCGGGAGGAAATGGTTGTAAAGAGTGGGAATAACGGCTATGTCAATTATTATTCCCACGAGAACCAGAGGGTTTCAAGCGGCGCTTTGGTTTATTCCATAGATGAAAGCGGCACCTTATCCGAGATATTAAGGTCCAAGCACATCGAGCAGACCGATTTCAGTGATTCCGATCTCCAGCAGATTAAAAAGGAGATGGAGGATTACAGCAAGACCTTTAAGGACAGTATTTTCAGTTCCGTCTATGATTTCAAGTATTCCGTGGAGGGCACCATCTCCAGGATCACAAATGAGAACCTCCTTGCCACCCTTAATTCCCTGTCAGGTAATTACGTAATGGACAATTCCCTTTCCATGGGTTATGCCCCGGAGAGCGGTATTGTGATCTTCAATACCGACGGCCTTGAGGACCTTACGCCCCAGTCTGTATGCGAAGAGACTTTTATGGAGGATAAGCATCAAAGAAACGCCCATGTGGATAATTCCCTGGTTTCCGAAGGGGAGGATATTTATAAGCTGTCCACCAATGAAAAATGGTCTGTGGCCCTTAAATGGGACGAGAGCTGGGAAGAAGACCAGTTCTCCGACGGGGACTATGTCAATGTGCGTTTTCTTAAGAACGGCAATACCTCCTGGGGACAGGAGAGCATCTTAAATAATGCGGAGGGTAAATACCTGCTCCTCACCTTTACAAATTCCATGATCACCTTTGCCGGTGACCGGTATATCGACGTGGAGCTACTTACCAATAACCGTACCGGCCTTAAGATCCCAAATTCTTCCATAGTGAACAGGCAGTTCTATACCATCCCCGAGGACTATCTAACCAGGGGCGGAAGTTCCGATTCCGAGGGCTTTATCAGGGAAGCCTATATGGAGGACGGCACAAAGAGCACGGAATTCGTGGATGCCAAGGTCTATGACAAGGAAGAAAACATGGTCTATATCGACACCTCTGTTTTCAATCCGGGAGACGTGCTTATAAAACCCGATTCCAATGATACCTACTCCGTAAGCAGCAAGGCCTCCCTCACCGGGGTATATAACATGAATAACGGCTTTGCCGACTTTACAAAGATCAATGTACTCTTTTCCAACAAGGAGTATTCAATTGTTGAATCCGGAACCACCTATGGGCTCAGGGTTTATGACCACATCGTGCTTGACGGAGAGAGCGTAAAAGACGATGATTTTGTCTTTGACACCAACCTGTGATATTAAAATAAGTCAAGAAGCTTTTATTTCCCATGGCATTGTTTACATAAAGTTTTTGCGATATAATATCCCCTGTGGGGGATTTTTTTATTGCCCTGATTGCAGAGTTGGTTAAATACGGAGGCTTTGACAGATGAGTGAAGTGAAGGTTGCGGAAAACCTGAAGGTTGTAAAGCAGAATATCATAGATGCCTGTAAGAGAGCGGGAAGAGATCCGGAGGAGGTCACGCTTATAGCGGTATCAAAGACCAAACCGGTGGAGCTTATCATGGAAGCCTATAATGAAGGGATCCGGGACTTCGGTGAAAATAAGGTGCAGGAGCTTACAAAAAAGATGGAAGAGATGCCAAAGGACATAAACTGGCATCTTATCGGGCATCTTCAGAAGAATAAGGTAAAGTATGTGGCCGGTAACGTGACCCTTATCCACAGTGTGGATTCCTATGAGCTGGCGGAAGAGATAAGCAAACAGTGTGTCAAGAGGGAGAAAACCCAGGATATACTGGTGGAGATCAATATCGGAGACGAGGAAAGCAAGTTTGGCGTGGCCTACGACGATGCGGAAGAATTGGTTTACAAAATAATTGGTTTACCTAATATTTCAGTAAAAGGATTGATGTGTATTGCTCCGATTGCCGTAAATTATGAAGAAAATCGAAAATATTTTAAAAAAATGATTAAAAAAGTTGTTGACATAAATAGGGTTATGGTAGATAATGTAAACCATGAGAAATCACGAAGTGATTTCCATGGTTTAACGAGCGGATTTTCGCAGGAAATACGCGAGTCTAATCCTTCAAGCGGATTTCCGCTTTCCATCCTGTCTTTCGGCATGACCAATGATTACATAGCCGCTGTAGAAGAGGGCTCCACCATGGTCAGAGTTGGGACAGGGATCTTCGGAGAGAGAGATTACAATAAATAAACGGAGGAGAATGATAAAATGGGTTTTTTTGACAAGATCATGAATACTTTCAGCTTAAGCGAAGAAGACGATGAGTATTATGATGAAGAAGATTTTATAGATGAAGAGGACGAAGAAGAAGAGCCTAAAGGATTTTTCGGAAGAAAGAAGAAGGAAAGGGAAGAGGAAGCTCCTCAGAAAGGAAAGATCACTCCTATGAGATCATCCCGCAAGAGGTCATCTGAAGATTCCGATCGTGAGATCACAATGTTCAAGCCCACATCCGATGCTGATGTTTGTGATATCATCGATGCACTGCTTTCAGACAGGACTGTGGTATTGAATCTTGACGGCTGCAACGAAGGCTTAGCTGAGAAGATCATAAACACCGTTTCCGGAGCTACATATGCATTAAGCGGAAACATGGTTAAGATCTCAGGTTTCATTTTCATAATCGCCCCCAAAAGCGTGGAACTTTCAGGCGATTCCAGCAGCGAGACAACAGCTCCTTCAAGAGAGAACAACAGACAGTTCGAGTTCGCAAGGGTTGCAGGTGGCCGATTTTAAAAAGATCAAATAAAGTTCAAAACTATGATATAATAGGGCGGAGTTTTTACTCCGCCTTAAAAAATGCTCTTAAATGAGGTATATAAATGTCAGTAGTCAGAATAAAAGATACTGTTTCGGGTCCCGGTTACGATATTGTTATAACCGTAGGACTTAATGAACTTGCAGATAATGTTAAAAAGCTTGAAAGCGAAAACAGAAGGGCTCTTATAGTTACGGATTCCAATGTGGGTCCCCTTTATCTTGAGAGCGTGCAGTCCGTTCTTTCTCCCGTATTTAAGGAAGTTGATTCCTTTACCATCCCAGCCGGCGAGGAAAATAAGAATTTAGACCGGGTAAGGGAGGTCTTAAAAAAGCTTGTTTCCTTAAAGTTTGACAGGAAGGATTTTATAATAGCCTTAGGCGGCGGCGTTATCGGCGATATGGCGGGCTTTATTTCCGCAGTGTATTTAAGGGGCATACGCTTTGTGCAGATCCCTACAACACTGTTATCCCAGACCGACAGCTCCATCGGGGGAAAGACGGGGGTGGATCTGGATGAATATAAGAATATGGTGGGCGCCTTCCATCAACCCTCCTTTGTTTATATAAATACCGGATTCTTAAAGACCCTGCCGAAGAAACAGTTTGCTTCCGGCATGGCAGAGATCATCAAGCACGGTCTTATAAAGGACAATGCCTATTACGAGTGGCTCGTAAATAACTTTAATGAGATAAACGATCAGGAGAGTGAAGTCATTGAAAAGATGATAAGGATCTCCTGTGAGATAAAGGCCAGGGTGGTGGAAAACGATCCCACGGAACAGGGACAAAGGGCCATCCTGAATTTCGGCCACACCATAGGACATGCCATTGAGAAGTATTCCAAATTCACCCTGTTACACGGTGAATGCGTGGCCCTTGGAATGATCGCGGCCTCCTATATTTCCTATTGCAGAGGCAGCATAGATACGGAGGAATTCTATGAGATAAGGGATATGTTCCTTCCCTTCTATCTGCCCCTTACCCTTCCCGATGACTACGATCCTCAGGAGATACTTAAGCTTACTAAATCCGATAAGAAGATGGACGGCGGGAAGATACGCTTTATACTCCTTAAGAAGGTGGGAAAAGCGGTTATAGACAGCAGTGTTACCGATGAAGAGATATTAAATGCCATAGATCAGCTGATAATAAAGGATTATTGAGGATGAAAAAGAGCGAGAGAATACTGTTTTTGATAATAGATATTGTTTTCGGTGCGGCCCTGGTCTTTTTAGACCAATATACCAAGAAGCTTGCCACCATACATTTAATGGATAAGGAGCCCTATCCCATAATAGACGGAGTCCTGGTACTCCAGTATCTGGAAGGGGGAAACAGGGGAGGCGCCTTCGGGATCCTTAACGGACAGCGATATTTCTTCATAATCATCGGAGTAGTATTCCTGCTCCTTATGCTCATTGCCCTTATCCGTATCCCTGCCACTAAGAAGTACAGGCTTTTACGGTTCTTTATCTGCCTGATAAGCGCCGGAGCCCTTGGAAACCTTATAGACAGGGTAAAAACAGGATCCGTGGTGGATTTCATCTACGTGGTATATATCAATTTCCCCATATTCAATGTTGCGGACATCTATGTAACCGTATCATCCTTTGCTTTAGCTATAATGATCCTCTTTGTTTATAAGGAGGATGACCTGAATATGAAGAAGGCAAACGATCCGAAACTTAATTACCACTCTTCCATGATAAAGGAAAAAGATGGATAAGGAAGCGGTATTTCTCGTAAGTGAAGAAGACGGGGGACAGCGGATAGACCTCTATCTGTCAAACGCCCAGGAAGAGCTGTCAAGGAGCTATATCAGCCGCCTTATAACCGAAGGAAGAGTGCTGATCAACGGAGATCCGGTTAAAAAGAGCAGTGTAAAGACCTCAAGCGGGGACAGGGTGACACTGAGGGTTCCGGAATCAGTGATCCCGGACATACTTCCGGAAGATATCCCTCTTGATATCCTCTATGAGGACAAGGATGTGATCGTGGTAAATAAGCCAAAGGGCATGGTGGTGCATCCCTCCTTCGGACATTTCAGCGGAACCCTGGTAAATGCCCTTTTATTCCACTGTAAGGACCTGTCCGGCATTAACGGGGTGCTGAGGCCCGGAATAGTCCACAGGATAGATAAGGATACCACAGGGTCCATAATCGCCTGTAAGAACGACTTTGCCCATGAATCCATAGCGAAACAGCTTAAGGATCACAGCATTAAGAGGTTATATCGCACCATAGTAAACGGTAACTTAAAGGAAGACGGTGTGATAGATAAGCCCATAGGCAGAAGTAAGAACGACCGGAAGAAGATGGGCATAGTGAGTAACGGTAAAAATGCTGTCACCCACTATCATGTCCTTGAAAGCTTCGGGAACCATACTTACGCAGAATGCCGTCTTGAAACAGGCAGGACCCATCAGATAAGGGTCCACATGGCCTCCATCGGACATCCTGTTATGGGAGATAAGGTTTACGGAAACGGAAAATCCCCTTATAATACAGATGGACAGGTGCTCCACGCAATGACTTTGGGTTTTATACATCCGACAAGCGGAGAATACATAGAAACTGTAGCTCCCCTTCCGGAGTATTTTGAAAAGATCTTAAGGGATTTAAGGAAATGAGGTGTGTATGAATACTGTCATAACCATAGGAAGAACCTTCGGTTCAGGAGGTCATGAGATCGGTCGTAAGCTTGCCGAATCCTTCGGCATAGAGTGCTATGACAAGGAGCTTTTAAGCAGGGCTGCCAAAGAAAGCGGGCTCTGCGAGGAAGTGCTTAAAAACCATGATGAGAGGCCTACCAGCTCCTTCCTCTATAACCTGGTTATGGACACCTATTCCTTCGGTTATAACAGCCTTTCATATCTGGATATGCCGGTGAGCCACAGGGTGTTCCTCGCCCAGTTTGATACCATTAAGAACATAGCATCCGACGGCCCCTGTGTCATCGTGGGACGCTGCGCGGATTACGCCCTTATGGACAGGGAGAACGTGCTCAATATCTTTATCTATGCGAAAAAGGAAGCATGCATAAAGAGAGTGATGGAGCGCTTCCCCGACATAAAGACCGAAGAGGAAGCGGCTCAGATGATCTATAAGAAGGATAAGCAGAGAAAGAGCTACTATGACTATTATTCTTCCAAAAAATGGGGCCACGTAAGCAGCTATGACCTGGCTGTTGATTCCTCAGTTCTGGGGATAGAGGGCACCGTCAATCTGATCCGGGAGTTTGTTGAGAAGTTTGAGTCTGAGGGTCGTTAGGATCCTCAGGTATAAGTTCCTCTGCAATAGTGGTCTCTGATTCCTTTTCTGCATCGGCTGCATCTTCCTTCGGCTTTTTATCCTTAGGAGCCTCATAGGGCAGCTCGTTTGAACGCAGATATCTTGAAGTCTCGCTGGGAAGTCCTTTTTTCGTAAGTTTGCTTGCCACAGCCCGTCTTATGAAGCTGTAGATCACAGCAAATACCGGAGTTCCCAAATACATTCCCATTACACCGAAAAAGCCTCCGCCAAGGAGGATAGATACTACTACCCAGAAGGCGGGAAGACCGGTGGAATCACCGAAGAGCTTGGGCTTTATAACATTACCGTCTAACTGCTGCAGTATCACCACCATGATAATGAAATACATGGCCTGTATCGGGTCTATCATAAGGAGGATCACGGCGCAGGGGATCCCGCCGATAAAAGGCCCGAAGAAGGGTATGATATTTGTGATACCCACGATAAAGCTCATCAATATGGCGTAGGGTGTCCTGAGGATCAGGCAGGCTATGAAACAGAGAACGCCTATGATAAAGGAATCCACGATGGAGCTTGTGATATAATCCCTGAATATCCTGTCTATATCCTTTATCTCCATAAAGATGCCGTTGGCCCTTTTTCTGCTGAAATATGCAAGGATTATCTTTCTTATCTGGGCTATGAACTTCTCCTTAAAGCTTAAGATATAGATGGAGAGGATGAATCCCAGAACGATGTTATATAAGAAGGAAATGCTGGAAAGTATTCCCTTTGACAGAGAATCCCAGATCTTATTGATGTAAGAGGGGATATTTGTCATGAGGCCCCTTGTCCATTCCTCCAGCTGGGAATAGTACTGATCGTAATATTCAAGCACCTGGGGATTGTCGTCAAAGGTCTTATTCATGAAGTCTGTGAAATTTTCCACATATTCCGGGAACTGTTGGGCGATGCTCTTAATACTTCCGATCAGCTGGGGGATCACAATGCTTATGAAGGCAACGATCACCAGGAGCACGAAGACCACAGAGAGGCCGATGGATATATAACGCATTATCCTTTTATTCTTAAAAGTTTCCGGCTCCTTGATATTAAGTATCCTTAATACCGCAGGAATAACCTTTCTCTCAAAGAACATCATGGTGGGGTTTAAGAGATAGGCGATAAGGAAACCGTTTATAACCGGCATCATGACCTTCAGGAAATTTGAAAATCCCAAGGCGAAGATGGGGTAGTTGAATACCGCGAAGATAAAGAGTATGGAACAGGCCGCCACAAGAAAGGCGGTAACTCCCCAGATTATGTATTTTTTATCAGGTCTGAATCTCATTGCCTATTAAAACCTCCGTTGCTATACTGTTATCATGATCAAAGAACTTATAAGCTTTTTATCCCTGCCGGACACTCCGGCGATCACTGCCATACTGGAAACCCTGGTTCTTATTGCTGCCATATTGCTGACAGGATTTATTGTAAATATGGCGGATATCATATCCGTGAAGCTGCTTTCGCTTATCGTAGGAGCCGGACCGGCTTTTTTGATAAGGAATTATATCACATGGCCGGGTACAGTGCTCCATGAGCTGTCCCACGCCCTTTTTGCCTTTATCCTTGGAGCAAAGATAAGGGAGATAAATCTATTCCCAAAGGGAGAAAACCTTGGAAGCGTAAACATCGTTCCCAGGGGAAATCTTGTTTTGCGGTCGCTGCAGCTTTCCTTTTCTGCCATTGCACCCATAGTCACGGGCTTTATCGGTATCATCTTAATGTGGAATTATCTGCAGCCCGGATTAAATAAGGTCTGGCACTACATCCTTTTCTGGTACTTTATGATCTCAATTTTCTTTCATATGAGTTTAAGCCCGGAGGACCGGAAAAACTTCTTTTCAGGCATCATCCCCACAGCAGTGCTTATATTTCTCATATTCCTGATCCCTGCTCACTTCGGGACCGGCTTCTGATCAGTCGTCGGACAGGTTCCTTACAGCTTCCTTTTCTTCCTCCGTGGAATCCACGTAATGGGTGGTGGACATGATGGAAGAGTGGCCAAGGAGCTTCTGCACCTTTTCTATATCGCCTCCCGTGGCCTTCAGCATGGTCTCAGCATAGGTGGAGCGGAGCTTATGAGGGGTTATCCTCTTGCCTTCGGAGGGAACGGAAGCGTTGATATACTTCTTGACCATCAGTTCCACAGAGCGGACGCTGAGCCTCTTACCGTCCCTGTTTAAGAATACAGCGGTCTCCTTGTCATCGGGATGGTAGATATGCTCCCTGACATCCAGATACTTTTCCAGATAATGTCCGGCGCTGTCGCTGAAATAGACCACGTCAAAATTACCGCCCTTACGGTAAACATTTATGGAATGCTTCTTGAAATTAATGTCCTTTAAGTCCATGCCCACAAGTTCGGACACACGGATGCCGGTGGAAAGGAAGACGCATATCATGGCGAAGTCCCTGGCACCGTTCTTTTCATGGTATTTAGCCTGTTTCTTTGAAAGCCCTTCTCCGGTCTCCACGCTGTCAAGGAGCTGGTGCTTGGAATCCCTGTCAAGGTAGATCACTTCCTTTTTCGGAAGCTTTGCTCTCTGTATGAGCTCTATGGGGTTTGAATCCACCATCTTCCTTACAACCAGATACTTGAAAAAGGTGTTCAGGGCAACTGTATAATGCTGTATCGTGGTGGGACTGCACTCCACATAAGTCACGGAGCCATCCTTTTTCTCGGAAGGGTAGTTTCTTAAATAGTGAAGAAATTCCACGATATCCCTGTCATTCAGCCGGTCCAGATCATCAAGGCTGATATCCCTTATATCCTTGCCTGAAAGAGCGGGGTTATTGTCATGAAGGAATTCGAAAAAGGTGTGGAGCTGGTTCGCATAGGAATAAATGGACATAGCGCTTAAGCGTATTTCCCTGGCCAGAAAATAGTCATATACATAGTCCGGCATGGTCTTAATTATGGCATTGGCCTTCTGCCGAACCTCATAATTCTTTTCTTTCTTGTAATCAGACATAGATCATTCCTGCACTTTCAATATACATAACTATTCTATATTAAGTAGACATAATATTCAAGAACCACCCACACCATGATGTATACATGATAGAATATATATCGATAATCGTAGACAGAACATTTAATGGGTGGTAAACTACAAGGCAGGGGTAAGAATAACAAGCAGGCGTTAGATAAAATGTGTTTATTTTCAAGGTATTTAGCAATCAGATACAGTATTGACCTGATATGACCGCCGTATGAAGAGTTTTACTTTTTATACGTGGTCTTTTTATTTATCGCTGAGGCAAAGTAGTGAAAGGAGAAAGTAATGAGTAAAATCAGTCTATTAAAGAAAATGTCGTTTATTTTAGCAATAGTGATGATCGTGTCATCATTCAGCCTGCCGGCAATGGCTGATCCTTTATATGATTCTCGTACTGACGAAAGTACGGG
>JAFSKT010000019.1 GCA_017448845.1 Lachnospiraceae bacterium
AGATTCCGCGTACGCTTCAGGGTAAGGTTCAGAGTAAGAGAGATGATGAACTTCAGGGTACGTTTCAGGGTAAGGAGCATGCTGGTGGACAGGCCCGCAGATCCTGCAAACTTCCGGGTAAGGAGCATCTTATCCGGGGAAGAGAACAATACTGCTGTACCCGAATACAGCGTGGTGGATGAGAGCGGAAAAGCCATAGCGAAGATGGAGGATAACGAGCTTACGGTCACAGATGAAGCTGTAAGCATAGGCACAGACGGGGAAAAGGAAGCCACAGCATTCGTATCCCGTTCCCTGGGCTACAGTACAAAAGACAAGCTGAAAAAGGCAGACAGGAACGTGCTCTTTATAAGGACCGGAGATTTCGGCATAAAGAAGAAGGATGAGAATGACAGGACCCCTGTGAGAGTCAGCATGGCAGATAAGGAAGGCATGGTGGAAGCATCGGCCGCCAGCAGCGAGATAAGGGTAAACGTCAATGATGAAGAAGGGATAAAGATAGCAAACCTTTCAGACCTTAAGAGAGATGAGAGGTTCCTGATAAAGCTCACCACGATACCTGAAGAAGAGGATAAGGATAACAAGGTCATAACCATAAGCGGTAACGGCACCGGTAACGGACATGACATAGTGGTGGGTTATGACGGTACAGAAGGCGGAAAGCTCATAATAGAGAACGCGGACGGGGTGACCTATGAGGGCATATCCGATGATGAAGTGGAGATAAGGAACCTGAATCTTGACGGGTTAAAACTCGACAAAACCTATGTGAAGCTTGAAGCAGGGAAGAGCGAAACCCTGAAGGCAATGATCACGCCTGAAGACTCCGTAGCACCGGTAAGCTTTAAGAGTTCTGACCCCGCCGTTGCGAGCGTATCGGAGAACGGACTGGTGACAGCGATAAAGCCCGGGAGGGTTACGATCACTGCAGAAGGGTCAGCAGAGGGAAAGACCATAAGCGACAGCTGTACTGTAGTGGTCTACAGCAGGGCGTACCTTGCAGTGAAACAGAAAGCGGACCTTAAGAAGCTGGGTCTCTTTAAGGAAGAATGCGTGAAGTTCACCGCGGACAATAAGAATGTGTCTTTGAACAAAAAGGGCATCTTAAAGGCGAAGAAAGCGGGAACTGTTACGGTAAAGGGCCTTGACGCAGAGGGGAATGAGCTGCAGAGCATAGAATTCACCATAGAAGCCCCGAAATTCAAGAAGGCTGAAAAGCTGAAGCAGAGCGAGATAAGCGAAGGCTATACCATAGAAGGATACAGCCTCTTTGAAGAAGGAAGCGGGATCCAGCCCGACTCCTGGACAAGCAAAAAGGAAAAGATCGCCACAGTGGATGAGAGCACCGGCCTCATAACCCTTACGGGAGAGAAGGGCGGAACTGTTATCACAGCCTACTTCGGAGAAGGGAAGGAAGCTGCGAAGCTTAAGTATAAGGTAAAGGTGAAGAAGTAATAACGTACATGAGGAGGCAATTTATGTTTAAGAAGATCGGAAAAATGATCAGTATTTTGCTCACGGCGGCGATGATGATAACTTTGACGGTGCCGGTATATGGCGGACAGAGTGGGATGGTGCCGATTCCGGAGGAACTGTCCGAGAGTAATATAAGTAATTGGGAAAGCGATTATGACTCGCTTGATCCAAATGATCCTAATGATGGTGATTATGTATATCTTTATCATTACAAAGGGTATACTAACAGTCTGACCATTCCTTCCAAGGTAGAACTTAAAGGTAAGGAATACAGTGTTATCCTGCAGGGCAGTGATGATGCGTTTTTTACGAATGATACCGTGACGGATTTAGAAATAAATGGAGGAACCATATTTTATCCTCAGAAGATTTTCAGCAGATCGTCAATAAGCACAGCTGTGTTCAATGGCACGCTGTTTAACGGAAACGGGGTACCACAATCCAGCGAATTGTTTACGGGGTCAACAACTATTGAAAATGTGGTTATAGAGAATTGTTTTCTTGAGGAATTCTTTGGTTTTGACAATACGTTCAAAAATTGTACAAATCTTAAAACTGTGGTGATCTCTGATATTACCGGCATAGGCTCGGACAGCGAAATACAGAGTATGGACAGTGCCTTCTACGGCTGTACTAAGCTTCAATCTGTGGTTCTTAAAAACGTTAAGACATATAATGACGGTGACCAGCTGGCTGAAACATTCAGTGGATGTACGGATCTTCAGACCGTGGTGTTTGATGGTGTGGGATTTACAGGTATTGAACCGAAAATGAACAGCACATTTAACGGATGCTCAGGCCTCCAGACCGTGACAATGAGCAATATGTCAGCTCCTTTTGAGATGAACAATACTTTTAGAAATTGTTCGGGTCTTAAGACAGTGAACCTCAACAACTTTGATATGTCCGGCGTTACCAGTATTTCCTATATGTTCAGCGACTGCACGTCTCTTGAGAGGATCTATGTGGATGACAGTTTTAAGGGACCTGTCAGCGGAGTTGCGAAAAATGCAAGTTTTGTCTTCTCAAATTGTCAGAAACTTAAGGGTAGAAAGGGTACTTGTTACAGTAATGCGAATTCTGATCTCGAATATTTCAGGGTAGATGATCCGGAAAATAATAAGCCTGGCTACCTTTCCATAGCCGGTGAAAACTATGATCTAAACTACTTAAAGATCCGTAACTCCTACAACGACTTTGAATATACCAAAGACTACCATATCCCCGAAGTACGGTATAAGTCCGTGTTTGGCCGGAGGGGAAGCTTTGTGTATGAGATGTTTGACGATGCCTGGGGCGGGAGCTGCTACGGCTTCTCTGCGACCAGCGGTCTTTTCAAAGTATCCAATAACGGGATAGATACCATATCTTATAACGGCTATGGAAGCGGTCTGGATGATTTTATCATAAATGACGGCAACCATCCTCTGGACATCGACCCTTCGGATGACAAGGATGAAGAGTTGAACAGCGACCTCCGGAAGTTTATTGAAGCCATGCAGATTTCCCAGTATGATGAGAGGATACAGGCCTGTTTCGTGCTGAACACCGACTTAAATGATGCTGTAGAGGTCATAAAGAAAGAGAGCGCAATAGGCCGTCCCGTGATCGTTGCCATCTTCGGAAAAGAAGGGGGACACGCAGTCCTTGCCTACGGTATAACAAAAGATGACAAGGGTATAGAGATCTATGACAACAACCACCCCACAGAAAAGAAAATCATCGACCTGACGAAAGAAGGAAATAAATACACAGAATGGGATTATACCCTGGGAATAAACGCTGACAGCGAAAAGATCGAATGGGGAAGCCCCTCGGAAGCAGGGGACCTTGCCTACGTGCCTTATGATGTTTATTCACAGGTGTGGATGGATAACGGAAGCTTCAGGGACGAGGAGTGGTACGGAGACGATAGCGGCAGCTGGACAGATGAGGATGAAAAAGAATACCAGAAGATGATCTGGTCGAAGATAAAAGAGGACTACTACGCAAGGCACCCCTGGAACGATAATGAAGAGGCAGCCTATGAAGCTTATGAAAAGGGCCGCACAGATGATGAAACCGGTATGTCGAATGCGGATAAAAAGGAAATTGAAGATGTCGAAAAAATGACAGAGGATGAGCTCCTTGCCAAATATGAGGAGATAGAGAAGGACTGGAGCGATGAGGATGAGAAACTTTACCAGAACTGGCTTGCAGATCCGGACAGCTTAAATTCCGTGCCGGCTAAATTCAGAGTGCGTTTCAGGGTTCGTTTCAGGGTTCGTTTCCGCGTGCGTTTCCGCGTAAGGTTCCGTGTTCGCTTCAGAGTAAGGTTCCGTGTAAGGCAGATGCTGAACTTCCGTGTGCGCTTCAGGGTGAGGAGCATGCTGGTGGACAGGCCTGCAGATCCCGCAAACTTCCGGGTAAGGAGCGTCATATCCGCAGAAGAGAGCAACACTGTACCCGATTACAGCGTAGTGGATGAGAGCGGAAAAGCCATAGCGAAGATGGAGGATAACGAACTTAAGGTTACAGACGAAGCTGTAAGCAAAGGCACAGACGGGGAAAAGGAAGCGTCCGCCTTCGTATCCCGCCCCTTAGGCTACAGCATAAAGGACAACCTTAAAAAGGCAGACAGGGACGTGCTCTTTATAAGGACCGGAGATTTCGGCATTGAGAAGAAGGATGAAAGTGACAGGAGCCCTCTGAGAGTCAGCATGGCAGATAAAGAAGGCATGGTGGAGGCATCGGCCGCAAGCAGCGAGATAAGGGTAAACGTCAATGATGAAGAAGGCATAAAGATAGCAAACCTTTCAGACCTTAAGAGAGATGAGAGGTTCCTGATAAAGCTCACAACTATCCTTGAAGATAAAGATAGGGAGAAGAAGGTCATAACCATAAGCGGTAACGGCACCGGTAACGGACAGAACATAGTGGTGGGATATGACGGTACGGAAGGCGGAAAGCTCATAATAGAGAATGCGGATGGAGTGACCTATGAGGGCATATCCGATGATGAAGTGGAGATAAGGAACTTAGGTAGTGAAAATCTTGACAAAATAAGCCTTGATAAAAAGTATGTAAAGCTTGAAGCAGGGAAGAGCGAAGCCCTGAAGGCAGATATCACTCCTGCGGACTCCATAGTACCGGTAAGCTTTAAGAGCTCCGACCCCGCCGTTGCGACCGTATCGGAGAACGGCCTGGTGACCGGAATAAAACCCGGGAGGGTTACGATCACTGCAGAAGGGATCACAGACGGAAAGACCATAAGCGACAGCTGTACAGTAGTGGTCTACAGCAGGGCGTACCTTGCAGTGAAACAGAAAGCGGATCTTAAGAAGCTTGGTCTCTTTAAGGAAGAATGCGTGAAGTTCACCGTTGACAACAAGAATGCGACAGTGAATAAGAAGTGTGTACTAAAGGCGAAGAAAGCAGGAACCGTGACGGTAAAGGGACTGGACGCAGAAGGAAATGAGCTGCAGATCATTGAGTTTACCATAGAAGCCCCGAAGTTTAAGAAGGCTGAAAAGATAAAGCAGAGCGAGATAAGCGAAGGCTATACTATAGAGGGATACAGCCTCTTTGAAGAAGGAAGCGGGATCCAGCCCGACTCCTGGACAAGCAAAAAGGAAAAGATCGCCACAGTGGATGAGAGCACCGGCCTCATAACCCTTACGGGTGTGAAGGGAGGCACGGTGATAACGGCATACTTCGGAGAAGGGAAGGAAGCCGCGAAACTTAAGTATAAGGTCAAAGTGATAAAGTAAAACCGGCATGGACCGGGGGGACGGGGTTACAGGACCATGAGCACGGATAATGTGCGTTTTGTATAGGAACTGCATTATAAATGGATATACTTGTTATTTTTGAAAGAATGCTGATGCTTCTTGCCATGATGGGGCTGGGGTTTATTTCCTATAAAATGAAGTGGCTGGAGGACAACAGCCATAAGAAACTGTCGGAGATAGTCGTCAATGTTTTTAACCCCGCCCTTATCATAAACGGCGCTCTTACGGCGACAGCCTACGGCAGCACGGATATGGGGCTGATAGCTCAGAACTTAAGGTTTGTCCTCATATATTTTGGAGTCAATATTATCTTTAGCATCCCCATCTCAAGGATCCTGGGGAAGGACAGCGGCCAGAGGGATATCTTTTCCCTGATGACCATCTTTTCAAATGTAGGTTTTATGGGGATCCCGGTGATATCAAGTATCTACGGGCAGGGAGCTGTGATCTACATCACCTTTTATATCCTGGTTTATAATCTGCTGCTTTACACTCTCGGTATTTACATTGCTCAAAGAGGACTTCCTCCGGAGCAGAGGAGCAGTGGGATTTCGGGGATCTTCAATATCGGAACTGTATGTTCGGTACTGGCGTTGGTTTTCTTTTTCACCGGATTTAAGCCCGGAGACGCGGTGCTTACCTTTTTTGACTATGTGGGAAACGCCACTATACCTCTTTCCATGATGGTAATAGGGGCTTCTGTGGCAAGGATGCCTTTCAGAGAGATGTTTTCCGGTTTGAGGATGTATGTCTTCGCTGCAATATCACTGCTTATCATGCCAATAAGCGCCGGCTTTCTGTTCCGGGCCCTGAAGGGAGACGATGTGATCTTCGGTGTGTTTATTATCATGTTCGCTCTTCCCGTGGGAAGCGTGGTGACCATGGTCATTAAAAACTACGGGGGAGACGAGAGCCTTTGCAGCAGGGCCACGATCTTAACAACGCTGCTTTCGATATTCACGATCCCGATCATTGTTTCACTGATCTAGTCGTTTTCACTTCTGCTGCATCAGCGCGTTTTCGTTTATATTTCGGGAATTCATCGTATTTTTCAGTATTAAAATGCCCAAATATATAATATAATGGAAATGATGTTTTCTTATGATCTGGAGGAGGGTTTCTATGTTTATAAAACCAGGGAAAACTATATGTCTTATACTGACGGCGGCGATGGTGATGACATCCGCCCTTCTGCTGCACGCGGAAAACGGGATCTACACTGCGGAAAACTCTATATCCGCTCAGGAAGAAAGGGTCGGAGAGACGGAGATACTTAAGGGGTACAACGAGGAATGGGCGGAATTTAATATCAATGACTGGGATTATGTTTATGAACCGGGTTCTCCATATAATGGCTATGTTTTAACACACTATAAAGGTGACAAAAAGCGTATAAGCATTCCTTATAATACAAGTGATGGGACAAATCCCACTGATCGGATCGAGTTGTGTTTTCATTCTTCTTTGCGGCCTGCCAATGTAACTTCTTTTTTCCCGGATTGTGTTGAAGCCGTAAAAATATCCAATGATACAGGCACGCGAGATACAATATGCATTATGGATCCAGCTGAAATATTCAGTAATTCGAAGGTTACATACCTGGATATGAATTATCCTCATTTATTTGGAGTAAATTCGAGCAATCCGACTTTTTCCGGTTGTAACAGCTTAGAGGAAGTGCATATAAAGAATATCGTTTTTAATTCTTATACCCAGGCCGCACAACTGTTTGATGGATGTACGGGCCTTGAAAACGTGTATTTTGACGGAGTTGATTTTAACGTTGATTGTACAACTGCAACATGTATGTTTAGGGCATGTACAAACTTAAAGACGGTTTGGTTTAAGAATACTGAATTTGAAAATGTCACAGTATTCAGTCAAATGTTTTCGGATTGCGGGAAACTGAAAAAGGTTTACCTGCTGACATCATCAGGATTACCGGATGCTATAAACTTTGATGATATGTTCGATAATTGCTCCTCCCTTGAGAGGATATATGTAAACAGCGGTTTTCTGGTAAATGCTAATATTTACCTGAGCGGCTCTTACGATGATCTTTTCTGGGGCTGTTCCAGACTGATGGGGGATAAAGGGGCGAAATGCCTCGGAAATGATCACGCCAACGGTATTAATTTTTTCAGAATCGATGATTATCCTAATGCTTCCGGATATCTTTCTGAATATCACGAAAATACAGATGCATTTCTTGAGGACTGGCTGTATAAGGTCAACGGAGATTACTGTGATCTCACCCGCTATACAGGAAGTGAGGAGACGGTTACCATTCCGCAATTCGCCAAAGTTCAGGGTGTTAAGAAGACAGTCAGGATAGATACAACCGGAAAGCCTTCTGCTGACCGTGGATTCCCCATTTTTACGTCCGATGTAAAAAGGCTCGTCGTTCAGGGAGCAGTACCTTTGAATATAGACTATCTCTTTGAGGGAAGCAGCATTTTATCTGCTGTATTTGATACAGTAACATTTGATTCCCTGAACAGAAATGTATTTGATATTGACACAGGTTATTATGAAATTCCTCTTAAAGAGATAGAATTTAAGAAGTGTACCATAACCGGGAGTTCTGATCTTGAGCAGCTTTTCAGAAGCAGTTATGGAATCTACCGCGAGAATCTTGAAACGGTGAGCTTTAACCAGACTCCTATCCCCAAAAACAGTAATATTTCCCAAATGTTCTATAACTGTCATAACCTTACAACGATATGGGCTGACCAGGATTTCAGCCTGGATCCTTCCGTGACGGGAGATAGTATTTTCAGCGGATGTTCAAGCCTTGTTGGCGGCAAGGGAACGGCATATAGCTGGAATTGGTCAGACATCTGGGCTTTCAAGATCGACGGGGGATCCGGAGATCCCGGATACCTTACTCCGATCGAGGGATATCCTTCACCTACACCGGTAAGTGTTTCCATGAACCTGAACTACGCCCAGATACCCAATTCCTACGCGGGCTTCAACTACAGTGAGAGCGATGGCTACCACATCCCGGAAGAACGATACAGGGCGATATTCGGCCGTAGGGGCAGCTTTGTATATGAGATGTTTGACGATCCCTGGGGCGGGAGCTGCTATGGCCTGTCTTCCGGCAGCGGACTTTTCAATGTCTCCGGTAACGGAGTGGATACAAAGAATTACAGTAGTTATTCAAACAATTATTCCTCCAGCCATCCGGAGTTCGGTAAAGGGATCGCGGACTTTATCTTAAGCGACAAGACACTTGATACCGCTCCCTCGGATGATAAGGATGAGGAACTCTTAAGCGACCTCCGTAAGTTCACAGAGGGAATGCAGATCTCCCAGTTTGATGAGAGGGTGCAGGCCTGCTTCGTGCTTAACACCGACCTGAATGACGCGGTAAAGGTAATAAAGAGCGAAGGAGAAAAGGGCCGTCCCGTGATCGTGGCTATCTTCGGAAAAGAGGGAGGCCACGCAGTCCTTGCCTACGGTATAACAAAAGACGGTAAGGGGATAGAGATATATGACAGCAACCATCCCACGGAAAAGAAGACGATCGCTCTTACAAAGGAAGGGAATAAGTATAAGAGATGGGACTATGAGCTGGGAACGAACGCTGACGGCAGGATGATCAAATGGGGAAGTACCTCGGAAGCAGGGGACCTTGCCTATGTGCCCTATGATGTTTATTCTTCAGTTTGGATGGATAACGGAAACTTCAGGGATGAGGAGTGGTATTCAGACGGCAGTGATGATGAAGAGTGGACTGCTGAGGATGAAAAAGAATACCAGAAGATGATCTGGTCAAGGATAGAAGAAAACTATTATAAAGCCCACCCCTGGAATGATGATGAGGATAAGGCCTATAAGGACGGCCGGCTGAATGACTACGGCGACCTTACGGCTGCGGAGAAGCAGGAAGTGGACGCCATAGACCAGATGGACCAGGACCAGCTCCTTGCAAAGTATGAAGAAATAGAGAATGATTGGGATGACGAAACGGAAGATATATACCAGAAGTGGCTGGTGGATCCGGGTTATCTTGATACACTGCCCACTGAATTCCGCGTGCGTTTCAGAGTCCGCTTCAGGGTAAGATTCCGTGTGCGTTTCAGAGTCCGCTTCAGAGTAAGATTCCGCGTACGCTTCAGGGTAAGGTTCAGAGTAAGAGAGATGATGAACTTCAGGGTACGTTTCAGGGTAAGGAGCATGCTGGTGGACAGGCCCGCAGATCCTGCAAACTTCCGGGTAAGGAGCATCTTATCCGGGGAA
>JAFSKT010000209.1 GCA_017448845.1 Lachnospiraceae bacterium
CGGCTCAATATCTGTTCTTGGCGGCGAGGATATTTCAATGTTCAATTCTGCCAACAAGGATGCTGCTTGGAAGTTCATGAAGTTCATGACAAGCGAGTATGCACAGGTTGAGATGGCTAAATGCGGACAGATTCCTGTAAACAAGACTGCCCTTGAGACAGATACAGTTAAGGCTGCAGATTTTGCACCATACATCGAGCAACTTCAGACAGCTAAGTCACGTCCTACCGTAGCATGCTGGTCAGAATTTGATTCTGAGCTTGCAGCTGCAGTTACTGAGGTTGTAAATGGCGACAAGACAGCGCAGGAAGCAATGGATGAGCTTGCTACAAAGGTAGATGCGCTCCTTGCTGAATAAATAAGATAATTTCTGGAGTAAGAAAATGAAGTTTAATGCTAAGAGCAGAATGCAGATACTACTTCTGCTATTGCCGGGGCTTTTGGTATTTGGGATCTTTACGGTGTATCCCATAATCAGGCTCTTCTGGATGAGTTTTTTCAAATGGGATTTTGGTTCATTTCTTGATCAGGAATTTATTGCCCTTGAAAACTACAGGACAGTATTAGCTGATGAGAATTTCAGGATCGCTTTTACCAATACTATTGTATATACACTCATCACAGTTCCTGCCCAGATGGCGATAGGCTTGTTAGTAGCAATGCTCATAAATTCCATAAACCATGTGAAGATCGGCTTCAGGGTAGCTTACTATCTGCCTGTTATCACATCCTGGGTTATCGCATCCCTAGTGTTCAAGTATGTTTTTAACACAGAAGGTCTTCTTAACTATTTTCTTACAAATGTTATCCATGTCACCTCACAGAACGTGAGGTGGCTGGATTCCAGATGGGGCGGAATGACAGTGGCTATGCTCCTTGGTATATGGAAGGGCATCGGTTGGAACATGGTCGTGTTCCTTGCAGCTCTGCAGACTGTTCCGCTGGAATTGTATGAAAGCGCATCTCTTGATGGTGCCGGATCATGGCAGAAGTTTATGCATATCACGCTTCCCGGAATCCGTGGAACAATACTTTTCGCTCTGGTAATGCTGACTATTGGTGGATTCAATGTATATACATCAACCAAGCTCATCACAGGCGGAAAGCCGGGTCACGACACAGAAGTTGTGCTTACTTGGATGTACTATAAAGCCTTTAGCAATGGTAAGTTTGGATATTCCGCTGCGCTGTCTTTCATTATTGCAATAGTTCTGGCAATACTGGCGGTGCTGCAGTTCAGACTCATGCAGACTAAGGATGAGGGGTGAAACGAGATTATGTCGAAACGAAGATTATCTCAGCTGGTGATATACATTCTTCTTATTGCCGGTCTGATTATCGTGATGATGCCAATGATATATATGGTGAGCACCTCTCTAAAGCCCAATGGAGCACTTTATGAGTATCCGCCCAGGTTTTTCCCTAAGCTGAAAGAGATAACTTTAGAGAATTACGCATATATACTTGGTCAAAAGAAATTCATAGGAAATTTCGGTAACAGCATATTGGTCTCTACTTTGACGGTCGTACTGTCTGCAATCGTTTCATCCGCACTTGCCTTTTGTATAGCCAGGTTTAAGTTCCCCGGAAGGAGCTTGTTGTTTGGATTTATCATCCTTACAATGATCATTCCCGGAACTACGATGATAGTTCCACAGTACGAGCTGGCAGTAAAGCTAAAGACCATCAACAGTATATGGGGACTGATCCCATTCTATGTAGCATGGGTTATCCCATACTCAACCTTTATGATAAAAGGCTTTGTTGAGAATATCCCCAAAGAGCTTGATGAAGCGACCTACATGGACGGCGGAAGCATACTTGTTGTGTTCTTTAACGTTGCGATACCACTTGCAAAGCCCGGAATAGCATCAGTATCGATTTTTAACTTCCTTACTGCCTGGGAGGAATTCCCTTGGGCTAATACAGTCATCAATGATGATCTTAAAAGGACGCTACCTATTGCTATTTCAGGATTCTTTGGACAGCATCAGTTCACTCAGTGGGGATATGTGTTTGCATTATCAGTACTCAGCTTGATACCGATACTGATCGTGTTCGTTTCCTGTCAAAGATTCTTTGTACAGGGACTTACAGCTGGAAGTGTTAAAGGTTAAGTCTCAAAAGCAAATGAAGGCGCGGTACGGGATAATAAAGCGCGCCTTTGAATATATTGGGGAACCCCAGACACCCTGACCCGTTCCCCAAGCTCTTCCCGAAAGAGCGCTTCTTTGCTGGCTTTTTAAGAAATTTTTTGATGAAATGCTGTGTTTTACTGGCTTTTTATGCTATAATATCTCTTGTGATTTCTTGTGTGTTTAATTTTCAAGAGACCTAAATGTGCTTGCCCCGGGACCTGTTATCCTGGGGTTTTTTCATGCCCTGAAAAGAAAAGGAAGGCACGGTATGGGATAATGAGGCGTGCCTTTTATGAGAATAGGGGACACCTTCCAGCCAGCCCGTCCCCTATGACCCCCACCGTATATTTGATGAAAGATAATGCAGCTGATATACATCTGATGATGAAATGTATATCAGCTGCTTATCTTTACGCCTTGTTCTTCAGCTTTTTCAGTTATTTCTTTAAGGCTCGTCTCTCCAAGCCCTCTGATGCTTTTCAGATTGTCAGTTGTTATCCCACGCAGGTCCTTTAAGGTCATGAGCCCGGCTCTCTTAAGGGCATTTGATGATCTTTTGGAAAGGCCAAGATGGTCGATCGTTTCGTCTGTGGCATCAGAGGTTTTGTCTGTCAGGGCATCTGATGTATCTTTTGGAAGGTCATTTCCAAGAAGGTTCAGGGCTTCTTCGATGGAGTCTCTCAGAGTTTTAAGGGACTTATCTGAAAGCGTTACGGTGTGGTCTTTTTTTAGTGTCTGCAGGCTTTTATTCAGGTTTTCTATGACCTGTCTTTTTTCCATAGGAGTTTCCTTTTTCGTATATTTGTTATCAGATTATGGCCTAATTTTATACTTGAGGCCGTCTGTATGCCATTAACTCAGGATAAAGATTTTAGAAAGCTTTTATTTAAGGCTCTTTGAGGTTCCTCGGAGGCTTTTTTTAGTTTTAAGAAGTATCTGCAGGCTTTTCATATTGTTTAGGATATGGGCAGAAATTTTGCCATTTAGAGCAGTTTTTTCATGGTCCTAAAGGTCAGTGTTTTGATCTTTTGCGGTGCTTTTTCCTGTAAGGACAGTTTCTTAAGTGTCTGTAGCATTATCAGTGGCAGGTCCTGTGAGTGTTTTATGAGCATTATCCGGGTACCATTCCCAGCAGCTTCGCAGGTCTGCCCGAGCTCCCAGACCAATATGTCCCTGACTTCCACCAAGGAAGTCTGAGTGCGGGACATACAAGGAATTATCTTAGTCCCCTTCTCCAACGGGTTCCCCAGAGGAACCCCCTCTTTTTTCGTGTGGATTTTCCTTATGTGTTTTTTCTTCCCCTTTCTGTATGAACGCACTTTCTAAGTCCTTCGCCTATCGGTTTGCTAAAAGTGCATCGTAGCCCTACTGGTCCCCTCAGCAAGGGCTGCCCTACGGCGTCTCGTCCCTTGTCCCTTGCTGATGGTCCCATCCGGGCTCCAGAAGATGCACGCAAACCCGAAAGATAGGCGAAGAACTCAGAAAGCACATTCATAAACACAGAAAGGAGAAGAAAAAAAGCACATGGAAAATCTCACACGAAAAAAGGAACGCTCCCCTCCAGAAAAAGCTCAGAATCTTGAAAGCACATTCAGGGCTTTGCCCAAAAACAAAAAACAAATTTTGGTTATAAGGAGATTAAACAGATGGAAATTACAGTAAATGCTATCGTTAAGGAACTTGAAAACAGAGGTTATATCGTAGATGAGCAGACCTGCATCAAGAACGGGATTGAGGTTTTGGGTCTTGCAGTAAAGAAGAACGAGGACGACAAGGTTGTTCCTACCATCTACCCCGAGGACATAATCAAGGAAGCAGACGAGAGAGGGCTGACAGTTTCAGAGGTTGTTGAGGGTCTTATCCCTGTGATTGAGCAGAGACCATCAATCGACATTGACCGCTTTACAGACCGTGAATATCTGTTGTCCCATGTCCGTATCGGAGTACAGAAAGAGGGAAGCGAGAACCTTGTAAAGAGGAACAGTCCTTTTGAGGGTATAGAGGAATATCTCTATATCGCTGATGACATGGACGGACAGGGCTTTTCTGTTAAATTAAAGCCGCAGATGCTTGAAATGGCAGGCATTAAGGCAAAGGGGCTCTTCAAGGTTGCAGAAGCCAACAACCACGAGGAATTTACCGCAACCCCCATGATTAACCTCATATCGAAGATGATGGGCGAGGATGTTGGAGCGATTGAGGATTTGCCAATGTATGTTATCTCTAACAAGGCAGGCATGAAAGGAGCAAGCGCAATGCTTGATAAAAAGAGCATAAGCGCACTTGCGGATGAAATCGGAGTGCATGAGTTTGTTCTTCTCCCTTCATCAATCCACGAGTGCATCCTTGTGCCCCATACGAGGGAGTCAGACCTTGAAATGTTCGAGAACATGGTAAAGGAAGTCAACGCAACGACAGTTGACCCCCTTGAAAGACTCGTTGACAGAGCTTATCTGCTGACAGCCTAATATATAGATTTTTTAGGAAGTAGGGAGAGCCGAAAGGCTCTTCCCTACGGAAAGGAAAAGGATGATTACTAGGATTAATCTTTCCATAGATGAAAGGCTCATGGAGCATTTAAGAGCCGAGGCAGAGGAAAAGGGAACAACCCCTAACAATCTGGTGTTGTCCCTTCTGGATGAGAGGTATAAGGTAGAGCGTTTTGACTACGCAAAAGCTCTGCGGATTTTAGAGGGCGAAGCCCAAGAAAGAAAAGACGGAGCAGCTTTTACATTAAAACAGCTGCCGTCATATAAAAAGCTTTTATCCCTAGCCCCTGATCCTTACGAGGTAAGGGCAAGGCTAGGAAAGCTTTTTTACAGGAGAGTTGCAGATAACAAGGTAAGCGGAGTAACAAGAGCTCTTGATAAGGACGGAAAGAACAAGACCATCTGCAGAGCCGCCGCATATGTGAAAGGGGCATGAAATGACCAACGAGCAGATAATATTCAGTAACAGATTACAGCTGATGAAGAGTGGAGTTATAGGAACAACGGGAAGAAATATAGTCATAGAGGACAGTGAGGGCAGAAAGACCCTCACAAAGGAACCCGAGGAGATACACACATACATGGAGTGGAAAAGAAGAGGCTATACCGTAAGACACGGAGAAAAGTGCATCTCTCGGTTTACCATTTGGAAGAGCATACCAGTGAAAGGGGGAGAGGGAGAAGAGCAGAAAGAAAAAATGATAATGAAAGAGGCTTTTTTCTTTAAGACCTCTCAGGTAGAAAGGAGCGTGGAAGAGTCAAGGGCAGTTTAAAAGGATATACATCTGATGGCAATACGAAGTCAGATGTGAAAAAGAGAGAAAAGCAGCCGGCAAGGAATTTATCACAGTAAACCTTTTGGCACCGGCTGCTTTTGTCGTGGGGGAGCCGAGCCTGACCCTTTCCCCCACACCCCCTTTCCCACAGGCAAAAGAAAGGTCGAAGTAACGTGAGAATTCAGTCGCCCTTTCTTTTGCCTGCACCGGTCTGCACTCGCGCATAGGGGAGAATTAAAGGCGCTCCTGCAGACCGGGTACGGGCGGCGCATGAAACGGGATAATTAAGCGCGCCGCCCGAATAAAGTCAGGAACTCCCCCGACACCCCGGCCAGTATCAAGGAGTGATGGCCGCGCCCGGTTCCCGACACCTTCCCCAAGGCAGCGCCCACAGGGGGCTAAAGGAATCTTATTTGCTTATCAGATGTTATTTCATGGATTGAAAATATATAACAATATTGTATACTATAAGTATATGGAGGGCGCTTTTATGAATGCTATTAAAGAACTTAGGAATACAACAGGAATGTCCCAGAGCAAGTTTGCGCTATATCTAGGGATCCCGGTGGCGAATATCCAGCATTGGGAGCAGGGAAAGACCACTCCTCCTGACTATGTGACATCGCTGATCTCAAGGGTCATGAAGAATGACGGCTACATTGAGCAGGAGTACACCACTGCACAGATAGATATGCTGCGCCAGACTCAGGCAACCCTTGCCATTGAAGAGCTTGGTATAGGAAGATCTGGTGTGAATGCTATTGGAAAGGTGCTAAAGGGCGAGATCTCAAGAGAAGATTATCAGAAAATGCTGAAGGAGAATTATAAGGCACATGGAAAGCATTGATCACTACAAATATCCCGGTGAGGATGTCCTTATCAATGAGTTTGAATGCCATGATGCCGAAGATCTTGCCATGCTTGAAGCACTTTCTACCGGAGGCAACCTCGCATATCTGCAGTTACATCCGATCAAGGGGAAATTTGACTTCAGGCACCTTAAGGATATTCACAGGTTTATCTACCAGGATGTATATGCCTGGGCTGGAAAAGTCCGTGATATCGACATAGGTAAAGGCAATCTTTTCTGCCGGGCACAGTTCATTTAAGACTATGCTGTCTCTGTATTTTCAGATTTTTATGGATCATGTTACGAGGCAAGAAAAGACAAGGCCTCTTTTATTGAGACACTTGCCAGACATTGACTGCTGGTTAAGGTAAGGACTGATATTTTGAGAGAAACAGTAAGATACCATCTAAAGTTTACCGGGATCGTGCAGGGTGTGGGTTTTAGGTTTACAGCCACCCATGCAGCAAATCTTAACAGACTTACGGGTTATGTGAAAAATGAATATGACGGCTCAGTTACCTGCGAAGTTCAGGGAGATGAAGAGGCAATAGAAAGATTCATTAATACCATAAGAAAGGGCAGGTTCATTCAGGTTGATGATATCGAGAGGACCAAGATAGAGGTCATTCCTGATGAACGGAGTTTTGAAAGAGGGTAATAATTGAGGCGGGGCTGTCGCTTTAGATGATTAAATCATCTGGGCGAAGCCCCTTTTCCATGCCATAAATTGTGGATTTGACAAGTCGGTATTTTTCCTGTTGTCAAAAATAGAGTACTTTAATAGGCCGATGTACTAATCGGTGCATTGTTGCCTGTTCTGTTTTGAAGTATCAAAAATTATGAGGCTTTTTTCAATTCAAACAGATGTGTTCCTGTTCGCTCAGCAGCAATCTTATGATGCAGCTAATTCATGTCATAGCCGATTGCCAGAAAAAGGCGGGCTGTTAGGCGCAGCTATAGCTACGACAGCAGTTGTGCTGCCGGCTTTTTTCATCATTCTGCTCATCATGGTTGTCATGAAAAGGTTCCTGCAGAACAAATATGTTGAAGCTGCACTGGTGGGACTTAAGACCTGTATCATTGGGATCATACTGGTGACAGGACTTGGCATGATCTTAAAGAACTGCGGATTAGTTTTTGGCGCTAGTCCTGATGTACTGACAAAAGTATTGACCTGCCTTATTGCCCTTGTATATTGGGGCTCCGGGAAGATCAGGAAACAAGGAATAAATCCTATCATGTTGATCTGCCTGTCTGCAGTCGCAGGTGTAGTAGCTTATGGGCTTTAATCCTTACAAGCTAAGGACTGCAGACCGGCAGTAGAGGTTATAACATTTATAGGTATCCGTTTTCCCCAAGGAGCTTTGTCATGAAGCCTGTGTATTCCTGAAGGGCATCTTCGCATGGACCCATCATTTCTGCGTTGAGGTCTATGGCCTGTTTAGAATCCTTGATCTTGTCGAAGGTGTCTTTGTGCCGCTTGAAGTACTTGGTGTAGTCGACCTTGGACGGATCGATGGCATGGGTCGCTCTTGCTGCGCTGAGCACCAGTTTGTTGTCCTTGTTAAACAGGCCTCCGGCAGCCTTGGGGTAAATGATCACATCCCAGTTCTCGGTAGCGGGAAGAACCACATATTCAAGTTCACCGTTGCTCTTTTTGGTGGTTCCAAATTCTGACATATTCTCTTTATCCCAATGTGCCTCCATGAAGTGTAATACATCATCGGGGGTCATGGTCTTGTTTATCTTGATCGTCTGTCGTCCTTTCATATTTCCTCCTTTACTGGCGTGTTCCGCTCATAACACCTGAAGCGGTGTACTGGGCTGTTGTATAAGAAAATGGAGCAGTTACATAAACAATATTTCCCTTGGAATTATAGGAGAAGGTAAAGGTGAAATTGGTGGGTATACCTTCCATATCTATTACGCAGGTGCTTACACCTGTTGCTTCGTCGTAGTTTGCAACTATATCACTGGTGATCAGAATCACAGGGAAGTCTTCCTCGTCCTCGAAGGTCTTGGTCTCGCCATTTACTTCACCTGTGAGTTTAAGCTTTGCATGCTGCGTGAAGATCTTGCCTTCAATCTCGGATTTTGGCGGAT
Organism: Lachnospiraceae bacterium; assembly: GCA_017448845.1. Lineage (GTDB taxonomy): Bacteria > Bacillota > Clostridia > Lachnospirales > Lachnospiraceae > NK4A144. The sequence goes on from JAFSKT010000209.1 coordinate 8,357, forward strand.
GAGCAGGCTTTTCTGCTTCTGCCTTGGCAGGCTCTGTGGCAGTATTGTCAGCTGCAGCGGTGGTCTTTTCTGTGGAAGCCGTGTCAGTCTTTTCGGATGAAGCGCTTGAAGCATCCGTGGTTTCTTTTGCATCCTTGCTGCTGTCTGTAATTGCATCGGCCTTGGTAGCTGTGCCGTCTGAACCTTCTGCGGTGTACTTGACGTCGGATAAAAGATCTGCCAGCAGCTTTTTACTTGTTTCACCTACCAGGTAGGGTTCGGTGATCCCGTAGAAGTAGTACTGGTTCTCCACGATGAACATGTAGCAGAACATGGTCATGGGGATGGGGAATCCATCCGGAAGGAAAGCCATCTCAAAGCACAGGGCAGGATTGCCGGCAAGCTTGAAGGATTGCTTTCTGACAACCTCATCTCCGTCGGCAACATAACTGTCCGCAAGGTCAGACAGAATGTCTTCCGGAGCCACCTCATCAAAGCCTGAATTGGCGTTTTCTATATAGTTGTACATTACGAATGAAGCCAGTGTATCTTCGGGGAATCGGTAATAGTGACCGCTTTCGCTGGAATCTCTTGTCCAGACAGAAGGCATCTTGTAGGTGATGTTCATGAAGGTCTCATCCTGATCAAATTCAGGAATGCTTACAGTGTAATCAACCTGGGTAAGACGGAAATTGTTGTCCACACTTTCCAGACGGTATGCGTATTTCTGAAAATCCTTTGGCTGGAAAGCCATTGAAGGCATACCGTAATCTGCTTCATAACCTGTATATACTCCGAATATTCTGACGAACTGATCTACAGTCTTTTCTACGAGCTTGTAGTAATCATCTGTTCCGGCCGTGCCAACGGACACGAGCCAGTCGCCGTCTTTGGTCTTTACAGTGATTGCCTTGGCTTCCTTGTCGTAGTCTTCAACTTTTCCCTGTATCCATATTCTGCTTCCTGACTTTACAGAACTGCCTTCAAGGTAGGCAGAGTAGTCAGTAACTTCATCAAAATCGTCGGTGAAAAGAGGATCAACCACATTTTCGGGTTCCTCAAGCTCTTTTACTTCTTCCTTAACTTCCTCTGCTGAGGCTTCGGCAGGAGCTTCTGAAACTTCTTCAACTGCGGTGTCTTCAGGCTCCGGAGCGGCGGGTTCTTCCTTTGCTCCGGCACAGGCTGTGGATGTAACCACAAGGGCCATTATCAAGGCTAAAAATCGTAGTCTTTTTTTCATGGGAGCCTCCTTTTTTATTAAAAATTCATAAGTAAGGACAGGTTATTAAGTTATACTAATAGTATAAACGGAGTATTGTATCTAAAAATAGCGATGAGACAAATAATATCTTAATTTTTTATAAACAGGAGAAGGTTTATGTATAGACCCAGACGCACTGTTTCAAAAATTAGAGTAGGCCGGATTTCAAGGGGAATCTATGCCTGCTTTTTTGTTGCTCTAATGCTTGTATGCCTGGTGATTCCATCGGGAAAAGTCAGGGCAGCCGGCGCCGGAAAGTCATATCCTGTAGATGCCTTTAACGGTACCTGGGACTATCCAAGTAAAGCAGGTGCTACCACCCACAATCTGACCATGCAGCTAAATGCCGATGGGACTGTATATTTCGCTACTCACGTAGTTTTCCCGCCGGATGAAGTCTTTAAGGATGGACAGGATATCCGGGAGGAGTGGTATGGCACATATACCTACGACGAGCAATGCGGTGAGCTTATAACCAATGCCTCATCCAACAGCCTTTATATTGCAATGGGCACCATGACGAAGCAAAATGCCTGGTATTTAAATGACCTTAATACGCTGGAGTGCCATGTTCTTTCATTTAACGGAGTTACAGGCTCAGCCATTGATGTGTACTACAGGATAAGCCCAACTCCGTCCTATGGCGAAGAGGAGGAAGAGGAAAAGGAGGCTGCGACTGAGGAAAGCGTAGAAGAGGCAGCTGCAGAGGAATCCCTTGAAGAGGAAGCTCCCGAGGAGCCCGAAGACACCGAAGGCGAAGAGGCGGCAGAAGATGAGGAATCTGAAGAGGCAGAAAACGAAGCATCTTTTCATAGATTAGAAACTGCGAGGAGGAAAAATCATGACAGAAAAAATTATTATGGAAAACGAAGAGCTTGAGAAGGTTACAGGAGGCTTGTCATTCAGCGCAACACCAAGTGCAACAACCCCTTTTTGTATGGGGTACAAAAAGTATGGTATGATATTTAGAGAAATACTTATCTGAATTACAGATGCAGTCGGCAACAAAGGTTTTGTGCACAGTCGCGGAAGGGGATGTACATGGATACTTTTGCAGGAAGACAGATCACGGACAGGATACACTTCAGGAAAAAGAAATTTCCCGGGAGGAAGAGCGTTAAGAGAATTGCTGCCCTGACAACACTTCTTATGGTGCTGGCTGCTTTTTTGGTGCCTGCCTTTGCACTTCCCGCCCTGGCTGAGGATGGGGGCTTTACCATGGAGGTTCCCTTTAAACTGCAGTACGGAAGGGAGGATATCTGGACCAATGGTACCGGCAACTCCAGGCACTATCTGACCATGTGGGAGCATGGCCCTAACATGTTCTTTCAAAATGATCTTATAAACGCCGGTAGCATGCAGGTGACCCATGACAGCGCGGGATACCACCTGAGCGTTGATCCCGTAAAGATTGAGGAAAAGACCGGCGATTCAGAGCTCTATCACTTGAACACACTGGACCTTGGCTACATGAGCTTTACAGCCAGGGATCCAAAGCTGATAACCATAGAGGACGGGTACAACGCCAATTTCTATGCCTATAACTTTGTCCTTGATGATCCGGTGAGGTTCTATCAGAAGCTGGAGATATATTACTCCGAGGACAGATATCAGGGGACCCATGAATACCAGCTGAACATAGAGCACTGTACCCTGACAGTGATGGTAGGGGTGCGTAAGGACGAGGTCGTGCCCGAGACCGGCCAGTATCAGTTTGAGTTCCAGGGTACACAGCAGTACATCGACACGGATCTCAACAAAAACGAGACCACCACCATTGGTGATGACTATGAGGAAGAGCCCTCATATTACCTTTTTTTATGGGAGGGCAGTGACAGGCCCCTTACTCTGAGCGGGATCGGCGCTCCGGCTGCCGTTGATGAAAGCACCCAGGAGGAAGTGACGCAGAACGCCTCAGAGACCGCCGGGGAGACAGGTACGGACTTCAGCACTGACATCGTGGAGGGCGACGAAGAAAAGGAGGAGCCTCAGAAAGATGATGATGAGGGCAGTATATCTCTTCCGGGAGCCGTAGCGGTGGGAGTGGGCGCTACCGCTGCAGGAGCGGCAGGCGCAGCTGCAGCAGCTTCATCCTTAAGCGGAGGAGCCAAGACTGCAGAGGAAGATAAAAAGCGCTACAGGATGTACGTGGGAAAGAACTTCGGAGATGCCATAAGAAAGGGCGCCAGTCCTGTGGCCGTCACTGCAAGGATAGCAGAGATTGGAAAAGGCGGAGAAAAGAGCAGGGACGATCTGACGAGGAACATCTCTGTCTCCGGTACCGGAGTTAGCATAGTGTCCGCAGCTCTCAAGGGCTCGGTACTTGAGGCTCTTGTCAGCGCAGATGAAGCCTCCCAGGCCAAAGAGGGAACCGTGACCTTCTCCTATGCGGGACTTGGCGGAAACTTCAAAAACAACATCGTGTTCAGACTGGTGGGCAAGCCCTACCTGAGATTCCCCGAGGTTACTGCAGGGGGCGATAAGTGGACCCTGAATGCAGACATCTGGGTTGATATGATAGCGGGCGATGAAAAGACCTATCCCGTCCTCATATATTTTGAGGACGCCATTGGTGACCCTACAGTCCTTAAGTTTGGCGACAGCGATGACCTGAAGGTGTCATCAAGGCCGGCAGACAGGCTCCACACCTTCTACGCCGACATAGCAAACAGAACCCTTAAGATAGAGGGGGACGGCTCTGCCTTTGCAGAAATTGAGGAGAGGTACGTCTCTGTCCATGCGGAGTTTGAGAACGGCGATCAGGTGGACGGGATCATCAACATAAGGCTCTATCCGGAGGGACTGGTGGTAAGGCCTGACCCTGAAAGGGTTGAAGACTCACAGATGCTCCTTAATGCCTATGAGGATGACATCTTCTACGGAGATGATGTGGCGCCTACACCACGGTTTCTGCCTACAAGGTTCAGGGTGATGGTAGCTCTTTCTACAAAAGACGGAGCAAGGATAATAGATGGCGACAAGGCCGGGATCAAGATGGGAAAGCTCATAGGAGAAGAGGGCGCAGCAGCGGGCCTTGCCGAGAAGTTCGACTATGAGCTGTCAAACGTGGGATCTGAGTATACCATGGTCTCAAAGAGGGCCATTGTGGAGGCGGACGTGCCATTTCTCATGAAGCTTCCTGTGTCCTGTGAAGTTGAGGGAGAGCTCTTTGAGGCAGAAGTGCCAGTGAGGGTTCTGGGACTTAAGCCCGCGCCTCTCCAGGACTGGCAGATGGAGCTTAAGAAGGTCATCTACGCCATCAAGAGGTTTGTGGATGACGGAGAGAAAAGAACCTACTGGGTCATGATCCTTAAGCGTCACATGGACAGCGGCAATTACTCCGCCTACACCCTCAGGATGATGTGGTGGGGTATCTACTACGAGTACTATGATTTTGAAGTTTCGGTGGGAGCAGGTTACCTGTTTAAGGCCGAAGTGGTGGACTGGATGCTCTCCGGAGCAGAGCTCACCAAATGGGTCTGCGGCGTGGCCTTTTCCTACTGCGCAGACGCCTATACGGGCAACCCGATTGCAGGTGCCTTTGTCCAGATGGCCTATGAATTTGCCATGGACAGTATAGAGGAGCTGACAGATGCCTTCATAAACGGCAGGAGCTTTGACTATGAAAGGCTCAACAGCTTCAAGCATATAGCAGATGCCGGAAACAATATTGCAGGGTCCATGATGACTGACTCCCTGGTGATCGGAAAGCCGGGAGTTAAGATGCAGAACGCCAAGTTCATTGGAATGTACTTTGGTTTTCTGGTGATAAAGAATTTCCTTGATAAGATGAATGAGTCCGGAGAGATTGACCTTCCGGGAGCTATATTTGCTGCCCTGAAGGACATGACCACCACCATGTTCAAGGTTATAGCGGGACACCTCTTTGGTGCCTGGATCAAGAACCGCGAGTTCCAGAAGCAGGCCACCAACAGGCTGGCCAAGTATATCGCAAGAGGCTACACAACCTTTAAGGGCGACAAGCTGGTCGAAGGCGGAGAGCTTGCCAAGAAATTCCTGGAGGAGTGCGTGGGAGAAGGCGTCGGAACCATTATCGAAGCTGCAGAGAATAAGTATCAGACCTCGGAGTTTGGCGTTGCAGAAAACGGTGACTTCACCATTACCTTCAGGCTCTGGGAGAGCAAGGGGAGCGATCCTATATGCTGCCGCATCAATCTCACGAAGTCATTTACATTTGCTTTTTACGGGCCCTACAGCCCGCTGGTCATCCTGTATGATCTCATCTTCGGGCAGCTCACCGGAGAGCCGGCTATGGTTTCCTTCCCTGAGGATCCCAAGCAGGTGAGACAGAGAAGGATGAAAGAACGTCTTAAGACAGCTAAGCTGTACGACGATCAGAATTAAAGGGGGTGGCAGGTATGGCAAATTTCTGTAGGAATTGCGGTAAGCCCCTGGAGCCCGGGGCAAAGTTCTGCACGGAGTGCGGTTTCAAGCTCATGGAACCAAAGAGCAGCGCAGGGGCCGGGACAAAGGCTGGTGTTAATGCGGCAGCAAATGCCCATTCTGTGGCGGCTGATATGGCAGGAAGAGCTGCCATGAATATAGCAGAAACGGTGGCGGGTGAGTTCGGAGCGCCTGCGGCGGCTGCGGTGAAGGAGGGCACAAAGAGTATCAAAAAGGGAGGGATAGCCGTAAGCGCCATCCTTCTTGTCGGCGCGTGGATCGCCCAGATAGTACTCATGAGGATGAATATCGAGAACCCCGTGACCAGGATCCTCAACTTTGCCACCTTTGCAAGGGGCGGCATGGACAGAGGGATAGCAGGCCTTCTGGGAGGCACCATAGGAAGGGGCGTCTTTGCCTCTGCCTTTGTGACTCTTCTTGGAGGCGGGGCAGGGATGATAGCCGCGGGCTTTAGAAATGTCTTTTCCGGCAAAAGAGCTTCAGAAGGATCTCAGAGTGAAGGAAAGGGAAGCTTTGTCCTTGCCCTTCTGGGAGCCGTTCTGGCCATTGTGCTGTACTGGATATTTAACGGTAATCTGAAGCTCCCGGGAATCATGGCGGGCGTTGCGGGAATACTGGTGGCCGCCAGGAGCCTGGGAAGCAGGGCGGGTGGCCTGTACCGCTTTGCATCTAAGCTTTCGCCCATAAAGTCAGAGGAAGGTAAGCTTCCAAATCCCGCGGGAGCAAGGAGTCTTCTGACAGGCTTGATGACGGGCTTTGCCCTCTCTGTGGCAGCAGCCGGAGGAGCAGCAGGTCTCTCCGCAGCAGGACTGTCAGCCCCGGGGCCATTAAACGACCTTATACCGGGACTGTTACAGCAGGATAAGGAGGAGTCTGAAAAAGAGGAGGAGCCTTCCGAAGAACCTGAGAAGGACGCAGGCGCAGCCGTGGCTGAGGCGGACCTTGCGGCTCCAGTTGAAAGCGAAGAGGCCAAAGCCCCTGAAGAAGCTGAAGATAAAGAGAAGGATGCGCCGGCTCAGGAGAGCGAAAAACCGGCGGATGCAACGGATTTCCTTCTGGGAGAGAGCGAGTCAACACCCCCTTCCGGCGAGGGACAAGCGTCATCTGAGGACTACTCCCAGGGGCTTGACGGCTATACTCCCGCCACATATTCTGTCACCGGCGGAGAGTGGACCACCCTCCAGTCGGGAGAGAAGATATATACCCTGGCAGACGGCGCGGAAACCATGAACGTCTGGGTTGAGGACAAGGACAAGTACTACTATGTGGACTATTCGGGCTGCCTTATGAGGAGCAACTACGCCCAGGACGGATACTGGGCCGGCGAAGACGGCTCATGGGACCAGAGCAAACCCAGGAGGACAGACGACACCCAGCCCGTCAGCGGAGCGGAGTACGGCACAGACCCCAAGGTCACTGTGGAGATACTCAATTACTCCGACGACTCCCACTACGCCATTGCGACCCGCAGGTACTCCTTCGGTTACGAAGAGGAGTTCAATGTGCTTCCTCTGGGAAACAGCACATATCTGCTGGAGGGTAAGGATGATTTCAACTCCGGACTTTTGATGTCCGTATCTGAGGATCAGAGCACACTGATCATATCCGGGGCAGGGATCACTGAGGTGTACAGGAAATAGGGAATAAAGTTAAAAACGTAAGTCAGTGAGGACAGGGAGTCCCCATTGACTTACGTTTGATTTAGGAGGAATGGGTATGGAAAATCTGCTTTATTTTATTACTATGGTATGCGGGAAAATACAGGTCGTATCTGACCTTTTCTGGGATTTTCCCACGAATCTCGGGGGGTATTCAAGTATACCGATATTGGGGAATTTCTCGCTGGCGATCATACTTCTTATCGGCTCGGGGATCTATTTTTCCATCAGACTGAGGTTCATCCAGGTAAGAAAGTTTAAGCACGGCATAGAAGTACTTAAAAACAGTAAAGCGAAAACAGGGATATTTAATCATCTATAGCGACAGCCCCTATTTGCAATAAGGCAAGGAAAATCTTAATCGTAAAAATGCAGCCCACATTTTCTGTAAGCTGCATTTTCATTGACACTATTAGTATTCATCACTGACTTTATGATAATCACCAA
>JAFSKT010000210.1 GCA_017448845.1 Lachnospiraceae bacterium
ATCGTCCACCCGGCCAAGGATCGTATAATTGCCCTTATCATCCACGCTCATATAGTCGCTGCTCTTAAAGAATGTTTTACCGTCAATAACGATAAAATCCGCCCTTTCCTCATCATGGAGATATCCTCTGAAGAAAGGAAGCCTGATACAGAGGGTACCTTCCCGGGAACAGACTTCTCCGTTATCATCCAGTAAAAGGATCTCCGTATACTTATCCGGCGTCCCTATGGGGGTATTGCTGTATGCCCTGTCTATATCAAAGAAAAAAGGAAGATAGCTGAACTCCGTGGGGCCGTAGGCGTTCAAAAAAGGAAAACGGTCAATATAAATATCAGTTGCTATTTCTCCCGTGATGTGAAGCACCTTTAAATCCAGACCGCCGGCACTTTCCAGAACTTTCACCAGAGTAGGCGGCATGCATGAGGCGGTGACATGCTCATTCTTAAAATACGACAGCATCCCGGCAGGATCCCTTACAAGCTCAAGGGGGATAAGATGCAGTGTGGAGCCTGCCTGCAGTATGCCCATCATGAGATAGATGCCTCCCACAAAGGTCTCCGGCGCCACATTTGCATAGTCGAGGGGCAGCCATCTGCCAACGGCCCGCTCTGTGGAAAACATGATGTAGTTATAGACGCCGTATTCCTGTAATACTCCCTTGGGCCTTCCGGTGCTTCCGGAGGTATAGTAAATAAAAGCAAGGTCATGTTCATCGGCATCGGCCCACTCCTTTTCCTCAAGGGGCTCCTCCTTCAGGGCTTCCTCGTATTTCCCTTCATCCATCACCAGGGCTGCGTTACTGTCTTTGATAATATAGGCAATACGCTCTTCCCCCATCATGGCTTCCGTTCCTACCCAGGCAGCCCCCACCTTCATTACAGCCAGCCTCACCGCAACAAATTCAAGTCCCCGGGGAACACAGATCGCCACAACATCCTCTTTTCCGATCCCCTGCTTCTTAAGCCAGGATGCGATCTTTCCGGACTCTTCATCAAGGGCCCTGTAGCTGGTCTTCCGCTGTCCGCCGCGGTCAACGATCGCCTTATTATCCGGTACGCTGTTTACCTGTCCCTTAAATTTTGTTAAAAAATCGATCATTTATTTTCCCCTTCCACTTTTTGAGAGCCACGGGATCAGAGTCCGCTTCGTCCCTCAATTATACTTCTCAATGAATCCATGTATATATCCGCGAACCTTTCCATGCTTGAACGCAGGTACAGCCCGGCGTCATAATCAATACTCAGTTCCATTCCGTCTTCATTGTCGTCAATAGTGACCTTAAAGGGCTCGATGGTGGGAATATCTCCCATATCACGGTCGTCCAGTTCAAGCAAAAGATCCGTGTCAACATCCTCCGATATCTTCCCCTGATAATTGTAGTTCATACACTTCATATGTCCCCGGTACATCACGGGGTATTCCCTTCCCGACGCTAAAGCCTCCCTGATCCGCTCCGAGGCTTCGGATAGCATGCTCTCAATATCCCTTCCGGCTCCCGTCCTGAATGCCACGGGATAATACTTAAGGAACATGCCGACGGAACGGGAGCTTTCCTTTCTGCTCCTTCCGTTAAAGATCCATGACAGCAAAACCCGGTCCACTCCGTTATAGCGGGAAAGAGCAATGGCAGCGGCTGTCATAAAAACGGTGCTTACCGCTGTCCCGTACTTTCTGGAAGCATGAAGGATGTCCTTTCTGTTAAATCTTATTTCCCTGTCTATGCCTTCGGCCACGTTCCTGTCTCCCGGGAGATCCGGCCGCGGGAGCCTCATTAACATATTGCCGTAATCCTTCAAAAAAGGATCCCTGTCTCCGAAAGTATTTTCTTCACACCCTTCCCTGAATTCCGCGTTCATCAATTCAATGTAGGGATCATCTTCCGGAACACGGCCCTGATACAGGGAAAGCACATCCTCCGCCAGTATCCGGAGGGAAGTGCCGTCGCATATGATATGATTGATATCTATAAGCAGAGCGAGCCTTGAAGGCGTAACCGCTATAGCGGCTCTGTACAAAGGGGAGCCGTCAAAGGACGGAACCTTTATGAGTGAGGAGATCTCCCTGTCAAGCTCTTTATCTGACATCTCCCTGAGGCCGCAGATCTCCCCCTCCGGAGGGACCATGAACCTTCTCCATTCCCCGTCTTTTTTCCTTATGACCGTAAAAAGCCCGGGATGCATCCGGAAAGCCTTATCAACCGCGTTTTTAAGCCTCTCCGGCTGCAGGTCCCTGTTAAAGTACAAAACGAAAGGAAGGTTATATAAGGGCATCTCCGGATAGGACAGCTGCATCTCCAGAAAATCTCTCTGCTTATCCGAAAGAGGCATGCTTTCCTCCGGTGATCCGCTTTTTCCTTCTCTTCCCTCTGTCCTTTTCAGGGCAGCGTCTATCTTCCGTACCGTCTGTTCTTCGTAAATGATCTTAAAAGTGAGATCCCGGATGTCCGCGGCAATGATAAGCTTCATGGCAAGCAACGAATCACCCCCAAGGAGAAAGAAGTTGTCATCTATACCGATGTTCTTATCCTTCATTTCAAGAACCTTTTCAAACACTCCGCAAAGCTTCCTCTGGACAGCATTTTCAGGTTCCGCATATTCTATAC
>JAFSKT010000211.1 GCA_017448845.1 Lachnospiraceae bacterium
CGGTGGAAAGGAAACCTTCCAGCACGCCTTCATGTCCGGAGATCTGCAGGTTAAAGGAGATTTCCGCATGCTCCGTATGCTGGATACGGTATTTCCCTTCGGAAACGGGACCGGAAACGGGGCTTAAAGAGCGAGGAGCTCAGCAGTTTCCTTAAGCTCGCTGTCAGAGGGCTTACCGGGCTTCCATCCTATCTTCTGGCCGTCGTCCTTAAAACGGGGGATGAGATGCAGATGGAAATGGAAAACAGTCTGTCCTGCAGTCTCTCCGTTATTCTGTACGATATTGAAACCGTCCGCCTTCAGTACTTCGGTATTGTGGGCGGCTATTTTTTTAGCCAGTACGAAGGCGCGGCCTGCCACATCATCAGGCAGCTCATAGATATTCGCGTAATGCTCCTTCGGAAGTATGAGGGCGTGGCCCTTTGTTGCGGGACCCAGATCTAAAATCACCTTGAACTCGTCATCTTCATAGATGGAGTTGGTGGGGAACACTCCGTTTGCCAGCTTACAGAAAATACAGTCGTCTTTCATTTTAATCCTGCTCCTTTCCAAAACGGTTCAGTATGCCGCAGATACTGTCCACAGCACCGCTTTCCGTTGCGTTTTCCATGCTTTCTATATAGTCGAGCCTGTGATCCTTCACATATTTAATGGCGTTCATCAATGTAGTGCTGTCCATATCTTCGTCCATAAGGAGATATGAATATCCGGCACTTTCGAAGGCCCTGGCATTCAGTATCTGGTCTCCCCTTGAACTGCCGGAGGGAAGAGGGATAAGGATATTCGGCTTTTTGAGGGCAAGTATCTCAAAAATGGCATTGGAGCCGGCTCTGGAGATGATGATATCCGCCAGTGCAAAGAGATCCGGCAATTCCTTATCTATGTAGTCGTACTGTACGTAGCCCTCTGTGTGGTTAAGGGTGGGATCCAGCTTTCCCTTGCCGCAGAGGTGTATCACATTGTATTCATCGGTAAGGGAGAGAAGGAGCTTCCGCACTTCCTCGTTTACATGCTGCGCTCCTAAGGAACCGCCGATCACCAGTATGGTGGTGTAGTCCCCCGGTCTTATGCCGGTAAAGAAACGGGCCTTCTGCCGGTCTCCGTCTAAGATGCCGCTTCTTATGGGGGACCCGGTAAATACAGCCTTTTCGGCGGGAAGATGTTTCATGGTCTCCTTAAATGAGCAGCATATCTTTGAAGCCGCCCCGTAGGACAGCTTGTTTGCAAGGCCCGGAGTCATGTCCGATTCGTGGATGACAACGGGGATCTTCAGCATGGAAGCGGCTCTTACCACGGGAACGCTTACAAAACCGCCCTTGGAGAATACCACATCCGGCCGCTCTTTTTTCAGGATGGATAAGGCTTCGCCGAAACCCTTTAACACCCGGAAGGGGTCGCTGAAGTTCTTAAGGTCGAAATACCGGCGGAGCTTCCCGGAGGATATGCCGAAATAGGGCAGACCTGCGTCCGCCACCAGCTTCTTTTCTATCCCCTCGCGGGAACCTATGTATTTAATTTCAAATCCCAGCTCCTTAAGTGTCGGGACAAGAGCTAAATTCGGTATGCAGTGGCCGGCTGTCCCGCCGCCGGTAAGTATTATTTTTCTCATTTGCTCTGTATTATACCATGAATGATGCGTTGAAAACAGTATATGAATCTGATAAGATGTTATAAGTGTCACGAAGTGCGGAACACTTCGGATATAAGGATTTGACCAGGTAACAGAAGGAGGAAGAAAAATGGCAAAGATCACGTATGATTATTCAAAAGCGGCTCCTTTCATAAGCGAAGGGGAAGTGAGCATAATAAAGGATCAGACTCTGGCGGCAAGGGAACTGCTGCTCTCCAGAAAGGGCGCGGGAAATGATTATTTAGGATGGATAGACCTTCCCGTGGCATACGATAAAGAGGAGTTTGACCGTATAAAGAAGGCGGCTGAAAAGATAAAGAGCGACAGCGAAGTGCTGATAGTCATCGGAATCGGCGGTTCATATCTCGGAGCGAGGGCTGCGATCAACTTCCTCCGCCACAATTTCTACAACCCGGTTTCAAAGGAGATAAGGAAGACCCCGGAAATATACTTCCTGGGGAATAACATTTCATCTACCTACATCTCAGACCTTATCGATGTGGTTGGAGACAGGGATTTCTCCGTAAATATGATAAGCAAGTCCGGCACCACCACCGAGCCCGGCATTTCCTTCAGGATCTTCAGGGATCTGCTGGAGAAGAAATACGGAAAAGAAGGGGCGGCAAAGAGGATCTATGCCACCACCGACAAGGCAAAGGGTGCGCTTAAGACCCTGTCCGATGCTGAAGGCTATGAGACCTTTGTGGTTCCCGATGATGTGGGCGGAAGGTTCTCCGTACTGACAGCAGTAGGTCTTCTTCCCATAGCAGTATCCGGAGCCGACATAGACGCCCTGATGCAGGGTGCTGCAGAAGGCAGGGAAATGGCCGTTAACAATGATTTCGAGGACAATGACGCCCTGAAATACGCCGGTATCAGAAATATCCTTAACAGAAAGGGCAAGACAGTGGAGATCCTTGCAAATTACGAGCCCAGCCTTCACTATATCTCCGAGTGGTGGAAGCAGCTTTACGGCGAGTCCGAGGGCAAGGACCAGAAGGGTATCTTCCCTGCAAGCGTAGATCTTACAACGGATCTTCATTCCATGGGACAGTTCATTCAGGACGGCGCCCGCATAATGTTCGAAACCGTTATAAATGTGGAAAAGGTAAGGCATGAGATCATAATGCAGAAGGCAGATAACGATCTGGACGGCCTGGACTATCTTGCGGGACAGACTGTGGACTTTGCGAATAAGTGCGCAATGAACGGCACCATTCTCGCCCACACCGACGGAAACGTGCCGAACACCATGGTGCTGGTACCTGAGCAGACTGAAAAGTATCTGGGACAGCTCTTCTATTTCTTTGAATTTGCCTGCGGCGTTTCGGGATATATGCTGGGAGTAAATCCCTTCAATCAGCCCGGAGTTGAGAGCTATAAGAAGAATATGTTCGCTCTTCTCGGAAAACCGGGATTTGAGGATCAGAGGGAAGCTTTACAGGAAAGGCTTAAATAAAGGATTAACCGGGGCTGCCTCAGGGCGGCCCTTTATGCAGGAAAGAGAGGAAAGATAAATGGGGATCGTTATAAAGGATGCTTATGCTGTCCTTCCGGAAGCAGGAGAAAACAAGGTCGGGAAACACAGCATATACATTGAAGGCAAAGATATAGTTTCCATAGATGAGAAGCCGGAGGGCTTCAGCGAAGACAGCGTTATTGACGGAAAGGACAGGCTGGTGATACCGGGGCTTATCAACGCCCATACCCATACCTATATGTCCATGATGCTGAACTGCGCCGATGACCTGTCATTTACCGACTGGCTCTTTAACACCATAGATCCCATAGAACAGAAGATGACCGGAGAGGACGCCTACTGGGGATCCCTTCTCGGACAGATCGAGATGATAAAGAGCGGCACCACCACCTTTAACGACCAGCAGATGCACATACATAATACCACCCGGGCTGTGGCGGAAAGCGGCATGAGAGCGGTTATAGGCAGAGGTCTGGTGGGTAATGAAAGGGATTTAAATGACAGAAGGCTCAGGGAAGCCTTAGAAGAGATGGAGGATGCCAGCTTAACCGACAGGCTGAGCTTCCGCTTAAATCCCCATGCGCCTTATTCCTGCAGCGGGGACTACTTAAAGATGGTAGCGGAGATCGCGAAGGAAAAGGGCTACGGCATACATATACACTTAGCTGAAGGTCAGGTAGAGAGCGACAACATGCTTAAGGACCACAACTGCACCCCTACGGAATATGTGAGGGATGCGGGGATCTTTGATGTTCCGGTGATCGCGGCCCACTGCATAAGAGTCAGCGACAGCGACATGGATATATTGAAGGAATATGGTGTGAACGTTGTCACGAACCCCATATCCAACGCAAAGCTGGGGAACGGCGTGGCTCCGGTGCCGAAGCTCCTGGAAAAGGGCATAAATGTATGCCTCGGAACGGACGGCGCCGCCTCAAATAACGCCCAGAACATGTTCAGGGAAATGAGTTTTGAAGCCCTTATCCATAAGGCTGTGAACTTAACCCCCCAGTGTGTGAATGCCCATGAGATATTTAAGATGGCCACCATAAACGGAGCAAAGGCGCTAAACCTGCAGGACATCACAGGTTCCATTGAAAAGGGAAAAAGAGCGGACCTGGCGATCCTGAGACTGGATGTGCCTTCCATGGTGCCTACAAATGACCTGATCGCCGCCCTCAGTTATTCGGCCAACGGTTCTGAAGTGGATACGGTGATAATAGACGGAAAGATCGTCATGGAACACAGGGAGCTGAAGACCATTGACGAGGAAAGGGTTTATCACGAGATAGCGGAAACATGTAAAAGAGTGGGGCTTTGAGCCCCGCTTTTTTGTCGGAGCGGCTTTGGTCAAGGGAGCTTGTACAGGCTTTATGTAAAGGCTCTTCCATAGGATTATGTAAAGCTTATCTCTGCGGATTTCGCATTCAAAGGCAGTTCCGGGAGAATAACAATAAATTGTATAAAGTCAATTTAAAATCCCCCATATTTTGTAAAAATCATTGAAAATAGGTGTTGAATTTTTTATTTACCGGTGGTATATTCATTTTATGTTAATTAATTATGCGTATACTGCGCATAGTTTAAGAGCAAAAATGCTTTAGTAATTACGGAGGAAAGTATCTATGAAGAAA
>JAFSKT010000002.1 GCA_017448845.1 Lachnospiraceae bacterium
CGCTCAACGATGATATTTTTATAGCTCCCGCTGTTATCATCGAGTACCGACCCCAGCGGGATCCTTGAAAGTTTCCCGCAGATCTGTTTCCGTATGCCTCCTAAGACAGTGAATGTCGCAGCATGGGACAGGGAGGTTGATATGGAATGAAGGGTCATTCTTATCACCCAGAACAATCCCATTAAAAGCACCTGCTTAAGGTAAAAGGCCCACTCCCTGTTTCCCGCTAAGAGCTCACTAACGATCTTTGTGATGATGAGATACGGCACAAAGGACGCCGCAACTCCCAGTATCGCCAGTACCACGCTTCCTCCGAAGTACCAGCGTTTCCTTCCTGCAAACTCAAGTACCCAGGACAGTAATCCTCGTTTTTTCATTTTTCTCCTCCTTATTCAATCGATCCGCCGCTTATGTGATTAGCGGTTGCTAACTACAGTACAAAAAAAATATATCAAAACTCACGGGGGCTGATTCCGGTGATCTTCTTAAAGACAGCAGAAAACTTACTGGCATTGCTATACCCGCACATACCTGCGATCTCCGTTATGGAATACCTGTTTTTAAGGATAAGGTTTTTTGCCTCCTGTATCCGTTTACTCATTTATATCAATTGCCTCCTTTTATTGATTTCGGTTAGCATTTGCTAACTGAAGGAAGTATATATTCATTCCCGTTAACTACGCTACTCCGAAATGCAACTATGGCTCTGATCTGCAATTTTCTTATGAAACTGTTTGATGCCTTCATAAGTCAGATCGCTGATATAATACCCTATCTTCCAGGCATCCTCCTTTGCCGTGGTTTCATCAACCCCGGCCACATCCTGTAAAAACGAGCTCAGCATAACATATCTGTCGTATATTTCTTCGGCGATCCTTTTACCCGCTGGAGTAAACTCTATCTCACCATCCTTTTTCATGATGATGATATCTTTCTTCCTTAAATTTGACATGGCAAGTGAAACGCTGGCCTTTGAAAATCCCAGTTCCCTGGCAACATCCACTGAATGAATGCAGTCTGTCCGTTTTTTTAATATATATATGGTTTTGATATAATCCTCCGCCGATCTGTTCATTTCCGCCTGACAAATTTCCTAAATAAACCCCTTACTTACTTCCCACATTTCACCCATATTCTTAAATCCTTCCTCCGGAAGACAGCCTTTACACGGTGCGGTTCCGGAGTGCATGGCGCACTCCGCGCATTTTCCCGCACCGCAGGGAGAAAGGGAAACCTTCCTGATAACGCCCATATTTTCCAGGTATTCCAGTTTACGTTTTATATCTTCCGTATCAGTCCCCAGTTCGGACGCAAGCATTTCAAGGGTTCTTGCGTGTCCGTCCTTAAGCAGTTTCAATAATTCTTCCATGTTGGTCACCAGATAAGCATTCCGATGTGATAGGCAATAAACGCCAATATAAGTGAAACCACCGTATAATAGATCACTATCCTGGCAGTCCATTTTGCGGAATGCGTCTCCTGGAATGTGGCAGCCAGCGCCACAACACAGGGCATATTAAAGGTCATTGCAAATATGAAGGCAAGCGCCTCGGGCTTTGTGACATTCGCAAGCAAGAGACTGCTCAAATTGGAAGTGTCCGCTCCCCCGCTCATAGCCTGAGTGAATGCAGTCCCGTATGAACCGCCGCTGTACAGAGCGCTTATTACTCCCACAGCCCCTTCTTTACCCACTGCAGATGCAATATATGAAAGGAACAGCTGCCAGGGAAGACCGAAGAATTTTGTTACAGGCTCTATTGCCACTCCGATACTGTACAGGATTCCTCCGTTTCCGGAAGGGGAGTAGGAAAGCAGCCAGAAAATGCCGCATACTAAGAGAATAACCTTTGTGACTCTTACGAAGGTTTCTTTTGTTCTTCCCAACACATATCTGAACAGAGCGCCCCACTTGGGTTTGTGATAGGGAGGGAGTTCCATGATCATACCGTAGCGGTCTTCCTTTTTAACCAACTGCCCTCCGAAAACCTTTGCAGTGATCCACATATGGACCAGCATGGTAAGCAGTATTGCCACAATGACTCCCACCGCTCCGGGGCCGAAAAAGATCGCTGCGAGCATGGGGATGGTCGCCCAGGCGGCTCCGCAGGGAACAGCCCATGCCAATGCAATGGTCAACACCTTCTGTCCCCAGTTATCTATAACTCTGGCTCCCGCTGCACCTCCCATGGTACAGCCAAAGCTTACAAGAAAAGGCATTACCGACTTCCCCTGAAGTCCCAGTTTTCCCATGGTGTTGTCAAACACATAGGAAATCCGCGCCATTACTCCCACTTCTTCAAGAAGTCCGAATACAAGCGTCACTCCGAAGACAAAGCCCAGCATTTTGAAGATATATGAGAATGACTGGATTATCACATCGCCTATAATGAGGATGATAAATTCGGGGCAGCCTATGGATGAAAGCCCGTTCATCACAGGAGCTTTAAGGGCAAGTACAGCCTCCCCCACTCCCATTAGAGGAAGCGCCGGTATAAACGATGCTATGAGTCCCAGCAGCACAGTCAGTATGACTGCCGCCTTACCCCAGAACTTATTTATATATATCCGGTCGAGTCCGCTTAATTTTACTGTATTGTCCTTTGCAGAAGCGGTCTCTCCCAGCAGCTCGTCTATCCATCTGAACTTGCATCCTCCCGTGGCCACCGCTCCGCTGGTGTTCACCGCTGCCTCTTCTATTCTGCTGAAAGTATATGCGTCCAGAGTGTTTTTAAGTTTTGCTATGACCACCTCGTCCTTTTCAAGAACCTTTACCGCAAGCCACATAGGGGAATAACCTTCAATAGCATTTTCCGGTATAAGCTCGCAGATATCCTGATATCCCTTAATACTCTCATACTGTGTCGCCAAATCGCTTACATTGATCTTTGAATTCTTTGAAAGAGCTTTTTCAAGTGTTTTATAGAAGCTGTCATAAGATTTAATGTCTGTTGCGGAGAAAGGTACTACGGGAATGCCCAGCTTTTCTTCTATTGCCTTCGCGTCAATCTTCTTTCCCTGATCTTCGGCAACATCCGCCATATTAAGGAGCAGGAAGCAGGGTACATTTATACCGGCATAATCCGCCAGCATGAAAAGGCTCCTCTGCAGCTGTGAACTGTCCGCAAGGATACAGACTACATCAGCCTCTCCGGAAGCAATAAAATCCCTTGTGATCACCTCTTCATCAGAGTTTGCCGAAAGGCTGTAGGAACCGGGAAGGTCTGCTACCCTGTACTCCTTCCCTCCATAGGAAAAGCTTCCTTCCTTCTTTTCCACGGTCTTGCCCGGCCAGTTGCCGACATGCTGACGAAGCCCGGTAAGCGCATTAAAAAGTGTGGATTTCCCGGAATTTGGCTGTCCGAGAAGTGCTATTGTAGCTCCCGTGCTCATGCTGTCACCTCCTCAACCGTGATGCCCTTACACTCTTTTCTGTTAAGCGCGATCATGGTGTCTCTTGAATATACAAGCATCGGCCTGTTTTTATCATTTTTCACGACTCTGATCCTGCACCCCGGCGTAAGGCCGATGGATGTGATACGGCTCATGAATCTGGTATCGCCTTTGACCTCACTCACCAGCGCCTCCCTGTTTTCCTTAACTTCGCTCAAGCTCATATGTTCTCCCTTCCGATTAGCATATGCTAACCGCACAATAAAAAAAATCAAAGTATATCCACTAATGTATATGAAGTCCCTTTCAGCAGTTCCGTGAAATCCGTTCTGCCCATAACTCTCTTTGAAAGAACACGGACCTCTTTATGCTCCAGATCCGCCTCTGCCCATAGTTCCTCATCGGAATTGAAGGCATTTTCAACCTTCCTTACACATCCCGAGCAGACCATTCCCTCAACCTTCAGTCTGTAGTTGAAGGGATAATTCTCCCTGTTTCTGTCCTTCACCGGGATCTTTCTTTCTAAAGGTCCGCCTCCGCTGCAGCAAGAACCGCCATATTTCACTGTTCTGTAAATACGCGCCACAGCTACGCTAACCAGGGCAAGTATGATAATGATAATGACTGCATCTGCCATTTTTTACCCTTGTTCCGGGATCTTCGCCCTGTTGCGGGCTGTGCACATTTTGCAATGTGCACAGTTGCCGCCACAGGTAGATCGTCCCTGGTTTTTATCTTTTATGATGGTGCGGATTATACCCGCAACCATAAGTAGGAGCATTATCGTTACAACTATGGTTCCTATGTTTCCTGTTATCCACGAGATCATATATGCCTCCCGGTCATCTGGCTACAGCGCTTTTTATCTCCAGCTTATCCGCCTCTTTGTACTTCTTTATGAAGAGCATGTAGATGATGCCTGCAAATACCGCAATGGCAAATATCAGACCGATCACATTAATATTGCCGGTAAAGGCCCATCCGAACTGGGTGATCATGAAAGCTACCGCATATGCGAAACCGCACTGATAGAGGATTGCAAACCATGTCCACTTTGCATTGTTCATCTCCCGTTTAATGGCGCCTATGGCTGCAAAGCAGGGCGCGCAAAGCAGGTTGAATACAAGGAATGAGAAGCCCGTGATCCCTGTGAAGGCCTGTGAAAGCGCCTGCCATGCTGTCAACTCTCCGCCGCCGTACAGGATACCCATGGTACCCACAATGTTCTCCTTTGCCACAAGTCCGGTAATGGATGCCACTGCTGCCTGCCAGTTACCCCAGCCAAGAGGGATAAAGATCCAGGCTATGCAGTTTCCTATCCTTGCAAGTATGGAGAACTCCAGCTCATCCTCCGCAAGCATCCTGAAACCGTCGGCTGTGAATCCGAAGAATGTGGTGAACCAAATGACGATGGTTGAAAGAAGGATGATGGTGCCCGCCTTCTTAATGAAGGACCAGCCCCTCTCCCACATGGATCTTAAAACATTGCCAAGAGTCGGCATATGATAGGCCGGAAGCTCCATTACGAAGGGAGCGGGATCCCCGGCAAACATCTTTGTCTTCTTTAGCATGATACCCGATATGACGATGGCAGCCATTCCGATAAAATATGCGGATGTGGATACCCATGCGCTGCCTCCGAATATGGCTCCAGCGATCATTGCGATAAAGGGAACCTTAGCTCCGCAGGGGATAAAGGTTGTGGTCATTATGGTCATGCGCCTGTCACGCTCGTTTTCAATGGTACGGCTTGCCATGATGCCCGGCACTCCGCAGCCCACACCGATAAGCATGGGGATAAAGGATTTTCCCGACAGACCGAACTTCCTGAACACCCTGTCTAACACAAAGGCTATACGCGCCATGTATCCGCAAGCCTCAAGGAAGGCAAGCATCAGGAAAAGCACCAGCATCTGGGGAACGAATCCGAGAACCGCTCCCACACCGGCTACGATACCGTCAAGGATAAGACCTTTCAGCCAGTCAGCTACCCCCGCTGCATCAAGCCCCGATTCAACAACTGCGGGGATTCCAGGGATCCAGGTTCCGTATTCTGCGGGATCCGGCTCTTCGCCTATCTCTTCCACGGTCTTTAATGCTGCTTCATAATCCTCAATACTTGCTGTCTCTTCGCTGATCTCCAACGTTTCTTCGTCTTCTACTTCGTAGGTGAACTCACCCACCGGAGCGGACCCGTTTTCTTCCACATAGGCATCGTATCCATCTACAATGGCTGATGCGCCGGCATAGTTTTCCGCAATCTCCCCGTATCCTCCATCCATACCAAAGAGATGGAATCCGTCGCCGAAGAGTCCGTCGTTAGCCCAGTCTGTAGCAGGCGCCCCGACTGCCACCATGGCGATCCAGTAAACTAAGAACATAACGATGGCGAATATCGGAAGACCAAGCCATCTGTTGGTCACTATCTTATCTATCTTGTCCGATGTGGTAAGGGCTCCTGCGTTCTTCTTTTTGTAGCAGGACTTTATCACCTCTGCGATGTAGATATAACGCTCATTTGTGATGATGCTCTCTGAATCATCATCCAACTCCTTCTCCGCGGCTTTGATGTCATTTTCAATATGGCTCATCTTGTCTGAATGTATTTTCAGCTGCTCGAGAACCTTATCATCACGCTCAAATATCTTAATAGCGTACCATCTCTGCTGCTCCTCCGGCATATCATGTACAACCGCCTCTTCTATGTGGGCAATGGCATGTTCCACCGGTCCCGAGAATGTATGAAGGGGTACGGTCTTTACGTTTTTCGCTGCGTTTATGGCTTCCTCTGCGGCTTCCATGGTACCGTCGCCCTTAAGGGCTGATATATCCATCACCTTGCAGCCAAGCTGCCGGGACAGTTCCTCTGTATTGATCTGATCCCCGTTCTTTTTAACTATATCCATCATGTTGACGGCAACAACCACCGGTATCCCAAGCTCTGTAAGCTGTGTGGTAAGATACAGGTTCCTCTCAAGGTTTGTGCCGTCTATGATATTAAGGATGGCGTCAGGCCGCTCATTTATAAGATAATTCCTGGCCACCACCTCTTCCAAAGTGTAAGGCGACAG
>JAFSKT010000212.1 GCA_017448845.1 Lachnospiraceae bacterium
CCCTTTACCTTAAAGCTCCTCTGCTCCTTTGCCACCGCCATGGGGAACACATAATTTCCTCCCTGGAAATGGTCGTGGGAAAGAATGGAACCTCCCACAATGGGCAGATCCGCATTGGAACCTATGGTGTAATGGGGGAACTTCCTCACAAAGTCAAAGAGCTTCCGGAAAGCCGTCCTGTCTATCTTCATGGGAACGTGCTCTTTGTTAAATACTATGCAATGCTCGTTATAATATACATAGGGCGAATACTGTAAGAAGAAATCCTCTCCCGCAAGCTCCATGGGGATTATGCGGTGGTTTTCCCTGGCGGGATGATTTATCCGCCCTGCATAGCCCTCATTTTCAGCGCAGAGAAGGCACTTGGGGTAGGAAGAGGACTTGGCCTTTCCCGCTGCGGCAATGGCCTTTGGGTCCTTTTCCGGCTTACTTAAGTTTATGGTGATATCAAGCTCACCGTACTCTGTAGCAGCCTTCCACTTTATATCCTTAGCTATCCTGTATCTTCTTATGTAGTCGGTATCACAGCTGAATTTATAATACCAGTCCGTGGCCTTTTTCGGATCTTCCTCATAGAACTCGTAAAACTTCTTCCGCACAAAGGAAGGGGGCATAACAAGGCAGTCCATGACTCTGGTGTCAAAGAGATCCCGGGCTACAGGTCCGTTATCCTCCATAAGAGCGTTTTCAAAAGCAAACTCAAGTATGCCTTTAAGTATTTCCTCAAGAGAAGCCCCAGAAACATCCGGTCTTTCCTCATAGGAATCAAGCTTCAGAATATCGAGGATCCTGTTACGGACATAGATCACATCATCTTCCGAAATAAGCCCGGTCTCAAGGCCGTATCCTGTCAGATCTTTAATGCACTGGTATATATCCACGCTGCTTTCCCTCTTTCCTTATCCTATCCGTCCTGCTCCGTCTGCCGCATCCGCGATGTAGAACTCGCAGTCAAGGCCGGTCTTTTCCTTATAGACGCGGGCAATGGTATCCTTGAAAGCTTCCACCTTATCTTCCTTTACTATGGACACCGTGCAGCCGCCGAAACCGCCGCCGGTCATCCTGGAGCCGATGACTCCCTCTATCTTCCAGGCTTCCTCCGAAAGGATATCCAGCTCCTTGCAGGATACCTCATAGTCATCCCGGAGAGACACATGGGACTTGTTCATAAGTTCCCCAAAGCTCTGAAGATCGTCCTTTCCAAGGGCTTCCACCGCCTTTATGGTCCTTATGTTCTCATAGACAGCGTGGCGGGCTCTCTTTAAGCATACCGGATCCTTTATGGCGTCCTTTACTTCCTCAAATTCCTCTTCCGTAAGGTCCCCTAAAGTCTTTATATCCTTAACCTTCTTAATATCCTCAAGAGCGGTCTCGCTCTCTCTTCTCCTGTCATTATAGGCGCTGCCTGCAAGGGAATGCTTTACCTTGCTGTTGGTGATAACTATCTTCTCCGCCTTTAAGTTAAGGGGCACGTAATCGTACTTTAATGTTGCCGTATCCAGGAAGATTGCGTGGTCCTTCTTTCCCATGGCTGAGGCAAACTGATCCATGATGCCGCAGTTCATGCCGTTATACTCATTTTCGGAATACTGTCCCATCAGGGCGCAGTCCACCATTGAGATATCCAGGTCATAGAGATCCCTGCAGATCACCGCTGCCAGCTCTTCAATGGACGCGGAGGCGGAAAGGCCGCTGCCTGCGGGGAGATCCGCCTTCATCACCATGTCATATCCGCCCCCAACCTTATGGCCGTTCTTTTCAAGAGCCCAGATAACTCCCAGCTGATAGTCGTACCAGATGCCGTGATCGTTGGGCTCAAGCCCTCTGATGCTGCGCTCGATCACTCCGTCATCGGGATAGGTCATGTTAAACCATCTTACAGTATCGTCATCCCTTTTTCTCGCCACGGCATAGTTTCCCATGGAAAGGGCGCAGGGGAAAACATGTCCCCCGTTATAATCCGTATGTTCTCCGATAAGATTCACTCTTCCCGGCGCGAAATAAACCCTTATATCTCCTTCGCCCCCGAATCTTTCGGTAAATTCCTTCTTTAACTCTTCAACTATACCCATGGTGACCTTTGAACTCCTTTCTCCATAAACCGTAGTTTTATAATTCCCCGTCGTCCTGCACCTTCATTATGAAGCAGGAAGTCTTCACCGGATAAAGGGTGGATTCCCTGGTGATATGTACGCCTAAATTCTTATCTGCCATAAGCGCATTCCATACATATTGCAGTTCGGAAACCGGGATATCCTGTCCTTCATACATCCTTAAAAGTCCCATCCCCTTTCTTTTGGACAGGACAATAAGCCTCTCCCTTATCATCTCTTCGTAAGTGATAAGGCAGAAGTCCGAGATCTCATTTAATATCATGCTCTTCCGGTATTCTCCCTGGGCAAGATATTCGTCGCTCCGCCCGGTAACGGCGGTTCCCAGGGTAAGGATAACCCCCACAACTCCGGGTCCTGAAGGAACAGGGGGTACTGAACTGTCGGGCATCTTGAAATATACCGCACCTGCAGTCATCCGTATGAGTTCCCGCGCCTCTTTTTTTATGGCGTCAAATTCCTGACGGTAATCCCCTTTTTCAATGACCTCTGTGGGCAGCCCAAGTCCCGAAAGCACTTCCTCTGCGGTGAAATCGGGACACTCATCATTAAAGATAAACCTGTTTAAGTTTAAGTAATCCGACATAAGACCTACAATTCTCCGAGAGTATAGAATGCATCATCACTTATGAGCATATCGGAGTTTTCAAGGACATGAACCTTTGATGCGGTCTCGCCGTCATTGACACTGCCGAATTCATCTGCCAAAAGCCTGACCTTTTTAAACCAGTCATCATCACACGCATAGCGGAATATCAAAAGCACATATTCGTCATTCTTCCTGTTACGGAGGAACCGGCTCACTAAATGTCCTGCTCCCTTTCCCGCCTTGCAGAAAGAAACTGCATCATCAATGGACTTGAAAAAGATAAGGAAAGACCTGTTGTCCCTCTTCTTTTTCCGGACGGCGT
Organism: Lachnospiraceae bacterium; assembly: GCA_017448845.1. Classification (GTDB taxonomy): domain Bacteria; phylum Bacillota; class Clostridia; order Lachnospirales; family Lachnospiraceae; genus NK4A144. The sequence continues at coordinate 3,023 of JAFSKT010000212.1, forward strand.
CCCTTAAAGCCCCGGAAAAATCTCCCGCTCCGTGTTCCTTTCTGGTACGCAGAAGAATGGATATGCTCCTGTCGTCCAAAACACTTATCTGGGCGCTGCAGCCTCTTAACTCCCCGGCGTCAGCCTCTCCCAGTGCAGTGGCAGCCCTGGACAGGATCTCATTAAAAAACTTTCCGGACTTGATATTCTTTTCCAGGATATCATCCAGATCTATACCAAAAGCCACCATCTCTTCTTCAGACAATATGCAGCGTATTTCGTTTTCCCCTACCCTCGTGACCTTCATTCAGTCCTCTCTTTTCCCATGAAGAAAAGTGCTACTGTTGCAACTCCCGTATGGGAACCGATGGTGGTACCGATCCTGAAGACCTCCACCTTTCCCTTAAGGGCCGCAAAGTTCTCCTCTATCTTTTCCACAACTGCCTTGGCATCATCCGGGCAGTCGGAATATGACAAGTAGCACCTGCCGGAATAATCATTTCCGTTATCGGCGTGCTCCGCCATGATCTTCATAAGTTCCTGATATACCTTCTTCTTTGTCCTGACCTTGGTCACCGGTACCAGCTTACCCTCACTGTTGACCTTGAGGATCGGACAGATATTTAAGATATTCGCCAGTGTCCCGGCCGCGGGAGAAACCCTTCCGCCCCTTATAAGGCTTGTAAGGTCGCTGGTAAAGAAGAAGTGGTTCACCTTACCCTTAAGGCTTTCCCCGTATTTAACCAGGGCGTCAAACTCCATTCCGGAATCCCTTTTATCCGCCAGCTCTTCCACAAAGAGACCGTAGCCCGCAGATGCGCAAAGTGAATCAATTACCTCGATCTTTCTGTCGGGATAGAATTCCCTTGCATCTTCGGCCGCGATATTTGCAGAGTTATATGTTCCGGAAATACCCGATGACAGGGAAATGTGAAGAATGTCATTCCCGCTCTCAAGTATAGGCTTCCAAAGGCTCAGATATTCCTTTGCATTTACCTGGGATGTGGTGGGCGTCGCCCCGTCCCTCTCCCTCTGGTAAAACTCGGCAAGGGACATGCTTTTGCCGTAGTCATCGAGATAGTCCTTGCCGTCTATATGGAAGTGGAAGGGAACCCACTTTATATCTCTTTCTTCGAGCCTTTCTACGCTCAGATCTACGGTTGAACAACAGCTGATTACGTAACTCATTTATCAGATTACCCCTTTTATTATTTCTTTTTCTAACATATTATAAAAAAGATAGAATACTGCAGTTAAAGATTATACCATAAACGCCGTAAAAAACAAAGACTTGAAGAATACAGAGGAACATATGAATTCATATAAATACTTTGAAAACAGAGACTGTAAATACTACCCCTGCCATGATATGCCGGAGGGAAAAGGGTTGAACTGCCTGTTCTGCTACTGTCCGCTGTACGGATACGATAACTGTCCCGGAAATAAGAGCTATATCGAAAAGGACGGGAAGAGGATAAAGGTCTGTAAAAACTGCAACTTCCCCCATGATGAAGAGAATTACGAAAAGATAATAAAAATCCTGTCTGCCGGAAACAGATAGTTCGGGGCATACAGGACTGTAAAGACAGGTTTTATTTGATCTTCAGGATATGGTCGGCAAAGAAGTTGTCGATGCTCTCCAAAAGCTGATCCTTGGGGGTGGATTTAAGGAGGTAGCCGTTGGGCTTCTTCTCAATTATGTGCATGACGCTTTCCTTGTCATCCTTTCCCGTGAGGAAGATCACGGGGATATCGGCAGTCTTCCAGTTCTTTCTGATCTCGGAAAGGAATTCATAACCGCTCATCTTCGGCATCTCGTGATCTAAAAGGATAAGGTCCGGTTTCTTTTCCGAGAGATATTTCATAGCCTCCTTGGCGCTGCTCACTATATCAACTTCATAGATGCCGTCAAACCAGGAATAGGCGATCTGAAGGAAATCGGTATCGTCGTCCACTAAGAGGATGCACTTTTTCCTGTTGTATTCAACTCTGGTGTGGAGCATGGCTCTGAGGTCGTTGACTAACTTCCTTACATCAAGGGGCCTGTTATAGGAAACTGTGATGACGCCGGGATCGCAGGTCTCCTCGGCGATACGGAGGCTGTTAGACTCTCCTATAACACACAGTGTTTTTCTGTATTCCTTTGTCATTCCGTTAAGGCACTTTAATACCCTTCTGGTACCCACTTCCAGATTGCCGATATAATAAACTATTATATCGGAATCGTATTGATGCCTCTCTATCTCGTCGATGTCGGAATTGATGTCTATGACTTCCATTCCCGCATCTGTGATATTCTGTATTATGGTCTGCACCATAAACCCCGGCTCATCATAGATAAAAACTATGGTATCCTTCATATTCTTCCCCTTTACCTTTTCTTGAATCCTTTCATCAGCTCTCTTGCCTTTTCCCAATCCATGCGCCTTACATAGACGTTCAGATCGTCAAAGAGTTTCCGCCACTCTTCCGGCATCTCGCACTGTTCCAGACTTTTAAGTATCTTGTCGATGTTACCCAGATCGTATCTGCCCATGAGCTCCTCTATGGTATCATAGGCGTCCTTCAGCTCATCTTCCGTAATGTACCGAAGACTCGTCTCTCCGTCCGCACCCTTCCAGTACTGGCGGATATGGTCTCCGATATCCCGGTATTTATTCATGTATTCCGGAGTAAGCTTATAAATAAGTGGGGTATTATGCTGTTCGCAGGCCTTTTCCAGAAGTTTTGACATCTCGGAAAGCTGCTTTGCGCCTATCGCCCCCGCCGTACTCTTAAGGGAATGGACGATAAGCCTTAAGCTGTCCAGATCTCCCTGTTTGATATATTTGTCTATTAAAAATGATTTGTCATTAATGGAATCATTAAAGATCCTTAAAGCAGTGAGGAAATCCTGCACGGAACCGCAGTGCGACAGACCGTACTCCGCATCCAGGTCCGGAATGGAATGAACCCAGTCGGGAAGCCTCTCCTCGATATCCTCCTCATCCTCTTCGCTCCCGTCAGAGAGAACCAGGTCGGAAGGACCATACTTTCTCAGCATATCCTCCAGAACCTTTTTATTGATGGGCTTATTCATGATATCCGTAAAGCCCGCATTGAGTATTTCCCTTTTTCTGGTGCTGTCGTCGTCTCCGGTAATACAGATCACCGGCACGGGATCCCCGTTTATGACAAAAAGCTTCTTCAACTCATTTAGGGTATCAAAGCCGTCCATGTCGGGCATCCTGATATCCAGGAAAATAAAGTCGAATCTTCTTTTAGAGCAAAGATTCATACACTCATATCCGCTGGAAGCATTTGCGCTTTCCACGCCAAAGGATGTGAGCATCTTATTAAAGATTAAAAGGTTAATGCGCTCGTCATCTACAACGAGCGCACTTGGTCTTGATGTAGTCATGCATCTATATTACACGACCGGCATGAAAATTACAATGTCTTATCCCTTTACACCGCCTAAGGTAACACCACCGACGATATACCTGGAAAGAATGAGATAAACCAGGATAACCGGGAAGATGGAGAAGGCGATCATTACATAAACCTGCCCCATATCGAACTTCAGCCAGTCAGCGCTTCTAAGCTGTGCGATAAGGATGGGAAGGGTCTTCTTCGTATCCGTGTGCAGCACCAGGGCCGGTGTGAAGTAGTTATTCCAGCTTGCTACGAAACTGAATATGGCCTGTACCGCAATGGCGGGTTTCATAAGAGGAACCACTATCTGGTTAAAGGTCCTGATCTCTCCCGCACCGTCTATACGGGCCGCCTCTATAAGAGACAGGGGAAGGGTGGCGTCCATGTACTGCTTCATATAGAAGAACACAGCAGGCGCGGCGATGCCGGGAACGATAAGCGGTATAAAGCTGTCATCCAGTTTCATCTTACCTATCAACTGGATAAATCCCAGAGCGGTAACCTGTGTGGGGATCATCATTACCATAAGGATAAAGGTAAACATGAACTTCTTTAACTTAAAATCATAAGCGTGGATGGCATAGGCCGTCATGGTTGAGAAATAAGTACTTAAAGCTGCAGTCGTAAGAGCTATGAACAGGGAGTTCATCATGCCGTTAAAGATGGGCAGTGTCCCGTTCTTTAAGTTTGTCCAGTTCTCAATAAGGAAGGCGCTGGGAATAGCGGAAAATCCGGTCTTAAGCTCTGAATTTGATCTGGTGGCATTTATAAAGAGCACATAGAACCAGAAAAGACAGAGAAATGTTGCCAGCAAAAGAACTATATATGCTATCACCCTTCTGAATTGTAAGGAGATACCGTTTTCCTTCTGTCCGGCCATCTTATTATAATCACTCATTTTATGTACCTCGCAATCTTCGAATCTTAAGTAAGTATCTTCTTAAATCTCTTTACTGTACCTCTTCACTGTTGGTGAACTTGAATACAATAAAGCTCAGAATAGCCGTTATGACAAACATGAATACCGAAAGCGCGCCGCCAAGTCCGTAGTTCTTGTTATACAGGTGCTTATTCAGGTACATGATAAGCGTCATGGATGAACGCATGGGATCGCCTGTTCCGTTTGTTAAGATCTGGGGAACATCGAACATCTGCAGTCCGCCGATAAGGGAAGTGATCATAACGAAGATCAGTATGGGTCTTAAGAGCGGAAGTGTTATCTTAAAGAAAACCTGACCGGCTGTTGCTCCGTCAACCTGTGCGGCTTCAAAGAGCGAAGGGTCTATGCCCAGCATACCAGCCATCAGGAGGATAGTCGTATTACCAAACCACATGATGCAGTTCATAAAAGCGATAAGAGCCCTGACTGACCATACATGTGACATGAACTGATAGGGTTCCGATATCAAACCCATCTGTAAAAGCATCGAATTAATGGGCCCGCCGTCTGCAAACAATGTGAAGAACAGCATTGAGAAAGCGGATGCCATGATAAGGTTGGGAAGATAGATCACGGTCTTGAAAAATCCCTGGAACTTAAGCCTTAAGGACGGATCCGTGAACCATGCACCCAGAAGCAATGAAAGTATTATCTGAGGTATGAATCCCATGATCCACATGATCATGGTATTCATGAAATATGTAGGAAGATCACCGTTGGTAATGATGGTCTTGTAATTTTCTATTCCAACGAAATTCGGTCCAATCTGTGTAAGACCTGAACGATAGTTCTCGAAAAATGAATTGTATATGGTTGATGCTAAAGGCACCATCTGGAAAAGAAGATAGATTACAATAAAGGGAATCAGAAAAATGTATCCCCATTTATTATAGCTGACGACTTTACTTTTTTTCATAAAAATTCCCTTCTCTCGTTGTGACCTATTTTGATACGGGACGCACCGGAAAGGCGCGTCCCGTGGTTAAAACTCTTAATTGCTAATTATTCAGCTGTAAGCTCGGGATACTTCTCAACTACAGCCTTCTTGAACATATCAAGCGCCTCGTCAAGTGAAGCATTTCCGTCGAAGTAGTTCTTCATAGCCTTCTGAAGCTCTTCGTTACATCCCTGGTCATAAGGTCCCTGGTTTGAAAGGTCGCAGCTCTCTGCTCCGTTGCAGAACATCTGAAGAGGATTCTGTCCGCCAAGTACTGCGAATGCATAAGCATCATCCTTTGCAGCCTTTTCCATAGCAGGCTTGTTGTTAACGAAGTCGCTGTCCTTTGCAACGATGTCAAGCATGATCTCTTCGTTGCAGGTAAGCTGCTTCATGATATCGCCAACGAGTGTCGGGTTGTCTGTGCCGGTTGCGC
>JAFSKT010000213.1 GCA_017448845.1 Lachnospiraceae bacterium
ACGGATCACTGGAAGATCCTGATGACTATTTCTACGAGGATACACCTTATTCGCCGCACAGTCCTTACTCGGCGAGCAAGGCTTCTTCCGATTTCCTTGTAAAGGCTTACGTGGACACTTATCATTTCCCGGCGGTCATCACCAACTGCTCCAATAATTACGGACCTTATCAGTTCCCGGAAAAACTGATCCCTCTTATCATCAATAATGCTCTCCACGGGAAAGAGCTCCCGGTATACGGAGACGGAAAGAATGTCCGTGACTGGCTCTATGTGGATGATCACTGCAAGGGTATCGACATGGTATTAAACGGCGGCAGGATCGGAGAAAAGTATAATATAGGCGGACATAATGAGAAGCAGAATATTGAGATAATTCATATCATTCTTGACACCTTGAAGGAGATACTTCCGGATGATGACGACAGGAAGAAGAATGTGAGCGAGGATCTCATAAAGTTCGTGACTGACAGAAAGGGCCATGACAGGCGCTATGCCATCGCTCCGGATAAGATAAAAAAAGAACTTTCCTGGGAGCCGGAAACACGTTTTGAAGAAGGTATCAAAAAGACCATAGCATGGTATCTTCAGAACGAAGAGTGGATGGAACATATTACCAGTGGTGACTACGCAGATTACTACGAGAAAATGTACGGGAGGAGATAAATTTGAAAGGAATAATCCTGGCCGGCGGAAGCGGCACCAGACTATATCCCCTTACAAAGGCAATATCAAAGCAGATGATGCCTGTATACGATAAGCCCATGATCTACTATCCGTTGTCTACGCTTATGCTAGCGGGTATCAGGGACATCCTGATAATCTCCACACCCAGAGATCTTCCGGTATTCAAAGAACTTTTCGGTGACGGATCGGATCTGGGACTCAGTTTTTCCTATAAAGTACAGGAACATCCAAACGGTCTTGCAGAAGCATTTATTATTGGCGAAGACTTTATCGGAAATGACCATGTGGCTATGGTCCTGGGTGACAATATCTTTTACGGACACGACTTTTCAAGGGTTCTTAAAAGAGCCGTTGAAAGGGAAAGGGGAGCGACCATCTTCGGATACTATGTGAAGAACCCGAAGGAATACGGTGTGGTAGAGTTTGATAAGGATGGAAAGGCTGTCTCTATTGAAGAAAAACCTGAGCATCCTAAGTCCAAGTATGCAGTTCCGGGTCTTTATTTTTATGATAATGACATAGTGGAAATAGCAAAGAATGTTAAGCCTTCCGCAAGGGGAGAGCTGGAGATAACATCCGTAAATAATGAGTATCTGAAAAGGGGAGATCTTTTCGTGGAGACTCTCGGAAGAGGCTTCGCATGGCTTGATACGGGGAACCATGATGCCCTTTTGGATGCGGCAGATTTTGTAGGTGCTTTCCAGAAAAGGCAGGGACTTTATATTTCCTGTATCGAGGAGATAGCTTACAAGAGAGGTTTTATTAATAAAGATCAGCTTTTGAAGCTTGCAGAACCTCTGATGAAAACACCTTACGGTCAGTACCTTAAAGATGTAGCCAATGGGGTTTAAGAAGTTTAGGATAATTGCGGTCGCAGCCGCTCTTCTGGTTGTGACCGCTTTCTTTGTGTTACTGCTTAAGTATTTCGGAGATGCGGGTCACGATAAAGACAGGGTATCTCAGGTAACTGAGAAAGTCTCAGAGAGTTCTGAACCTGCTCCGGAATACAGCGGTTTAAGAGAAGCAGGAGTGGAGACAGCCGGGGATTTTGAGGCTGCATCCGATCACGAAAGAAGAGAGAAGATTGATGATTCAGACTGGCCTTATCTCGAGATCCTTCTGTCATCAGTAAACAGGGATATCAAGGTGATGATCACGGACAGAAAGGGGAACCTGATATCGGGAGTACCTTTCCGGACAGAGATATCCAGAGGAGACTGGATCGCCGAATACAGGGATTCAGATTGTGACGGTGTGATCACCGCAGCAGATCTCTCCGGTGGGAAATATACCGTACATCTGAAACCACAGGAGGGATTTATCGCTCCGGAAACAGACAGTACAGTTACCGTAAGAAGCGATATTTCATACACAGCGGTGGATTATATCAGAACGATCATCAAAACAGAGGACGAGATAGACGCAGCTGCCGAAGACACTGCTAATATAGAAGAAGAGGATGACGGAGCGCTCCTGGATGCGGGGGAGATAGACCTCGCGAGCGGCACGATAGGGATAGATGTATCCAAGTATAATAAAGAGATTGATTGGGAAAAGGTAAAGTCATCCGGTATCGAATATGCCATTATCCGTTTAGGATACAGAGGATCCAGTACGGGGTCTCTCGTGGAGGATCCGTATTTTGAAAGAAACCTGAAGGGCGCCAGAGAAGCGGGACTGAAGATAGGAGTATACTTCTTCACCCAGGCATTAAATGAGACTGAAGCAGTGGAGGAAGCAAGTATGGTGCAGTCTCTTGTCAATGCATCAGACCTATCGCTTCCGGTATTCCTGGATGTGGAGTCTGCAGGAGGAAGGGCGGATGCTATGGACAGAGGAGTCCGTACCGCCAATATCAAAGCCTTCATAGAGACCCTTGAAAATGCCGGATATCGTGCCGGGGTTTATGCCAATAAGAAGTGGCTTACAACGTATATCAATGCCGGTGAG
>JAFSKT010000214.1 GCA_017448845.1 Lachnospiraceae bacterium
ACCCGGAGTGGGATTTAAGACTGCGGATGAGATCGCTTTAAGATCCGGGACCGAAGTCCATTCCGAGGCCAGGATACGAGCCGGCCTGCTTTACGGACTCTATTTGGCAGTGGGAGAGGGACACACCTGTCTCCCTGAAGAGATGCTTATAAGACAGTCCGCCGAGATCTTAGAGCTGGATGAAAGAGAGCTCATCGAGGGGCTTTCCGGCCTTGTCATGGAAAGAAAGGTAATACTAACCCGGACAGAAAACGGTAATATGGCCGCCTTAAAAAGATACCGGCTCCTGGAAGAGGAATGCGCCGGGCTTTTAAGGGATCTGGATATTGAGTTTGGGACTGACCCGCGGGATATAGAACCGGATATTGAGAGGCTTGAAAGAGCGGACGGGATCACATTGGATGATGATCAGCGGGAAGCTGTGGTATCAGCTGTAGGCAGAGGCGTATTCATCATGACGGGTGGCCCGGGAACCGGAAAGACCACCACCATCCGCACGCTTTTACAGTATTTCATGTCAAAGGGAATGGACGTGTGCCTCTGTGCCCCTACGGGAAGAGCCGCAAAAAGGCTTTCCGAGGCCGCGGGAATGGACGCAAGGACCATTCACAGGCTTTTAGAGGTATCCGGCGCTCCTGAGGATAAGTCAGGAAACACGGAGATCAGGTTCTTCGGCAGGGACAGGGATAATCCGCTGGAAACGGATGTTGTGATAGTGGATGAGATGTCCATGGTTGACATAACATTATTTGTTGCCCTGCTCCGGGCCATTTCCCCGGGCACCAGGCTTATCATGGTGGGAGACGAACACCAGCTTCCAAGCGTGGGTCCCGGAAGTGTCTTAAAAGATATACTTCTTTCAGGTCTGTTTAAGAGCCTTACCTTAAATAAGATCTTCAGACAGGCAGAAGAGAGCGATATAGTGATGAACGCCCACGCCCTGTTAAAGGACAGGGAAATGAAGCTCAATAATGACAGTAAGGATTTCTTTTTCCTGGAACGGAGGGATATCCGGGAGATCACAGAGGGCATAGTATATCTTGTAAAGCAGAAGCTGCCGCCCTATGTGGGTGCGCCTTCCGGAGAGATACAGGTGCTGACTCCCATGCGCAAGGGACTTCTCGGGGTGGAAAACTTAAACCGCGTCCTGCAGGAAGCCCTTAATCCGCCGGATCCCGTCAAAAGGGAGATAGACAGGGGAGAATTTGTGATACGGACCGGTGACAGGGTGATGCAGACCAGGAATGATTACCGGATGGAATGGGAAGCTATGGAGCCCGGCAGCTATCTGAAGATAAGCGGAACCGGTGTTTTCAACGGGGACATGGGTGTTGTGGAGAGCATAGACAACATAAACAAGTCCCTTGTTGTAAGGTTTGAGGACGGCCGCTGCGCCACTTATACCACAAAAGAATTGTCGGATCTGGAGCTCTGCTACGCCATTACCATCCATAAATCCCAGGGAAGTGAATATCCCGCGGTGATAATGCCGCTGCTCAACGGTCCGGACAAGCTTATGAACAGGAATCTTCTTTACACCGGTATTACCAGGGCAAAGAAGTGTGTGGTGATCATCGGCAGCGGTGATACCGTAAAGAGGATGGAAGATAATAAACATGAACAGGAAAGGTTCACAGGTCTCCGCAGGGAGATCGAAAGACTCATTATTTGAAGTTGTATTGGATATACTTTATCCCAGGCACTGCGCTGTCTGTGATGAGCTCCTGCCCTTCGGGGGAGGGCTGATATGCGGGGACTGCGAAGATAAGCCCGTACCGGTCTCCGGGCCCAGATGCATGAAATGCGGGAGGATGCTATATTCCGACAGGGAAGAATATTGCAGCGACTGCAGGGAGGTGATCCATTTTTATGACAGGGCTTTCTCAGTCTTTGTCTATAATGACGCCATGCAGCAGTCCATTTTCCGCTTCAAATATCAGGGGAAGCAGGAATATGCGGACTTTTACGCCGAAAGTATCTATAAGTATCTGGGAAGGGAGATAATGGGATTTAAGGCTGATGCCCTGATCCCTGTGCCCCTTCATAAGGACAGGCTGAAAAAGAGGGGGTATAACCAGGCCTCCCTGATCGCCGGAAGGCTTTCAAAGCTTACAGGCATAAAGGTTGAAGAGGATCTGGTGCTGAGAGTGGCTGCTACCATGCCCCAGAAGAACCTTAACCGTGAAGAAAGACGGAAAAATTTGAAAAGGGCTTTTTTATTGTCTCGAAATATAGTAGAATTGACAAGAGTGATCATAGTGGACGATATATACACTACAGGAAGTACCGTTGACGAGATGTCGCTTTTACTGAAGGAAGCAGGCGTCCGGGAGATATATGTCGTTACAGTATGTTCAGGAACGCCGCTGTAGCGGTAAAAAAGGGGAAAACGAAAGGAGCGGTTCGAATAAGTATGGATGTAAAGAATTGCAGAAAGTGCGGTAAGATTTTCAACTATATCACAGGTCCGGTTATCTGTCCGCAGTGTCAGGAAAAGACAGAGGAGACTTTCCAGAAGGTAAAGGAGTATATTGCTGCCAATCCCGGCTGTACAGTTGCTTCCACAGCTGATGCCTGTGAAGTGGAGGTCCAGCAGATACGCCAGTGGCTCAGGGAAGAAAGGCTTACATTTGCGTCTGCCGAAGGATCCGATCTCACCTGTGAAGTGTGCGGAAAGCCCATTATGTCCGGCAAACTTTGCGATACCTGCAAACTGGAAGTATCAAAGGGTTTAAGCGATGCCATCAGGAAACCTGAAGCACCCAAGCCTGTAAAGAAACCTGAACCCGGCGGAAACAAGATGAGGTTCCTGGGCAACAGGTAAACTGAGGTTATTTTAAAATGGTGGATGAAGAACGTCTTTTCCTCATGACCAGAATGGCCTCCTTTGAGGAGAATGAGGGAAAGAAGACAATTCCCATATGCGAGTTTTTCAGGAGTGATTATGTGGGTTTCCACATGCTCCTGTCGGCTGTTTACATTACCGTGGCTTATGTACTGGTGACTGCCGTGTATCTTTTCTGCGGCATGGAATCCTTTCTGTCGAATTTCTACAGGACGGATTTTATCTCTTTCGGAAAGGAGTTGCTGCGAAAGTATGTCATAGTGCTGGGAGTGTATGTACTGATCGCTTTTCTTGTGTATTCCTACCGCTATACCATGGCGAAGAAGAGCACAAGGACCTATCAGAAGGCTCTGAAAAGGCTCAGCAATATGTATGATAAAAAGACGAAATGACGGAACTGCTTTTATTCAGGGAGCGCCTGAAGGGATTTTACGGAAGGTTTGATATTTTTATCATTCCCCTGCTGAAGTTCATTCTGGCCATAACTGCATACACGGTGATAAACCGTAATATAGGATATATGGAGAAACTGGACAGTCCTACGATAGTGCTGGCAGTTTCTCTTGTGAACGCCGTAATGCCGGTAAATGCCATAGTGCTTTTTTCCGGTATCTTTATCGTCATCCATTTGTACAGGCTTTCTATCATTTGCGCAGGGGTGATCCTTTTGCTTTTCACACTGCTCTTTCTGCTCTATTTCCATTTTGCGCCGAGAGACGGTTTCGCAGTGCTGGTAACCCCTATTTTGTGCACTTTAGGTTTTCCCTATTTAGTGCCTCTGTGCTTCGGACTGACCGGGACTATTTTCTCCGCCATTCCCATTGCCTGCGGAGTGATAGTTTATTATTCCATTAATTTCGTGAAGTCCAACAGCGCGGTACTGCAGGATATGGATATAGAAGCTCTGTCAAAGGAGCTGAAATCGGTAGTAGACGGTATAGCGGGGAACAGGAACATGAGGGTGATGGTAATTGCCCTGGGATTGTCCTGTGTTGTCGTTTACCTTATACACAAGCTGTCAGTGAAATACAGCTGGACAATAGCTGTGATCCTCGGAGCGATTACGGAGCTGGTGATCATGCTCTGGGGGATATTGCATTATGATCTGGAGATATCCACAACGGGGCTCTTCTTCGGATGTCTCCTGTCTCTGGTGCTGGCATTGCTGATACAGTTCTTCATATTGTCGGTGGACTATACGAGAACAGAGTACCTGCAATTCCAGGATGATGAGTACTATTATTACGTAAAGGCTGTGCCGAAGCTCTCTGTTTCAATTCCCGAGAAGAGGGTGAAGAAGATCTCGGGAGACGAAGAGGAGCGGGAAGTTCCCGTTGCGAGAAAGAGCCAGGCGGCTATCAGAGATGAAAAAGAAGGTCCGCCCGTGAGAAAGAGCCCGGCGAGTACCAGGACCGAAAAAGACAGTGCGGTTGTGAGAAAGAGCCCGGCGGCCACTAAGTCTGAAAAAGACAGTGCAGCCGTGAGAAGGACTCCGGCGAGCACCAGGACGGAAAAAGAGAGCGGGACGGTGAAAAGGGAACCGTCTCCGGCAAAGCAGGACAAGAAAACATAGAAGGATTGAATGATGACGGAATTAAATTCCATAGTTGGAGTCATTCAAAAATACATATCCTTTGATTCTATCCCCATGATGGTGGGTACAGACTTTATTGAGATCATCATCATCTCGTTTGTGATCTACGAGCTGATGGTATGGGTCAAAAATACTAAAGCCTGGTCACTGTTAAGGGGAATAGTTATCATTGCGGTCTTTATCATTCTGGCCTATATCTTCCAGATGAATACGATAATCTGGATAGTTCGGAATGCTCTTAATGTTGCCATAATGGCGCTGGTGGTTATCTTCCAGCCGGAGCTGAGGAAGGCTCTTGATGTCATCGGAAGGAAAAACATCCTTACGGACTTCGTGTCCTTTAATATGACATCCGGCGTGGATGAACGTTTTTCCGACAGGACAGTGAACGAGCTGGTAAGGGCCTGCTACGAGATGGGCAGGGTCAGGACCGGAGCCCTTATAGTCATTGAGCAGCAGGATTCCCTTTCCGAATATGAGAGAACAGGAATTGAGCTGGATTCACTTTTATCCAGCCAGCTTCTTATCAATATTTTCGAGCATAATACGCCCCTTCATGACGGTGCTGTCATTGTACGGGGCAACAGAGTCACCTCTGCCACCTGTTATCTTCCCCTTTCCGACAATATGGAGCTTTCCAAGGAACTGGGCACAAGACACAGGGCGGGAGTAGGTATTTCCGAGGCCACAGATTCCCTGACGATCATCGTTTCAGAGGAGACCGGAAGGGTTTCGGTAGCCTATGAGGGTATGCTCTACAGGAACTTAGAGCCCCAGGAATTAAAATCCCATCTTGTAAGACTCCAGAATAAGACAAGGAAGACCGGTGATGAAAAGCGGGGACTTTTCTTCTGGAAGGGAAAAGGCGGTGATGAACATGATTGACGCCATTCTCACATTCATTAAAAAGCTTACGGGAAATTTAGGGTTGAAGATTGTTTCGCTTGGATTGGCCTTCCTTCTCTGGCTCTTTGTGGTGAGCATAGAAAATCCCGTTATGACACTTTCCTTTACTTCCATTCCGGTTACGGTGGAAAATGCCGATGTGATGGAAGCCCAGGGAAAAGCTTTTGAGCTGGCGGATTCCAGCAGAACCGTTACCGTAACTGTAAAGGCAGACAGGTCGGTACTGTCCGAGCTCTCCAGGGATAACATCAAGGCTACCGTAGATATGACGGAGCTTGATGGCAACAGGGTACCCATAGCGGTAAAATCCAGCAGGTATTCCGACAGGATACAGGCCATAAATCCCGCTAAGGAATATGCCAATGTGCTGATCGAGGATCTCGCTCACGCACAGTTCAGGATAGTAGTGGAGACTACCGGAAGTGTTCCGGAGGGATATGCTGTGGGAAGTACTTCCGTTGCCAATAACGTGGTACGGGTATCAGGTCCCGAGTCCATAGTGAGCTCCATAGCCGAGGCTAAGGTAAGGATAAATGTGTCCGGAATGACCAGCGAGATACATACGGATGTTCCAATCCTTCTTCTGGATGAGGACGGGGATCCGGTGGACACCACAGCCCTTGAGATATCGCTCAACCAGGTGAATGCTTCCGCAGAGATCTGGAAGGTGGTGGAGATCCCGATCCACGCAGGATTCAGCGGAACTCCCGCACCGGGATATCTTGCTACCGGTGCCGTAAGTATCGATCCTTCGACTGTTTTTGTCACGGGAGACAGCAAGGCCTTAAGCAGTACTACTTCCATAACCATACCTTCTACAGAGCTGGATATCACCGGAGCTGTGGGAGATACGGCAGCCGATGTGAATATCAGTTCGCTGCTGCCTTCCGGAGTTTATTTGGACAGCTCTAAGAGTGACGGCATAGTCAGTGTTACTGCAGAGGTGGTGGAGGCGTCAGCAGCCGTTCTTCAGGTGCCTTATGCAAATCTGACTCCTGCAGGCCTGCCTGAGGGAATGATCATCGGAAATGACATGGCTACAAGCCTTGTGGCAGTCACAGTCCGGGGACTGCAGTCAGACCTGGATGTACTGAACGGCGCCAGTATCACGGGAACCCTTGATCTGAGCGGCATCCCCTTGAATGAAAACGGCACGGTAACACCCGGCTCCTATGCGGGCGAAGTGGTACTTGCCCTTCCTCAGGGTGTGACGCAGGATACAGCAGTGGCTCACGTTCTCCTGCAGATGAGCGGTGAAACCACGGAAGAGCCTGCAGAAGGCGCGGAAAACGGTGAGTCTGAAGAAGAAACGGGAAATGACACGGAGACAGAATAAAGTAACTGGTAAAAATCAGCTGTTTATGGTATAATTCATAAAGGACTGTGCTGAAAATCACTTGTTTTTTTCACAGACCTAAAGGCTGGAGGAATTGAAATGGTCAGTCAGAAAATAGTAATCAAAAACCCTACAGGGCTTCATCTTCGCCCGGCCGGGATCCTTTGTAAGGAGGCCATGGAGTATAAGTCTCTTATCACATTCAGGTTCAGGGAGAATACTGCAAATGCCAAGAGTGTTCTGAGTGTGCTTGGAGCCTGCGTTAAAAGTGGGGATGAGATCGAGCTTATGTGTGAGGGCGAGGATGAGGAAGAAGCCTTAAAGGGCCTTATAACCGCCATAGAAAACGGGCTGGGTGAATGAATCGTAAATATATCTTTCCGGCGTTAGCGCATTGGGCTTTAACCTTTTTTACCGACCGTCTGGTATTCAATTTCACGGAAGACAGTAACAGTGCAAACTATGTATGCTGCAAAGCTGTTCTTCTTTTTCTGCTCTTAATCCTCTGGAAGATCATAACGGAACACAGCAGGGAAACGATTGAGATCCTGAAATATGCGGGGATATATTTTATCCCCCTTATTTTTGTGCTTATGTTTAAGCTGCCCCAGGGCTTTTTATCAAATGACGAGAGACTGATATTTGAAGAAGCGGTGAAGCTCGCGGACTACACCTGGTTTTCCTATCTCACAACCTGGTACTATATGATCTGTCTGATGCTGATACCGGCCTGGTTCGGACCGATAATAGTAAAGGTGCTGATACAGATATTCGTATGCGCCTACACGGTTAAACGCTCTGTATCCTGCTTCGGCTTTAAGGCGGGCGTCTTTGCCTATGTTCCCTTTCTTTTCTTCCCGGTGTTAGCCTACACCACTTCGGCCCACAGGATACCGGTATATTTCCTGCTCTATGCCTTCATGTATGTAAAGCTTTTCTTTGACATGTTGGAAAAGAAGGAGATTGATAAGCCGTGGCTTTTCGGAATGATGGTCCTTGCCGCCATATTGACGCAGTGGCGGACAGAGGGCATCTACCTTGCGGGACTTTTCCCCATTCTTTTACTTATCGTATATCCCGTCTTCCGGAACGTAAAGAAGGCTGCAGCACTGATACTTATCTTTTTCCTGATACAGTATATTATCTCCATCCCCCAGAACGGGGTGCTGCCGGGACGCATGGGAGACAAGGCCAATAACAGGATGGCTCCCTTCTACGCATATACCATAACCAATATGATGCGGAACGGCCTTGACAGGGAAAAGAATGCTGAAGACCTGGAAAAGGTAGGAAGATATCTGGATCTTCAGATCATCGACAATATCAATGAGGACTTAAAGGATATAAATTACGAGGACGTGCTGATCCTTTACTATCCGGGATACACGGGAGTTAAGGCGGATGTGACTCCCGAGGATTACAATGCATACACTGAAGGCTGCATGAATATCTTTAGGAATAATCCTGGAGTCTTCTTTGTGACCCGTTGCGGAGCCTTTAATTATGCAGCCCTTCCCTATAAGGTGGGTACGGATTCCGGCGGGATAAAGGGCCTTGCAAAGCTTGTCTTCAGCATAGTGAAGGCGGCCTTTTACAATCTCTACATCCCCTGCGTTCTTCTGCTCCTTGGCTGGTTGCTGTCAGTCATTAAGCGGAATGCCTTTTTCTTCTTTGGCGCATCGGGGCTTATCTGCCACTATATCATAGTGTTTGTGCTGGCTCCCGCTTCCTACTTCCAGTATTATTTCCCGATATACTTTACGGTATATCTGTTCTATGTCCTTTTGATCATAAAAGCCCTTTCGGAACGCCTGGGTTTAACAGGTCAGAGCAGGGCCGGAATTTGAAATAAGAAAGCAATGATGATAAAATACACAGAGGTCAGGGCACTTCATAAAGGGAGGAAAAATTGAAGAAAATACTGCTTACCGGCTCCAACGGACAGCTTGGAAGAGC
>JAFSKT010000215.1 GCA_017448845.1 Lachnospiraceae bacterium
AAGACTCGAAGCGGCATTGCCTGCACCGATATTCCCGATCTCCTTAAGGACATCAAAATAAATATCATCTACATGATTAAGATCGAATTCACCCAAAATCATTCCTCCGTCAGCTAATATTTTTAATCGGGCAGGAAAAGAAAAACGCAACCTGCCCGCCTGTGTATGCACGACGGCCGTCCGGCGGCTTATCGTACAAACACAGGGAAACCGGCATTACCGGTTTCCCTGGATCATCATTAAATTAATCTACTTCGCCTATAATGGTGGAAAGATCTAAAAGTGATACCAGTCCGTTTTCCACCTTGCCTACGCCGCTGATGAAGGACTGTACCCCACTCTTGCTGTCATGGGATATATTCTCTTCAATGTCATCGGCTCTCAGGTTATAAACCTTCTTAACCTCGTCTACCAGAACGCCTATGCTTCCGCTCTGATCGACCTTCAGGATTATGATACGGCTCTTTCCTGTGATCTCGCCTTCAGGAAGCCCCATTTTTACTCTGAGGCTCATTACGGGAACCACTTCACCGCGGAGGTTTATAACGCCCCTGAAATACTCGGCGCTTTTCGGAACCCTGGTTATCCTCTGCATCCTTACAATGTTATCGATATATTTGATATCGATGCCGTACTGCTCATTCCCCAGGGCCACAACTATATACTGTGTAATGTCATTGTCTATGATTCTTAATTCGTCAGCCATTTTAATCCCCCTTTAGAATAAAGCATTGGAATCAATTATCAGTGCTACTTCGCCGTCTCCGAGGATGGTAGCGCCGCTTATGATCCTGCTGGTATTGATATATTTTCCGAGGGACTTGATAACAACTTCCTGCTGGCCCATAAGTTCATCAACCACAAGACCTGCAAGGCTGTCTCCCTTCTTTACTACGACTACGATGAGGTTTTCCGTATCTCTTTCAACTTCCGGTGCGTCAAGCATATCGGAAAGCCTGATGATGGGGATTACAGAGCCTCTGAGCTGTATAACCTCCTTGTTCTCAACAAGCCTGATCTCTGAAACGGGGATATCTTCGATAGTCTGTATATTCCCAAGGGCAATGGCATATTTTTCACCACCCACAAGAACCATGAGAGCCTGGATGATGGCAAGTGTCAGAGGAAGCCTTACAATGAAGGTTGAACCTTCACCAAGCTTGGTCTTAACTTCCACGTCACCGCCCAACTGCTCGATATTACTCTTAACAACGTCAAGGCCCACGCCTCTTCCGGAAATATCGGTAACCTGCTTAGCCATTGAGAAACCGGGATCAAAGAGGACATCGATGACTTCCTTATCGTTCATCTGCATAGCCTGCTCTTCGGACATGAAGTTTCTCTCGATTATCTTCTGCCTTACAGCTTCTACGTCTATTCCGTTACCGTCGTCACCGACCTCTATGATAACGTTGTTGCCTTCCTGATAAGCATTTAAGAAGATGGAACCTGTTTCCGGCTTTCCTCTTCCGCTTCTTACCTCAGGAGTCTCAAGACCGTGGTCTGCACTGTTACGAAGGAGATGCATCAGAGGATCTCCGATCTGGTCTACCACGGTACGGTCAAGCTCTGTCTCTTCACCGGTGATGGTAAGCTGCATGCGCTTGCCCAGTTTCTTTTCCAGATCCCTTATCATTCTCGGGAATCTCTGGAGAGCACTCTCGATAGGTACCATTCTTACCTTCATGACTGACTCATGCAGGTTTGTGGTAACGCTTTCCAGATATTCCACATTTTCTGTGATGGCCTGGCTCTCTGAATTTGAGCCGCCGGACATCTGAGCTGCAGATGAAACAAGTGCGTTCTTTGCGATGATAAGCTCTGATACCAGGTTCATCAGAACGTCCAGCTTATCGATATCAACCCTGATAGTCTGGCTGGCAACGGGCTTCTTTGCAGGAGCTGCCTTCTTTGAAGATGATGATGAAGATGCTGCACGTCTCTCAGCCTTGGGCTCTGCTGCAGGAGCAACTGTAACTTCTGCACTCTCTGCCTCGGGAGCTGCTGCACTCTCGGCTTCGCCGGCTGCTTCCGCCTCCCCGGCATCTGCTTCCGTGCCGTTGCTGTCGATCATGGTCTCATCATATTCTTCACCGGCAACTTCTTCGATCTCGGATACTGACTTGATCGCTGCCACAACCTTATCCATGGGTTCTGAAGTTACAACGAAAATACTGAAGGACAGATCAAATTTCTCATCCTCTATGTCCTGTGAGGAAGGATTGCTTACTATGATCTCTCCCATTTCCTCAACAGCCTTGAATACAAGGAAGGCTCTGGCTGCTTTCAGCATGCAGCTCTCTGCGATGTATACCGTAAAGCCGTAGACTTTTTTCTCGGCTACAACAGCATCCTTCATCACATCCTTCTGTGCTTCTTCCAGAACTATCTTCTTGTAAAGCGCCTTTTCGCTGTTTGAAGACACGGGTGCAGCTGCTTTTTCGGAAGCGCCTTCCGCTGCTCCTTCGCTATCTTCTGCTCCACCGCCTTCTTCTCCGCCGCCGTTTAAGAATTTACCCAATTCTGCGATAACGGACTCGTTGTCATTCTCTCCCTCGTCGGAAGTATCCCTTATGGTATCCACATATCCCTGGATTGCATCCAATGCCTGGAAAAGGATATCAATAAGGCTTGATGTGACTTTCATCGAGCCGCCGCGGATAGCCGAGAAAACATCCTCAGTATCATGCGTCAGCCTCTGCAGACGTTTGTATCCCATGGTTCCAGCCATTCCCTTTAAGGAATGAGCTGCACGGAATATCTCGTTAATGGAATCCTCGTTTTCCGGATCCTGCTCCAGAGTCAGAAGGTTGTCATTAAGCGCCTGAATGTGTTCCTGGGATTCATCCAGGAAAATACCTAAATACTGGCCTACATCCATATTACCTTACCCCCACGTGTCTTGTGATCGAATCGGCTACCTTCTCCAGCGGAACTATCTCACTTACGAGACCCGTCAGAGCAATGGCTCTGGGCATGCCGTAAACTGCGCTGGTAGGTTCATCCTGTGCGACCACATATATTTTTTTCTGTTTCACAAGGTTCTCTATCCCGGCGGTGCCGTCCGCACCCATACCGGTAAGTACTGCACAGCAGATCTCTGCATAAGGGGAATCGATAAGGGATTCATACATATAATTCGCCGCAGGCTTTACGCCTTCTCTTGCAGGCTCATCAGAGTAATAGATCCTCATCTGGTTTCCGCTCTTGCCCACTTTCATATGCTTTCCTCCACGGGCAATATATACGGTCCCCTTTTCAAGACGGTCCCCATCTTCTGCCTCCTTTACCTTTACCTTTGAAAGGGCATCCAGCCTTTCCGCCAGGGATTTTGTGAATCCCGCCGGCATATGCTGGACAAGAAGAATGGGAGCATCTATCTTTTCCGGAATATAAGGTATAACCTTCTGCAGAGCCTTCGGTCCCCCGGTGGAACATGCAATGGCAATGCACTTCTCACCTGCAACCGCAGGCACTGCCGCCCTCAGCGTAATGTCACCCGGCATTTTGGGAGCAACATGGGTAAATCCTCCCGGAGCCGTCGGCTTGTCTGCCGGAGCAAATGCTGATGGCCTGGGCCTTTCCGGTGCTGAAACAGTACCTACTCCGCCAACGAGACTGGCCTTTGCGACAACTGCGAGAAACTTTAAGAAGCGGTCCTTAAAATGTTGATCCTTCAGGGCAGCCAGACCGGAAGGTTTCTGAATAAAGTCCACGGCGCCAAGCTCGAGAGCTTCGATGGTCTCCTTTGTTCCCTCCCCTGTAGTAGAAGAAAACATAAGTACCCGGGCGCTTATCTTCTGCTTCTGCAGTTCTCTTAAAAGCTCAAGCCCGCTCATGCGGGGCATGTTCACATCCAGCACAACGGCGTCGTACTGTTTTTTCTTCAGAAGCTCAAGAGCTTCAACGCCGTCTTTCGCCTTATCTTCCACGCGATATCTGCTGTCACCGTCTATTATATCACCGGCAATCCTTCTCATGAGTGCAGAGTCATCTACAACTAATATTTTCTTTACATCGTCAGCCATTAGAGCCTTCTCCTTATCTGCCGTCGCTGGTCTTTCTTCTGATCTTCCGCTCCTCTTCAAAGATATAACGGATAATGTTCTCCCTTTCCCGGCTGTCTATGCTCAGAAATTTGATACGGTTCTCAAATTTTCCGGGAGACCCCTCTTTCGGGTTTGATTTTACCACCCTTCCCACGATGGAAAACTGCTGGGGTCTCTCATCTATATTCAATGAAAATTTGAAAATTATCTTTTCATTGGGATCGTATTCGTAATCGGACACAAACCTGGCTCCGCCGCCGCTTATATCCACAATGAGGCCATCCTCCAGTGTAAGGTCCGTATCCATGAATTCCACCGCCCTGGATACATAGGTCTCCTTTTCCTCATCGCTTAACTTCCTGCACTTCATGTCCAAGACGCAATTGAAACGGTAGTACTCTCTCCGCTGGAACTTTCTCAAACCGCTGGTGAGTTCCATGACAAGAATGTACATATTATTTGTCTTATATCTGTCCCTGACCACGGAATAACACTGGTAAAGCCCCGATGAAGAATAAAAGCAGAGATCGAATTCCCCTCCTACAGGCAGGAGAACCAGCTTCCCCCTCTCAATGGGCATCTCTATCTCGATTATCTCTTCAGAGCGGATATCATATATTTTTGAATGGAAGACCTTGCCTCTTCCGCCTTTTCCGTCGGAATCTTCCAGGTCCCTGTCCGTAACCCTGGTGGATGTCAACTCTATTCTGTCACCGGGAACAATATATTCGTTTAACATCTATACAAAATTCCTCCCCGAAATAATATTTGCAAAGAACCCGCTCATGCCCCTGCGGTAAATTGTCTCCGTATGGGGGATGTCCATGAGTGTGTTGGCCACGTCCTGAAAAGCCTTTGCCGCCTTGGCCTGAGGGTTCGAGATCAGAACCGGGCTCTGCTGCATAACAGCCTTTACAAGGGAATTGTCATAGGGGATAACCCCAAGGAACTCCATATTCAGCTTAAGGTATCTGTTCACCACAGCGCTCAGCTTGGAATAAAGCTGTTTTCCCTCTTCAGTGGTCTCCACCTTATTGGTGATGACCTTCACCTTCGTCTCATCCTTATTGAATTTGGCGTGAAGGTTCAGGGCCTTTAAGAGGGAATAGGAATCCGTAATGGAGGTGGGTTCCGGGGTGGTCACAAGGATGATCTCCCTGCTGGCCACAAGGAATTCCAGCACCGCTTCGGATATGCCCGCTGCCGTGTCGATTATTATCACATCTGCCATGGTATCAAGTTCCGAGAGATTCCGGATAAGATAATCCAGATGATCCCTGCTTAAATTTCCCATGCCGGCAATTCCGGAACCGCCGGAAATAAAGCCTATTCCCATAGGACCCCAGGTGATGACGTCCCTGATGGAAGCCCCCTGATAGATAAGGTCCGCAAGACTGTGCTTCGGAATGGCTCCGAACATGACCTCAATATTTGCAAGCCCAAAGTCCGCGTCAAAGATCAGCACCCTCTTTCCCGCAGTCCTGAACTGTACCGCGAGATTAATGGCTACGTTGGATTTCCCCACGCCGCCCTTACCGCTGGTAACGGTAATGACCCTGGCGTTATTCGGTGACGCCACCTGACTGGCTTTTATTATATTTCTTAATTTATCGGCCTGATCCACTTATTTTAAGAATCCCTTCTTTAATTGCTTCAGCTCCGCATCTTCCTTAATCCGAAGCCTTTCCTCCAAGTAATACCCTTACTGTCTTCTGTGCATCAAATACTTCCATATCATCAGGCACGTCCTGCCCGTTGGTGACGTAAGACACATCTGCCTTCGTATGGAGTTTCAGGTTCAGCATGTTTCCGAGAGTAGTGGTCTCGTCAAGCTTTGTGAAGATAAGCCTGTAATCCGTGAACCTGGAATAGGTATCCGCGATATTCTTTAAGTCCCTGTACTTCGTAGTTACCGAAAGCACCAGATATACATTGATCTTCATGACCTCTTTGGTGAGATCTATGAACTGCTTCTGGTTCCCGATCTGCTCGTCATTCTTGGGGGAATGTCCCGCAGTATCTACAAGTACGAAGTCAAAATTCCTGAATTCGTTAAGGGCGCTCTTCATGTCCTCTTCCACATACACTATCCTGAAGGGTACATTCAATATGTCCGCATAGGTCCTGAGCTGCTCCGCAGCCTTAACCCTGTAGGTATCGGTGGTTACAAGAGCTATCCTCTTTTTATCCTGTACCACAAGCCTTGACGCTATCTTTGCGATGGTAGTGGTCTTTCCTACCCCTGTGGGGCCTAAGAAGAACACTGCCTCCGGCTCATTGGCGTTTTTCTCTATTGTAGCTGCCTCCCCGAATTTAAGGATCAGCCTCTGGTAAATGCCTGACAGCATATAGTCAATGGATACCCCGGGTTTCCGGAGCTGTCTCGCCTCTTCCACAATGCTGTTCACATACTTTTCTTCTACTTCGTTATCCTTTAAGGTCTCTGATATAAGTGCAAGGAAACGGCTTATTTCATCATCTTCCCCGGCCTTTTCCTTACCTTCCTCATCTCCCTCGGAAGCCTCTCCCTGCTCTCCCTTGATCTGCTTTTCTATAAGGGAATGGATGCTGTCAAGCTTATCGGAAATGGCTTTGCTGGAGTCCTTTTTGGGTTCGCTGTTCTCGCCCTCGTCTATCTTTCTTGCCGCATCCCGGACAATTGACAGATCCAGATCGGATATCACATCATCCTTCTTTTCTGTCTCCTCCGGCGCCTTACTGCCCTTATCCAAGGACATGGTGTGCTGTTTCTTATCCCCGTTTCTGTAGGAAGGAAGGTTTGCCGGCTTCACTCCGGAAACAGGCTTGTCACTTACTTCCTCTATGGCGGCAGTCACTTCCACCTGGGCACTCTTAAAGAAACCGAAAAAGCCTCCGGGCTTGACGGTACGCACGTTCATTATCACAACGCCTTCACCCATCTCGGACTTGGCGGCCTTTGTAGCTTCCTCTTCAGTTTTTGCAACAAATTTCTTGATTATCATGTCTATGTTTAACGCTGGCCTATGCTGTTATTATCCCAACCGACTGCAGTTCCACATTGCTCTCAATCTCATTATACGACAGAACAATGAGATCCTTTATATAATCTTCCGAAAGTTTTTTGAAATATATCCTCACTATAGGCGAAGTAAGGACTATTGGGTTCCTTCCCATATCCTCCAGCTTCTTCGTCTCCTCCTCCGCGGCTGCCATAATGGCCTTTGTTCTGTCAGGAGAAAGGGTTATATAAGAGCCCGTTTCTGTCTGTTTTACGGAGCTCATGATCTCCTGCTCTATCTTCGGGTCAAGAGTCACAACGCTGGTGCTCTCTCCCATCTGGAAATACCTGGCACTGATAGCCCTCTTTAAGGCCTGACGGCAGTATTCCGTGAGAATATCCGTATCCCTTGTGGTGGCACCGTTATCTGCTAAGGATTCAAAGATGGTAAGCAGATCCCTTATGCTGATGCCCTCCTTAAGGAGATTCTGAAGAACCTTCTGTATCTCACCGATACCAAGGATCTTCGGCGTAAGCTCGTCAACAACCTCGGGATTGGATTCCTTAAGGTTATTGATAAGGTTCTGTGTATCCTGACGGGTAAGGAGCTCACTGATATGCTGCCTTATTACTTCCGTCAAATGGGTGGCTATGATGGAAGGCGGATCAACAACCGTATATCCTGCGGATTCCGCTCTCTCCCTCTGGCTTTCCGTTATCCAGAGTGCCGGCAGGTGGAAGGAAGGCTCAAATGTCTTGATTCCCGTAATTTCCTCCTCCACATATCCCGGGTTCATTGCCATGTAGTGATCAAACAGTATCTCACCTTCCGCAACCTGAACTCCCTTTATCTTGATTATATACTGATTGGGGTTCAGCTGTATATTATCACGGAGACGGATGATGGGAACCACGGTACCCATTTCAAGGGCTATCTGCCTTCTTATCATTACTACCCTGTCAAGCAGGTCTCCGCCCTGATTCACATCCGCTAACGGAATGATACCATAACCGAATTCCAGCTCTATGGGGTCAACGTTCAGTAAGGAAATAACATTTTCCGGCTTTCTGATCTCTTCGGCGCTTATCTCCTCAGGCTGCTCTGCCTTGGCCTCCACGGTCTGTACCTCAAGCTGGTTCTGCATCATCCTGCCGCCAACTATGAAGATTGCTCCCATGGTAACGAATATCACCGGATTCAGGGGCGTTGCAACTCCAAGGAATGCGATGATGGCGCCTGCCATGTACATAACCTTGGGCGTTGAGAGGATCTGCCGCACCAGTACAGGTCCGAAATCCGCTTCCTTGGCACCCTTGGTAACCAGGATACCTGTTGAAAGCGAGATCAGCAGTGAAGGGATCGCTCCCACAAGACCGTCACCTATGGTAAGCACGGTATAGGTGTTAAGCGCTTCCCCGAAGGTCATGCCTCGCCTCAGCATTGCCATGGCGATACCGCCCACCAGGTTTACTCCGGTGATGATAAGTCCGGCGTTGGTATCTCCCTTAACGTATTTCACGGCACCGTCCATGGAACCGAAGAATGAAGATTCTTCCTGTATCTTGTCCCGTCGTGCCTTGGCCTCCGCGTCGGTAATGGCTCCGGTATTTAAGTCCGCATCTATGGCCATCTGTTTACCGGGCATGGCGTCCAGCGTAAATCTGGCTGTTACTTCCGAAACTCTTTCAGAACCCTTGTTTATTACCACCAGCTGTACGATAAGAAGGATGATATAAACTATGGTTCCGACTATCAGGTCGTTTCCTCCCACGAACTGTCCGAAGGTCTTTACCACGTTTCCCGGATCCCCGGTTGTAAGGATCAGCTTTGTGGAGGACACGTTCAGCGATATACGGAATATGGTTGTGAAAAGAAGTATGGTGGGATAAAAAGACATATCCAGTACTTCTTTTACAAACAGCGTATTGAACAAAATCGCAAATGCTATGGCCATGTTAAAGGCCAGGCATATATCCAGCAAAGTAGCGGGCAGAGTTATGATCATAAAAACAAAGGCCGACAGGAGATACAGTGCGACCACGAGATCAAAAACATTAAAAACTTTGCCCTTGCTTTCACCTTTTGCAGGCATGAGGATTACCCCTAACTAAAATTTATCTGCCTTTCTGCTCTTTTACATTATACACGAAAGCGAGGACTTCCGCTACTGCCTGATAGAGCTCCGGCGGGATCATGCTTCCCAGCTCCACGTTATGATATATCATACGGGCAAGGGGCTTGTTTTCAACGATCTCCACCTCATTTTCCCGGGCGATATCCTTTATCTTCTGAGCCAGAAGATCTGCGCCCTTCGCCACAACTATGGGCGCCGTGGCAATCTCCAGGTCATATTTCAGTGCTACCGCAAAATGCGTAGGGTTTGTGATTACCACATCCGCCTGGGGAATGGCCTGCATCATACGCCTCTGGCTCACTTCCCTCATCTTCTGACGGATCTTGCCCTTGATCTGGGGATCTCCTTCGGAATTCTTGTATTCATCCTTTACTTCCTGCTTGGTCATCATCATGTCCTTGTGGAACTTCCACTTACGGTAAGCATAGTCCGCAACGCCCACAACGATGTAAAGGATGGCTATCCTGAACCCCATGTCCAGCACTGTCTCCAGAACCAGACCCACTCCCTCCTTTAAGGAGATATTTTCAAGGAGCAGTATCATTCCCACCTTGTCCCGGAGGGTGATATAGGCCATATAACCTATAACAAATATCTTTACCACGGATTTCAACAGCTCAAAGAGCTTCTCCATGGAAAAAAGCCTTTTAACCCCGCTTAAGGGGGAGAGCTTATTGAATTTCGGTGCAAGAGGCTTTGCGGTGGGTGCCCACTTGACCTGCAGCAGATTGACTATAACGGATACAGTAAAACCCGTAAGCAGCACCGGCAGCAATATGAGCAGAAGCTGCAGTGCGCATCTGTTGATATAATTGCAAAAATCCCTGACGCTTAAGTTTCCCCCGGTCTGGACTATCTGGGAAGGTATGCCCTCATACACCCAGGTAAACATTTCCATAAACCTGGTTCCCATGTAAAAACCGATGATCCTTAAGAGCAGAAAGACCATTACCAGGCTGATGGCGTGATTCAGCTCCTGGCTTTTGGCAACCTGACCCTCTTTTCTGGCATCTGTCAGCTTTTTATGGGTAGGTTCCTCGGTCTTTTCCCCTCCCTCTCCGTCTCCGAAGAACTGGAGGTTAAGTTTGATCCTCAGGAGCTCATCGTTCATCCGGTACTAATCACCTCTATCACGTTGGTTATCATTTTCTTCATCTCCGCGGAGATCATGCCGCTCATAACCGGTATAAGAGATGTGGTCATGATCAGAGCAGTAAAGCCCACGATTATCTTTAGCTGCACACCCACTGAAAACATATTCATCTGGGGCGCCACCTTTGCCAGTATTCCCAGCACGGAATTAAGGAGCAGCATGGTGGCGTAGATCGGCAGATATATCCTGAATGCAATGATAAAGGCATCCATTATGTATCCGGTCATTACCTTTATCAGATTCTCACTCGGCAGCTGCACGCTTCCTATCGGTATCAGGGTAATACCCTCAAAAAACGCCTTCAGGATATAGTGATGCAGGTTTGTGATCATCATTATCAGCATAAATGCGTACTGATACAGGGATCCTGAAAAACCGGTCTGCTGTCTTGTCATGGGATCAAAGATGCTGACCATGGCAAGTCCTATATCCCTGTCAATGTTCGAACCCGCAAACTGCAGTACGTACATGGACAGGTTCGCCACAAAGCCGATGCACACTCCGCATAAAGCCTCTTTCAGCACCAGGAAAAAATATCCCAGAACCGTGTAGTATTCCGGCTCCGCATGGGGCACTATGGCAATGTATGCTAAAGATGCCAGGAGGATCGAAAATCCCACCTTCACCCTTTGCGGCACGTTATTCATACTGAAAAACGGCGCCGTTCCAACGAAGCAGCCTATACGGGTAAGCAACAGCAGAAAATACTCCAGATCTTTTATCGAAAAATTATAGCTAAACATAAATTACTGTCTGTCACTTAATGTATACGGAAAAATCCTCCCAAAGCCTCTGTGTAAAGGTCACAATATTGTTCATCATCCAGGGACCTATTACCATGATCCCTGTAAATATGGCGATAACCTTAGGGACAAAGGTAAGGGTCTGCTCCTGTATGGATGTAACTGTCTGGAAAATAGACACGGTAAGTCCCACCGACAGTGATATAAGTAACAGCGGCGCTGCGGTGGTGATGACCACATACAGTGTACTTCTGATAATGTCCGAAACCATATTTATTGTCATTACCGGTCCTCCTTTTTACGACGTATTCAATGCAGTTCTAATAAAATGTCTTGACCAGTGACCCGATCACCAGATTCCAGCCGTCCGCCAGCACGAATAAAAGTATCTTAAAGGGCATGGCGATGGTGGTAGGCGGCAGCATCATCATACCCATACTCATAAGGGTGGAGGCCACCACCATATCAATGATGATGAAGGGTATATAGATCAGGAAACCTATGATAAAAGCAGTCCTCAGTTCCGAGATCACGAAAGCCGGGATCAGGATGTAATTGGGGATATCGTCAAGTTCCTCAACCGCATCCAGCTTAGCTATGTCAAGGAAAAGCTGTACATCCCTTTTCTGTGTCTGACCGTACATGAACTGGCGCAGGGGTTCCATAGCCCTGTCCTTAAACTCCGCCTGAGTGATCTGCCCTGCTTCAAAAGGCTGTATGGCCTGGGTATTTATCTCATTTATAGCAGGCTGCATGATGAAGAATGTAAGGAAAAGAGTCAGTCCCATCAGCACCTGGTTGGGAGGAGCAGTCTGGGTACCTATGGCAGTCCTTGTAAAGTGCATGACTATGATGATCCTGGTAAAGGAGGTCATCATAACAAGCAGGAAGGGCGCCAGGGAGATCATGGTGAGGGTTATAAGTATCCTCAAGGCTCCCGAGAGATTCCCTCTCTCATCCGTATATGTGATATTTAAGTTGTTTCCGACATTGATTTCCCTTATATCCTGTGCGGTTTCGGAGGTTCCCGGTTCCCGGATGACCGTACTTGAGTTATACCTGTTATCCGTAAGGCCCAGATCGTTATAGTTCGGGCTTCTCTCACCCTCCACCGTAACGGTCCTTCCCGTGGATGCACCGGTATTATTGGTCGTGTTTTCCCCCGCATAAACAGGAATACACAGTATGGTTATAACGTATAAAAGAAAAACGGCTGCACGAAAGAGCACCCGTATTTCCTTAAAAAGCCTTCCAGCATTCATATTCATTTCCCGTCATTCCGATGAATTATCTCTCCGGCCTTTTCAAGAAATTTCCTGAAATCCGGCTTTTGTATCACTGTTCCGCTCTCCGTTTCCGGTGGTATGGTAATAGATTCCTCATCAAGCTCACACAGGAAACTGACAGAATCCTTCGACTCCCCCAGTAGAATATACTTATCCCCCGCTTTAACAAGGTCTATACTCTTCCCCCCGGATAATCTGACTGATTCCACCACTGTCAGATTGCGGCCGGTCATCTTCTGTTTCTCATACGTACCGACAAACCTGGTGGTAAGATACGTCACCAGGAGCACAAAAGCAAATATGAGAAGAGCCGAAAACAACTCAGCAATGCCGCCCACACCTGTCAATAGGCAGAACTCCATTATCCGACTACTTTCTTAACGGCTTCCAGCACACGCTCAGCCTGGAAAGGCTTAACTATGAAGTCCTTCGCTCCGGCCTGGATGGCCTCAATAACCATAGCCTGCTGACCCATGGCGGAACACATTATAACCATGGCTGCGGGATCTGAAGACTTTATCTTTTTAAGCGCCTGGATCCCGTCCATTTCCGGCATCGTGATATCCATCAGCACCAGATCCGGTTTAACCTCGGCATATTTCTCAACAGCCTTGGCTCCGTTCTCTGCCTCACCTGCAACATTGTAGCCATTCTTGGTGAGAATGTCTTTGATCATCATTCTCATGAATGCTGCATCATCACAAATCAGAATGTTTTTAGCCATAATTTTTTTCTCCCTGTAATTATTCTTTCTTACTTACTGGCAATTATACTATATTTTGAGCTACATTACATCATTTTTATTTTATGATCTCGGTAACCCTTACACCAAAGCTCTCCTCGATCACTACTACCTCGCCCTTGGCCACATATTTTCCGTTTACCAGGACATCGATGGGTTCACCGGCTATCTTATCTAATTATATAATAGTTCCCGGTGCAAAATCAAGGATTTCATTTATGGATTTATGCGTCCGCCCGAGCTCTACAGTAACTTCGAGAGGAACATCCTTGATAAGCTCGATATTTTCCTGACTCTGGAGAGGATTTATATCTCCGGAGAAATTCTGGAAAGTAGCCTGCTGGACATTTACGGGCTGTACCGGCTGCATCATGGGCATTCCCATGCCCATTCCCATCTGAGGGGCCATGCCCATCTGCGGGGCCATACCCATCTGTGGCGCCATGCCCATTTGAGGATTCATGCCCATTTGGGGATTCATACCCATCTGAGGATTCATTCCCATCTGGCCCATGTCCATTCCCTGCTGCATCGGAGGCGGTGCCGCTGGCTGCTGCGGTGCCGGCTGTGGTGCGCTGTCCATTGCTGGAGCAGGTGCAGGTGCAGGAGCTTCTTCCGCTCCGCCGTCTGCCCCTTCCCCGATGAAGTAGTTGTACAACTCCTTAGCGAAGGGTATGGGGTAGAGCTGCATTATCGAGCTATCCACCAGGTCGTCGCCTATCTGGAGATCAAAGGATATCTTTACGAAGTCCCCTTCCAGGAAGGCTGCTATGTCTCCCGGTGCTCCGAATTCCCCCAGATCAACCAGGGAAGCCTCCGGCGGGCTTATGTCAATCATTTTCCCCAACATGGAGGAAAGTGATGTGGCAGCTGATCCCATCATCTGGTTCATGGCCTCTGAAATGGCCGACAGATGAAGCTCTCCAAGTTCACCCTCGGTATTGGTTCCGTCACCTCCCATCATCAGATCGGTGATGACCTTAACGTCTTTTTCCTTCAATACCAGGATGTTGGAACCGTCAAGTCCCACTTTGTAATGAATCTGTACGAATACGCAGGGCTTCTCATAATCGTGGACCAGAGTATCCCATGTACATACTTCAACGGTGGGTGTCGTTATATTGACCTTGCGGTTTACAAGGGAATAGAGCGTGGTCGCCGAGGTTCCCATGCTTATATTAGCAACCTCTCCGACCGCATCTCTTTCGATATCTGTTAATAATTCCTCCCCGCCTCCGGAACTACCGGAAGCAGAGGCATCAGCGGAGGCATCAGCGGGAGCTGCATCGCCGTCATCAGCGGCCATGCCGCTAAGGAGCGAATTTATCTCATCCTGAGACAGCATTCCGTCCATCTAATTATTCCTCCTCTCTGATGATTGATGTAACCCTGACTGCATAATCATTCTTTATGGCTCCGGGAAGTGCGGTAAATTTCCGTATATTTCCCACATAAACATTTAATTCTTCTGCCACCTTGCTGTCCAGCCTTATGATATCGCCGGGCTGCAGATTCACAAAATCCTGCACCGAGATGACAGAGCGTCCCAGCACGGCCTTCACCGGCATGGAAACGTGATTTATAAGGTCTTCCAGATGTTCGTGGTAATCTTCATCATTGCCGTTCTGCATGGTGGAGAACCAGAACTTGGTATTCAGCTTGTCCATGATGGCCTCTAAGGTGATGAAAGGCAGACACACATTCATGAGGCCCTCAACGTCTCCGATCTTTACGTTCAGGGTAACGATGGAGATCATTTCGGTAGGAGCTATGATCTGGGCGAACTGGGGATTTGTCTCCACCCTCTCAAGTACAGGTGAAAGCTCCACCACGTTTCTCCAGGGCTCTCTTAAGAGCCGGACACAGACTACCATTATCTTTTCCAGAATGGAAAGCTCAATATCGGAGTATTCTCTGCTCTTTTCCAGAGGTTCTCCCTGACCTCCCAACATTCTGTCTATTATAGCAAAACCCAGGTTGCTTGCAAGCTCGATCATCACATTACCGCTCAAGGGCAGGAAATTGATGATCCCGAGGATAACCGGGTTCGGAAGAGAATTCGAAAATTCCGAGAACGTAAGTGCTTCGGAATTCACCACCGTAACCTGGACATTTTTCCTCAGATACACCGGAAGGTTTGTGGATAAAAGTCTTCCGTAGTGCTCGAATATTATCTCAAGAGTCCTTAAGTGCTCTTTTGAGAATTTCGCAGGACGTTTGAAGTCATAGTCTTTGACAGGCCGTTCATTGGCCTCCTTCATATCGTCTGCGTCAATTTCACCGGAACTGAGACCCGCCAGCAGGGCGTCTATTTCATCCTGTGACAGTACATCTGCCATAGGTCTTCCTCCCTTTTAAGAAATCAGCCAGCTGGAGAAGGACACGCCGGTGATGAACTTTGAATTATACATCTCCTGAAGTCCCTCCAGTATTCTCTGCTGTATGGCTTCTGTACCCATGGTATTTATCTCATTTAAGGTATAAGAACCGATGACCTTGTTAATCTCATCCTTGATAAGTCCCACCTGGGCGTCCATGTTGGCACCGTAGGTAGCATAATCGCTGTCCTTGGTATTAAGTGACAGAGTCACACCCACAACAGCGTAGTGAGCAGTATTATCCTCGGCTTCCGGATCCACCTTCAAAGGAATGGTAAGCTGATCCGCTATATCATAAGGGGAAATATCCGCTATGGATACATTGTTTGCAGCGCTTGCGATATCCCCGCTTGAAGCAATGCCGAGATCAAGATTAATAGCTCCGCCTATATCGCCCACAAGGGCCAGAACCTTCTGGTTTGTAGGGATTATGGTGAACATCATTATGCCCGTCATAACGGTATTTACTACCAGAAGAGCAAGTATAATTATGGCTAACAGGTTCTTCTTCATTTCAAGCTCCTTTTATCAGGATGCATCTGCCAATTCGTTATAGATCTTTATTTCTACTCTTCTGTTTTTTGCCCTTCCTTCGGGAGTGGAATTGTCCGCTATCGGAACATATTCACCTCTTCCGCTGTGCTTGATATTGGAAGGATTCAGGTAAGTAGTATCTAAAAGATAATGGAATACACTTAAGGCTCTGGCTCCGGATAGCTCATCATTACTTGCGAACATTCCTCTTCCGGAGATGGGCACATTGTCCGTGTGTCCCTCTATTTCTATGGTATCGTTGGCGTATCTCTCAAGTATCTGGCCTAACTTATTTAACACCGGATAGGCGTCCTCTTTTATTGTAGCACTTCCCGAGTCAAATAACAACGAGCCGTTCATGGTAAGGAGAACATACTGGCTGGTATAGTCAATGTCTATTTCCCGGCCAAGGCTGCTCTCTGCTATGGCCTCCTCTATCTTCTCCGCCAGTTCCTCTGACGCCCTGAGCTGGGCTTCAGTAAGCTCTTCCTTGGCTTCCTGAACCTCTTTGCTCTCCTTTGCACCGGTTGAAGAGTAAGAATCTTCCGATTCCTGCTCTCCTTCCTTTCCGCCGTCAGATTTAAACTCCTCCTGGGTCTCGGAGTTATTATCTACTTCATTATCCTGCTTGCCGGAGGCACTGACACCCATGGAATTGAAATACTGGCTCAGCTCATTCAACTGGCTGACGCCGTTTGAAACCATGACACCGTCCCCGACGGCATTGCCGCCTCCCTGAAAAACGCTGAAGGTCTCCGCAAAGGATTTGGCCACTTCCTCATACTTTGCTGCATCCACGCTGGACATGGAGAAAAGAAGAACGAAGAAGCAAAGCAGCAGGTTCATCAGGTCTGAGAAGGTCGCGGTCCAGGCTGGTGCGCCCGGCTTAACATCTTCTACTGCTTTCTTTTTTGCCATTTATTCTCCCCTATCATTCGCCACCTCCGCCGGCGTCGCCGCCACCTTCACTAAGTGCGGCAGAATCCTTAGGTGACAGATATGACTTCAGTTTCTCTTCTATGACACGGGGGTTTTCTCCTGCCTGTATGGATAACAGTCCCTCAACCTGTATCCCTTTAACAGCCATTTCCTCCCCGTTCTTTCCTTTTAATTTCGTGGCAATAGGAGTACACAGCCAGTTCGCCAGCAGCGAACCGTAATACGTGGTAACCAGCGCCACCGCCATGGAAGGTCCAATGGATGACGGGTCTGACAGGTTCTTAAGCATGTTGATAAGTCCGATCAGCGTTCCTATCATTCCCCACGCAGGTCCCATGGATCCAACATCTTCCCAGAATGCGGCGTTTGCCTTATGTCTTCCTTCCACTGCATCCATTTCCGTTTCCATGATGGCACGTACCAGTTCCGGATCGGTTCCGTCAACCACCAGCATGATGCCCTTCTTCAAAAACGGATCTTCTATATTTCCCGCAGCTTCTTCCAATGAAAGAAGCCCTTCCTTTCTTGCGATATTGGAAAGGTTGATGATCTGGGTGATGATATCACCCGGCTTTACGGTATATGTCTTGAATATCTGCGACGCGGACTTAAGGCCCGTTAAAAAGTCTGCAACGGAACGGCTTGCGAATATGGCAAAGAAGGCTCCACCGAATGTGATAACCGCAGAGTCACGGTCAAGGAACGACCAGATGGCCGACATTCCGTTGGAACCGGTGATGCCGTAGAACATCAATCCGAAACACATTACTAATCCTACTATGGAAGCAATATCCATAACAAACTAAATCCTCTCCGCCTAAACCCCTTTTCGGAAAGCCAAAGCAAGGTTTCTTATGTCCATCCTGCTCTCTTTAACAATGAGCTTTTTCCCATTCTCAAACGTGATGACCGTATCGGGAGTTTCCTCCACGATCTCAATGTGATCTTCGTTCACAAGGATCTTCGTCTCATCCAGCTTCGTAAGCTCTATCATTCCTGTAAAAAAAGCCCCTTTTTATCGCATTCGACAACAATGACAGGATAAACCACACGACATTATAGCACAAATCCCCGAAGGAAAAAAGCCTTCGGGGAAATTTTTCTGTCTAATCTTCGCTAAACTGATCTGTCTACCCCTATACTATACCATTTTACTAGCCATAACGCAAAGACCGCTGTTTTGGCAAGTCCTTCCAGCCTCCACCCCTGTCCTCGCCTTAGCACACCGGTGCTTTCAGCTTGACACTATAGAAAACACCCCGGATAAATCTCATAAGAGAAATGTCCGGGGTGGCTTTCAAAAACTATAATGCTGTGGGCACAACGAAAATACTGATAAACTCCTGATCTCTACCAAGATCATCCTTCAGTATAAGTCCAGCTTCCAGCCAGGTTGCTGCCCTTAAATAAGATCGACTTTATATCTGCTTTATACTCCCACTCGTCCTTCTTTGCCTTGTAATCCTTATCGTTGATCTTTACCTTTACGGACTTGATACTGCCGTCCTTCTTTGCCTTAACGGTCACGTTCTTAACGCTGTCCTTCACATAATAGGGATTACATTTGATTGGTATACCCTTGTCGCCCTTGGTGGCCTTCTTAACAGCCTTGACGACAGTCTTGTCAGCGTTCTCCAGTCCGGTGATCTGGATCTTCATTTTCTTCTTATTGACCTTGATCTTTGTGACCTTATAAATTGTACTCCCCTGGGAAACAGTGAACTTGTCGCCAAAGAGTTCCGGCAACCGAATCAACCTGATTTGCATAATCCTTCATTTTTCGTGACAAATCGGTAATTTTAGCCCGATCCGGACACAATAAAAGAGCGAATAGTGAAAAACTACACTACCCGCTCTTAAATATGCATACCTGCAAAAACGTATCCGGTATTAATTTACAACACTCCGGGCACTTAAGCGCTCAGCGTGTCAGATCACTTAACGCTTCAGGTTGATAAGTTCTTCAAGCATGGAGTCTGAAACCGTAATGATACGGGAATTAGCCTGGAAACCTCTCTGGGTGGTGATCATGCTGGTGAACTCACTGGAAAGGTCCACGTTACTCATTTCCAGCTCGCCGGAAGCGTAGGAGCCGCCGTTTGCCGTAACGTCGCCAAGGATGGCGTCGCCGGAGTTCATGGTTGCGCTATAGAGGTTGTCACCTGTCTTCTCAAGACCGGAAGCATTGGAGAAGATAGCGGAAGCGATCTGTCCGAGAAGCTTGGTCTGTCCGTTGGTGTATGCGCCGGTGATCTTTCCGTCAACACCGATGGAGATGGAGCTCAGCTTACCTACTGACCATCCGGAACCCTCGGTGGTGTCAACGCCGCCGTTACCGCCGTTAACGGTGGAAGTACCTTTGTTGTCGATGTTCTGCATTGTGGTAGTGTCAACTTCCACATTGCTTGTGAAGGCATCTGTAGGGATGCTCCTGATCTGATCGGCGGGATCGCCTGTAGCATCGGGATCCTCTATAACACCGAGAAGGGAGTGAAGATTTAAGTTGAATCCTGCAGCGGAGGTATTGGAATCTGATGTGGTGGAAACAAAGGCACCGGTCTTGGTGTCAAATTTCACATCGATGTAAGCAGAACCGGGATAGCTGCTATCGGTCTTATCGTTGGTGGCTGTAAGGGAACTTCCTCTTTCATCAGTAACGCCGCTGTTCAGCATCCTTGAGAAGAACTTGATCTTTGCTAAAGCGTAATCTGTATCGGACTCGCCGCCTGCATGATCCTGTTCCCTGAAGATCGATACTCCGTTGGAATCGATCATATCGGCAACAGCCAGCTTGTACTGACCTTTAACGGGCTCCTGCTGATCGTTGAGCTTGGGAAGGATCTTGTACTTAACTGTATATCTGTAACCTTCATTATCGTAGAGTTTCATATCGATAACCTGGCCGGCTTCCTGTGTAAGAGCATCGGAGTTGGCATCCAGGATACCTGTGATGTAGCCCTTGCTGGTAGCTGCAGGATCGGAAACCTTGTTGGCAGGGCTCATGATCTTTAAGGGAACCAGAGAGCTGGTATTGATCTGCTGTACGCCGTTATTGTCTGTTACGCCGTAACCCATAACGGTGTAGCCGTTACTGGACATGCAGAGGGTACCGTTTGCGTCAACGGTAAAGGCACCTGACCTGGTGTAGAACTGCTGTGATCCGTCGGAAACTACGAAGAAGGAATCTCCGTTGATACGGATATCGAAGGGGTTACCTGTTGTCTCGGCACTGCCTGCACCTGTTACGTTTGAATATATGGAAGCTGTGCTGACACCAAGACCGATCTGCTGAGCATTTACACCTGCACGGCCTGTGTTGTCGTTAGGACCTGAAGCATTGGCCTTTGTCTGGTAAACCAGATCCTGGAAGGTCACGTTGCTGGTCTTGTATCCTACTGTGTTAACGTTAGCTATATTGTTACCGATTACGTCCATCTTGACCTGATGTGTCTTAAGTCCCGCAACTCCGGAAAAAAGTGATCTCATCATAAGGCATTTACCTCCATTTATTGTGATGCTCTCGCCAGAGAGCATTGCCTGTTAAGCGATTACCGCGCCGTCTATATTACTGAAAACCTTGTCTTTTGATTCGTCCGCATCCATTGCCGTTACTACTGTAGAGCTCTCGGTGTTAACTATGAATGCCAGATTGTCTATCATTACCAGGGAATCATTTATCCCTTTTTTCTCTGCCCTTTCCATTCCGTCTGAAAGCCGGTTCAGCTGGCTTGTGCTTAAGGAAATGTTCCTGTCCGAAAGCCTCTGTGCCGCATGCTTTGAGAATTTCAGTCCGAAGCTCTCGCCCTGCTTGTCCGTAAGCACTTCTGCGAAGCTTTTGACTCCGGCCTGAGGCTCCTGGATGTTCTTGCTTCCGTTTAGCCTGTACCGTTCTGTCAGCTCTTCTATGGAAGGGTATGAACCTATGTTCTTATTTACCATTGCCATATCAAACTCCTTTTCCCTGCCTTAAGCATCAGTCCTTTGATGCACGCTGTCCGTTTATCACGAATCTGCGGCAGCTGAAGATGCACCGGTTATATCAATTCCGTATTCCTTATAGAGCTCTGCATAAGCTAAGATTCCGTTCTGAAGATCTGCCGAAAGGAAAGTCTTCTGATATGCTGACATCCCGGTATATGCACTGTAAAGGGCCTTAAGCTGATCTGCGTACTGTGATGCATTTGCAGCCGTGATGTTATTGATCCCGGGAAGTTTTCCAAAGGCTGTTGCCCACTCTCCGGAAAGTGCAACCGCATCTGCGTAGTCAGCATCGTAAACTTCCTTCACTTCCGAAAGCTCATATAAGGTATCGTTTACGGAAACCTTAACGTTGGTTCCGGAAACGGATACGTAATCCACCTTGCCAGTAACTTCGGTTACAGCTCCGGTGGTCTCGTTGGTGGTCTCAACTCTTACAAGGGATCCTACCATGGATGTGGCTCTGGAAACCTCACTGGTCTTTGCCACGTTCTGCATCTGCTCCAGCTCTGAGAAGGTTGCGAGCTGTGAAACATACTGTGTATTGTCCATGGGCTGAAGGGGATCCTGATATTTTAATTCCGTTACGAGAAGATTAAGGAACTGCTCCTTGTCAACGGAATCAGCTTTTTTATTATTCTTTTCAGCAGCTGATGAACCGAGGTTCGCTATATTTCCGTCATTTACTATTGCTGCACTGCTCATATTTTCTGCTCCTTCCTTTTTGAGAACTACGGCTTAAGCCGTGTTATCAAGCCATGAAGTCCACGCTGTTCCCGTTCTCGGTCATTATCCTTCTGTTGAGCTCCTCCTCTTCCGTGAGGCCCTCTTCGGGAATCTCTTCAGCATTTCCGGCTCCTAAGTTTATCCTTCTGAGCCTTGCTGAACGTTCAGCTTCTTCGCTGTCCGGCGTGTCACCGTTTCTGTTTCCTCCGTCATTTAAGAAATTCGATTCGAATTCCCTGCTTGCCAGGGTAACTTCAACGCTTTCCACCTTTATTCCATGTTCCTCCAGGTTCTTTCTTAACTCTGCTACCTGAGTTTCCAGGGCGGCCCTTACACTCTCATCCTGTGCAAAGAACTGGGCCGTTACGTTTCCGGCTTTTGATTCTATGTGCAGTCCCACCTTTCCGAGGCTTTCGGGGTTTAACTGCATTTCCATTGTAGTTGTTTCTTCGCTTATCTGGATCCTTATCTGATCACGTACCTGGTTCATGATGTCCTGGATACGTTCATAAGAATTGGCAAATTCTGATGTGGCCTCTGATGTGGCCTCAGTAAGGTTATCCATGAAATCTGCCGGTGTCTCTTTGATACCGGGATCGAAAGGGTTCTGCCCTTCGAAAAGATCCCGTCCTCTCTCTGATCCGCCCGGGTTCCTGCTTCCCTGATTCCCTTCATGTTCCACAGGTTTGTCCGCCGGGATTTCTTCTTCCGGCGACTTGGTAATGATCACTTCATCATTTGTACGTTCCGGCTGTCCGTCCGTGTTACGTACATTTTCCAAAGATTTCACGGTTTCCGCTGGGGTCCCTGCCGTTTCTTCCTCTGTAGTGATCACCTGATCCCCTGTCTCCGCCTCTGCTGCTCTTCTGTCAGCCTGGGGGTTTTCAACGGGGGCTTCCGGTTCTTCATTGACCGGAGTTACTTCTGAAAAGACTGTGTCAGCTGCTTCTAAAGTTTCTGTCTGAGGTTCTGCTGAAAGATTTCCGTTCTCAAGAGCATTCCTGAACTCGTCTGCTGTCATTCCAAGCTCCTGCAGAAGATCTCCCGTAACTTCCCTCTGTACTCCGAGAATATCCTGTACACTTTCGTATAGCGCCTCATCCGTAACTATTCCGGAAATATCGATTCCCTTAAGTTCTGCGGTGAGTGCCCCGATGTTCTCGCCCTTTAAGAGGTCTGCCAGGTTAAGTCCAAGGGTTTCCATTGCTGCGAGGATATCTTCTTCGCTCACTCCGAGCTCTTCTTCGATCTCCTCCATCACGGTCTTTGCTGCTTCCTCAACTTTCCCGTTCAGGTTTTCAGCTGTCTTTCCGCTTTTGCTGTCTGTCTTAGGAGCTTTTACCCTGTCGTCTCCTGTTCTCCTGACGTCCTCCTGCCTTCTGTCTTCGCTGTTTCCGTTATCAGCTTTGACTGCGCTGCTTTTAGGATCTTTACTGTTGATCCCTGAGCTGCCGGCATCGGGCTTGTCTGCCGCCTTTGAAAGAACATCTCCAAAGGAACTGCTTCCGGAGCTTTCATTGACTGACTTTGTAGAAGCACTTAAGCTGTTGACTGCCTGAATGGCACCGAGCTTTCCGATGCTCTGCAGGCTTAAAGTGTCTCCCATCACACTCCTCCTTTCATATGCTGTTTTAATGTGCTGAGGGATTTTCATCCCCGGGGGCATAGTTTATGCCCTCCATATTTTGTTTATCGGCAAAATCCCGTCGTATCAGAACTGTTGAAATAATAAAATATTGTACTTTTTTTCGTACAATCCCGGATTGTCAGACTGACGGGATCAACCGCCCTCCTGAGGCTCCTCCGGACTGCCGTTCTCATCACTGTTTTCTTCAGTGTTTTCTTCGTTGTTATTGATCACCGGAGGTGCAACGGTTACAGGCGGCGGAGCAACCGTAGTGCTCTCAACCGTCTCAGGCTCCATGATATTCGTAACTATTGCCGCATTTTCAGGTTCCATGGCTCCAAGGATCTCACCTCTTGCATCGGAACCGCAGGCCTTAAGTATCTTGGCCACCAGATATGCATCACCGTCCGCACCTGAAGACTGCACCATAACGTCGAAGATCTTTGCGGCGTCCTTGGACTTCATGGCGGAATAAGCTTTCGCATATTCCTTCACCTTCTCATCATTCACCTCTTCAGCCACAACCTGCTTATAGAGGACCTGGGCGTTGGCAGGCTCTATCTCCTCATAGAACTTCCTGTATTCCGAAGGATCAGGCGCATTGTCCGAGAACACCACCTCGTTATAGAATTCATCCTTTATCTTCTCAAACTCCACCTGATTATTTTCAAAGGTCTGGAGCCTGTTGATCTCACTCTGGAGCTCATCGCCGTAGATCCTAAGCTCATTATTGGCCTGCTGCGCATCGGCGAGCTGTTTTTCCAGCTCTATGATCCTGGAATATGCAGACTCCACATCCGTATATCCGCCGTAGAGCTCCACTTCCGTATCAAAGCCGTTACCGCTTACGGAACCGTTATATCCGGGAAGCACCCTGTTCACTATGGGCACGTCTTTTAAGACCGGCGTAAGCACTCCGGAACCGAAGCCGCCCACATCCAGCTTTACCAGAAGCCCAAGGATCGCAAGCCATATAAGGATGATGAAAATGGTCACAAGGATCACGGATAAGGCTCCGGAATCCTCATCATCATCTATATCGGCTCCGCCCTTCTTATTGCTGTTCTCTTTTAAGTTTCCCTTTCCCTGCTCTGCAGGGAGATTCTTTGAATCTGCCATAATCTGTGGCGTACCCTAAGGCACGCTGCCTCTCTAACTTATTCCCGGGTCTTTTGTCCAGGTCGCTGACGCGCTCGGCGCGTCAATACGCTAACGATGCCAGACGCACTCAGTGCGTCTGAACGGCATTCAAAATGTGCCCCCGGCACATTTTGCTGCAAAAGGTTCACCGAACCTTTTGCCCGTACACATAGCTTGTAAGCTCATCTATCATCTTACTTTCAGCCGCAGCCTCTTCCTTCAGAAAACGCTCAAAAGCGTGTTCACGAAGCTTTTCCTGGGCCTTCCGCTCTTTCATCACATTTTCCAGTTCCTTACGGCGCTGTTCAAGGATGCGCTCTTCCCGCCTTATCCTGTCATCAGCCCTAATGATATCTTCCTGCACAAGCCTTCTGCTGAGATCGTTATTCTGTATCTCCAAAAGGTCCAGGGTATCTGACCGGAGACGTTTTGCCTCTTCTTCCAGAAAAGCCAGGCGGCGGAGAAGCTCATTCTTCGCCTCTATGGCCTCATTCAAGACCTTCTTCTGCTCGGCAAAGCGCATTTCAGCCTGGGTCTCAAGCTTTTCTTTTAAGTTGAGGATGTTCTGCATCCGGAAACGGAATCTTGCCATAGCCTGTACCTCAGTACCTCAGTCCTGTTTACGCCTGTGCAACCTTCTCCCCGTCGTCAAATACCGCCTTCAGGTTTTCAAGGGTCTCCTCGAAGGTGAACTTTGCATCCGTGGTCTGCATAAGGAATTCATTGATCGCATCTATCTTCTTTATGGCGAAATCTATCTTCGGGTTGGAACCCTTCTGGTAAGCACCGATATTTATAAGGTCCTCCGCCTCCTGATAGGTGGCCATAACATTCTTCATCTTTCCCGCCAGGGCCTTATGTTCCTTGGAGGCTATCTGGCTCATACACCTGGAAATGCTCTGGAGCACGTCTATAGCCGGATAGTGGTTCTGCTGGGCGATACGGCGGTTAAGCATTATATGTCCGTCCAGAATGGAACGGGCCGTATCAGTTATGGGTTCATTGAAATCATCGCCGTCCACAAGTACCGTGTAAAGCCCGGTAATGGATCCCAGCTTTCCATTTCCCGCTCTCTCAAGAAGCTTCGGCATTTCCGAATAAACCGAGGGCGGATAACCACGGGTAACGGGAGGCTCTCCGCTGGCCAGTCCTATTTCTCTCTGAGCCATGGAGAATCGGGTAAGGGAGTCCATCATCAGCAGCACATCCTTCCCCTGATCCCTGAAGTACTCTGCTATGGCGGTGGCTGTCTTTGCCGCCTTATTTCTTTCAAGAGCCGGCCTGTCGGAGGTAGCAACCACCACCACAGACCTTCTCATACCTTCTTCGCCCAGGTCTCTCTCAACAAATTCCCGGACTTCCCTGCCTCGCTCGCCGATAAGAGCGATCACGTTGATGTCCGCCTTAGTGTTTCTGGCAAACATACCCATAAGAGTACTCTTTCCAACACCGGAACCTGCAAAGATACCGACTCTCTGTCCCTTTCCTATGGTCATCAGGCCGTCCACAGCCTTTACTCCCAGGGGAAGAACCTCGTTTATTATAACCCTGTCCATGGGATCCGGCGGTTCCGCTTCCACGGAATACTCTCTTCCGCCGTAAAGGACGGTACCGTCGGTGGGCCGTCCCAGACCGTCCAGTGTCTTCCCGAGAAGATCATCGGAAACCGTCACTGTCAGGGTGTGACCTAAGTTTTCAACCGTACATCCCGCACCGATGCCGTCGGTCTTATCGTAGGGCATTAGCTGGGTCTTACTGTCCTTAAAACCCACCACCTCAGCCATTATGGGTGGCTTGGAGCTGTCCTCCGGCATTATCCTGCAGATATCGGCTAAAAGCGCATCCGGACCGATGGATTCAATGGTAAGACCTACCACGTTCACCACCTTGCCCAGTTTCTTATAAAA
The DNA here is from genome assembly GCA_017448845.1 of Lachnospiraceae bacterium. Taxonomy (GTDB): domain Bacteria; phylum Bacillota; class Clostridia; order Lachnospirales; family Lachnospiraceae; genus NK4A144. Next base: position 26,318 of record JAFSKT010000215.1, read on the forward strand.
GGACCTGTTCAGGACCTGGCTGTATTTTGACAGATCTATACGGGGTTCAACCATTCTCTTCCGCTCCCGTAGAAGGCTTCTCATAGGAAAGGAGCCTTAATTCCCGCTTAAGCCCTTCAAGCTGCGTATCAAGGGAGCAGTCAAAAATGCCTCCCCCTGTCTCTATAAAGCACTCATTGCTTTTTAAGGTCATATCCTCAACTATCTCCACGCTGTCGCTGTTTGTGACGCCGGAGAGAAGTTCCTGCCTCTGCATGGAGATATAGCCGTAGTCATCCTTGGAAACATGGATGATAAAGCCTTCATTACCCTCTATCTTCCTTACGGCATCGCCTATGAGATGAAAGATCACATCCCTGCTGCCGGAAAGGTCCACATGAAAAATATGCTCGTAAATATCCGTAAGAGTGTCCACGAAAAGAGGTTCCAGCTCATCCATCTTTGCCTGGTACTCGTTTTCCAGGTCGGTGATCATTCCCTCATATTGCTGCTTTAAGGCCTCGGCTTCGCCGTATCCCGCCTGATAGCCCTCGTCATGGCCTGCGCTGTAACCCTGGTTTTTCGCATTTTCCAAAGTTGCGGCCGCATTCTGCTCTGCCTCCGAAACTATGCCGGCGGCCCTTGACTCCGCTTCGTCAATGATACTCTGGGCTTCCTCCCTGGCCTGGGCGAGAAGCTGCTCCATATCGGGTGAGGGTTCATTTCTTAACACATTAGAGGGAGATAAAGCCTCGGCTCCTTCTCCCTCTCCCTGACCTTCACCAACAAGCATTTCCACTTTGTCAGCCATCAGCCCTTCGGTAAATTCATCAGATCCTTCAGCATCGAACTGTACGAATTCCGGGCCGGCGCCGGTGACGGAAAACTCCTCCATCTTATCGTTAATAAGGCTATTGGAGTCTATCATGAGTTTTTCTGTGCCCTCTACCTTAACAAAGGCACGCTTTATCATATTAGACAATGATCTCGTCTCCTCCGCCTCTGGAAATAACGATCTCTGCAGAGTCTTCCAGCTTTCTTATGATATTTACAACCTTCTGCTGTGCTTCTTCCACGTCCTTCATGCGGACAGGTCCCATGAAGTCCATATCTTCCTTTATCATGGCTGCCAGACGTTTTGAAAGGTTCCTGAATATAGCAGCCTGAACCTCTTCATTTGCACCCTTAAGGGCAAGTGAAAGGTCATTATTCTCAACATCACTGAGGACACGCTGGATAGCACGGTCGTCCAGAAGAAGGATATCCTCGAATACGAACATCTTCTTTCTGATCTCGTCCGCAAGTTCGGGCTCGTCGATTTCCAGAGTCTCCATGATATGTTTCTCAGTAGCCCTGTCTACGGTATTTAAGATCTCAACTATGGCATCCACACCGCCGACAATGGTGTAATCCTGGTTTACAAGGGAAGCAAGTTTTGATTCCAACGCCTTCTCCACTTCTTTGATGACATCAGGACTGGTCCTGTCCATCTTGGCTATACGTCTTGCAACGTCAGCCTGCTTGTCCGGCGGAAGCGCACCGATTATCATGGCGGACTGTGCCGGATTTAAGTATGAAAGTATCAGCGCTATAGTCTGAGGATGTTCTTCCTGAATGAAGTTTAAGAGTTGGGACGGGTCTGTCTTACGCACAAACTCAAAAGGCTTAACCTGAAGAGAAGCAGTAAGCCTTGAAATAACGTCCACAGCCTTTTCCGGTCCCAGAGCCTGTTCCAGAAGCTCTTTCGCATATCCGATACCGCCTTCCGCAATATACTGCTGCGCAAGGCAAACCTGATAAAACTCATTTATAACAGCATCTTTTACCGCAGGTGTTATGGATCTGGTATTTGCGATCTCAAGGGTCAGTTCTTCTATCTCTTCTTCTTTAAGATGCTTGAATATCTTCGAGGATTTCTCCGGTCCCAAAGAAATGAGGAGTACCGCCGCCTTCTGGGTTCCTGTAAGACCTGCTGCCGCAGATGTATCAAATTTCGGTGTGTCGGGTGCGCCTCCTGCTGCTTCAGCAGGCAGATTATTATCGGCTTCCGCCATTTTCAATTACCCCCATTCATCTGAAAGCCAGTTCCTGAGTAAAACGGCAGCACCTTCAGGATTATTGTCAACAAAATTCTCAATGAGTATCCTGGCTTCGGACTTCTGCTCTTCGATCTCAATATCTTCAAGAGAAGCTTCCTGTGTACTGGCCAGAAGATCTCCAAGCTGGATCTCTTCCTGTGGCTCCTCCGAGAGATTCTCCGCCCTCATGGACCTTATCACTACAAAGGCCAGAAGTCCCAGGATAAGGACTATGAGACCGATCATAAGTATGGTCTGCCAATCGGGAAGTTTGCTCTCAGCCGGTACGAAGACAGGCTCGTCATATGCTACTATCTGGATGTTTCCGGCGGGTATGCCCGTCGCCTTGGAAACAACGTTAATAACGTCCTCATCCACCTCTGTCTTCACCAGATCGTCATTTTCAGCCTGGAAAGCCGCAAAGGTGGTTCCGTCAAGGAGCCCCTGCTCCTTCATCTCATCTTCATTGTAGATCTTATACCTTATGGCCGTAATACCTATGGAACTGGTCTCATACTGGATAGCCCCGCCGCCGCCGGTGGTATGGGTGATGGTCTCATTGGGGAGATAGTCCCTGCTGGTCTCATCAGTGGTGGTGGTGGAATTACCGTTATCCGCATAAACATAGGTATTATCGCCGTTGGTGTCCGTACCGGGCACCTGGCCGTTGGTATTCTCTGCAGTCTGTGAATATGTATCCTGATGTGATAACACGCCCTGATCCTGTCCTTCGGCAGGAGTATAGGTGTGTTCCGTAGTCTCTGTATCGTTCCAGTTCAGGTCAAGATTGGGAACAACCTGCACTGAATCATAGATCTTGGCTCCCACCAGGGCGTCCCTTATCTCGCTCTCCACCAGCTGGTCATATTTCTGCTTATATGAAAGCCTGCTGGAAGCTCCGCCGGAACCGGTGGAAGAAGCTGAATCCTCTCCCGAGAAGAGCATGTTGCCCTTGGAATCCATGATGACAATGTTTTCCGTGGTGCCGTTTCCGATGGCCGTAGCGATAAATCTTGCAAGGCCTGCGGCTATATCATCCGTCATGGCGTCGCTGTTCTCCAGCACCAGCATGGTGCTGGCATAACTCTCCCTCTTCTCGGAAAGAAGGGTGCCGTCATTACTGGGGATGCTTAAATTAACCGTGGCGCTCTTAATATTGTCCTGGGTTTCCAGATCCTGCTCTATATTCTTTTCCAGATAGAGCTGGTATCTCTTCTCCTTATCCGTTTCCGTGCTGGAAAAGCCTCCGGAGAAAACATTTGAGATATCATAGCCTTCCGCAGGGATATTGTTGGCACCAAGGAGGATATTTGCGTCACTCAGCTGTTTCTTGTTGATGGAAATGGTGAGACCGTCATCGGAGATCTTGTAATCCATGCCGTTCTCTGTGAGCAGGTCCCTTATCTGAGCAGTCTGGGCAGTACTCTCAGCCACCGCCAGCACTGTGTACTTGGGAGCTGAAACAGTCCATATAAGGACAGTAAGGGCAACAACCACCGCTGCCCCTACGGATATGATCAGTGTTTTCTGTTTTGTGGTGAAACGGTTCCACCAGTTCAGGAACCGCTCCAGTAACTGACGTAGTCTCTCCTGCATTTCAGACCCCTAAAATTATGCGCATGCTTTGCGCCAGGTTATATCATATTGCACAACCAACATCGCCGTGACTCAGGTCCTACGGACCTAAGTCAGATGTCGCCATGTCACCGATCACTCACAGAAATCTGTTTCCGGCTATACAACCAACATATCATTTTCTGGCGAAAATGATATGTCGCCTTGACTCGGGTCCTAAAGGACCCAAGTCATATCTGCATCTGCATGATCTCTTTGTAGGCTTCCATGAAGCGGTCCCTCAGCGCTACTGTATACTGCAGGGACGCCTGGGCCTTTGCCTGTGCAATGGCCAGATCATGGGTATTCTCCGTAAGCCCGAGAGCCAGCTTGATCTCCTCATCCTCCTGATCCTGCAGGTAGGAATTGGTCTCATTTATCTGGTTTACGGCATTCTGGAGAAAACCCCCGAAATTCTTGGAATCCTCTATCCTGCCGCTCCCGTGCCTCAGAGCCGCCTGTTCTATAGCATCGCTTGTGACATTATAAAACTTTGTAATATCCATAAGCTACTCCTCCGGACGCTTAGCCCTTACCAATAGTCAATCCCTGCTGGGCAATGGCCTTGGATGTATTGAAAGCGGTCGCATTTGCCTCATACGCACGGCTGGCATCTATAAGGTTCGTCATTTCCGTAATGGTATTCACATTCGGGTAGAGCACATATCCGTTCTCATCTGCATCCGGGTGTGAAGGATCGTATACCATCTTATATTCCGAGTGGGTATCGTTGTAGATACCTCCAACCTTTACTCCCGCCATATTGGATGTGGCATACTTGCTCTGGTTAGAAGCAAGGATGGAATTAAAGGAAGGCTCGGGGTTATTCTTGGTCTCGAAAGTAACCACCTTCCTGGTATAGGGATCCCCATTACTGGTCCTGGTGGTATTAGCGTTCGCTATATTCTCTGAAATGATGTCCATCCGGAGACGTTCTGCCGTAAGACCGGATGCATTAATACTGAAGGAATCAAAAACGCCCATTTTTTAACCTCCTTCTTACTTATTCATCGCCGCGCGGAGATTCTGGAATTCCGCCGTGATGCTCTGGGTAAGACCGTTATAGAGGAGATTGTTCTTTGCAAGCTCCGCATTCTCAGTCTCTATATCCACGTTGTTACCGTCAAGCCTGTAAGAGTATCCGACAGCATCCGTATACTGCCTGCCTCTTAAGCGGTCAAGCCTTATGGAACCCACCTTATCGTCAAGGCTCTCGAACCTGGAGTGCCTTAAGGCCTCCTCTAAATTCGCGGCAAAGGAAACATCCTGCCGTTTGTAGCCGGGGGTGTCGATATTTGCAATGTTATTAGCAATGGCCTTGTTCCTTTGAGATGAGGCATCCGCCGCCTTGTCCAGGACATTGATATAATCATAAACATCAGTATTTATCACTATTTTCACCTCCTCACGGAAAAAGCTCCGGTCCGAATAAAAATACCGGGTTTTGTAGTGGAAACAGTTTCAGCTATCATTTATAATTATAAAGAAAATGCTTTAAAAGTCAATTTGAAAGGAAACCCTTACAAGATGATCTCCCACCCTTTTATCTTATTGTTCTATCTTATAACGGGAAAGTTCAATGAAATTTTGTCCTTTTTTCACAAAAAAATATCCGAAAAAAATTTTGAACTGAATGACAGCGCGCAGACAGCTCCGGAAAACGGTTTCATAGACGATCAGTCAAAAAAGAAGGAGATCAGATACGGAAAAAAGAGTTTTTCCCACTCGGGCTGCGGCCTGGCTGCGGTATATAACGCCATGATGCTCTTAGGGCTTCCCATGCCTCTGGCTGAGATAATACGCTACTTTGAAAAGCACGGCGCCTCATTTTTCGCTTCCTTCGGCACCGCTCCCCAGTCTGCTGTAAGATTTTTCAGGAAACAGGGAGTCAATACCGAAAGCACCATGAATAAAAGGAAATTTAAGGAACTGGCGGAAAGATCCGACATACTCCTCTTTACCATAATGAATGACCGCCGCCGCATAAGGAGCATGGTTCACACCATGTGCGTGGAGTGCCTTCACGGCAAGGATCCCCTGAAACCCGCCGTAAGCTACATAGTCCACAACTCCCACGGAAAAGCGGAAGCATATGAAAGCTACGAGGATATGATGTACTCGCTTGGAGATGGGGAAGGCCGGGCCGAAGGTGTCTATATGCTGGCTATAAACAGAACAGGGGCAGGGGAAGATCCCCTGCCCGATGGAAAAAATCTCATGTAGCCTGTTTGAAATCAGGTAACAGTTTCGCGATCATTCGATTCCTATGTTTCTTGTCGCAATTACAGCAACTCCAGTGCCGGCAACGTTATCGATGATCACATCACCGATCTTCTTCGGAGCTTCCGCTGTAACAGCATCGATATCCTTCATTACATCAAATATTTTGTCCTTGGGGATATCGCTCTTGGTCTTAACGGGAAGTCTCTCTTTGTCGCCGCCCTTGATTACAACCGTGCTGGTAACTATCCTTGTGGGATCCGTAACTTCCTTGCGGGCATAGATATCGCCCTTTTCACAGGTGTTGCCCTCGATGCTTACCACTTCTCCCTTTTCCAGCTGAACTGTGATCTGACAGCCCATGGGGCAGCCTATACAGGTTAATTCTCTTGTTTCCATTATATCTGCCTCCTTTATTCTTTCTCTATCTTGATGGTGATGGTCTTCAGGTCAGGATATTCGGCCAGTTTCTTCTTCTGGAGGATAACCTGCTCCATCTCGCCGGGAGCCATGATGCGTTTCTTTAAGTGCATGATCCGCTCATCATCAAAATATACGCTGACATAGGAATCCTGGAATACAGCACCTACACGGAAACGAACGGTAAGAAGATCATCCATCCTGTCAGTATTAATGGTTACGGGAACAGTGTAGCGTGCGCCTTCGGTGGCAACAAGCTTAATGGATTCCTTATCGGAGGAAGCCAGTGTCTTCTGAACATACTTGGAAGCGTTCTCTCCGGCCTTCTTTGCTTCCTCGGAAACAAAGTCAACCAGGTCGTGCACATGGAGCACGTTGCCGCAGGCAAATACGCCGGGAATGCTGGTCTCTAAGGACTCGTTAACAACAGGTCCGCTGGTAACGGGGCTCAGCTCAACCCCTGCGCTCTTTGAAAGCTCGTTCTCGGGGATAAGTCCGCAGGAAAGAAGGAGGGTATCACAGGTATATCTCTCTTCCGTTCCGGGGATGGGCTTCATGTCAGGTCCAACCTCAGCTATGGTAACTGCGGAAACCCTCTCCTTACCCTCGATATCCACAACGGTGTGGGAGAGCTTAAGGGGAATGCCGAAGTCATCGAGACACTGTACGATATTTCTCTTTAAGCCGCCGGAGAAGGGCAGAAGCTCTGCAACAACCTTAACCTTTGCGCCTTCCAGAGTCATACGGCGGGCCATGATAAGTCCGATGTCACCGGAACCTAAGATCACAACCTCACGTCCGGGCATATAGCCTTCGATATTAACCAGACGCTGCGCTGTACCTGCGGAGAAAATGCCTGCAGGCCTGTAACCCGGGATATTTAAGGCGCCTCTCGGCCTTTCGCGGCAGCCCATGGCCAGCACAACTGCTCCGGCCTGTATCTCAAACATGCCGTCTTTCTTATTCATGGCGGTCACAACCCTGTCGGCAGAGATGTCCATTACCATGGTATTAAGCTTATACTCGATCTTCTTTTCAAATACCTGCTCCATGAAGCGGTATGCGTACTCGGGACCTGTCAGCTCTTCTTTAAATGTGTGGAGTCCGAAACCGTTGTGTATGCACTGATTAAGGATTCCTCCCAGCTCGTGGTCACGCTCAAGGATGAGGATCGACTCTGTGCCTGCTTCTCTTGCCGCAACAGCTGCTGCAAGTCCCGCAGGGCCTCCGCCTACGATAACAATATCATATGATAACATTATGCCTCTCCTCCTTTCCCTGCTTTTGTGCGCTCGGGCGCTATAACTGACTTGCCTCCGCTCTTTGTGATCTTCTCAGTGGGAATTCCCAGTTCACGGTTGATGATCTCCATTACACGGGGTGAGCAGAATCCGGCCTGGCATCTTCCCATTCCGGCTCTGGTGCGGCGCTTTACGCCGTCAAGTGAGCGGGCACCGAGAGGTCTTCTCATGGCGTCTAATATCTCGCCTTCGGAAATGGATTCGCAGCGGCAGATGATCTGTCCGTATGCGGGCTCCTTCTTAATGAGCTCATTCCTTTCCTCAACAGACATCTCTGAAGGATTAAGGATGCCCTTCCTCTTGCCGTTCCAGTTGGCCTTCTTTTCGGGCTTAGCCAGGTCACATACGATCCCTGCAACCATCTTTCCGATGGCGGGGCTGGATGTAAGACCGGGGGACTCGATTCCGGCACAGTCGATGAATCCGGGAGCTTCCTTAACTTCACCGATAACGAATTCGTGTGCATCTTCATGGGCACGGAGTCCGGCAAAGCTGGTGATGACCTTCCTTGCAATGGGAAGATTGTCAACATACATGCCGCCCTTTGCGATAAGGTCGTTGATGCCGGCAGCGGTTGTAGCCGTAGCTTCCTTATCCTCAATATCAATAGCGGTAGGGCCTACGATCAGGTTTCCGTGAATGGTAGGTGAAACCAGAACGCCCTTACCGAGCTTGGTGGGCTGAGGGAAAATGGTCTTTGAAACAAAGCCGCCCATTTCCTTATCTAACAGACAGTAATCTCCTCTTCTGGGGGTGATATGGATCTTCTTATCGGCAACCATGTTGTGGAATACGTCGGAATAGATGCCGGCAGCGTTCACAACGTACTTTGTCTTGTACTCGCCGTTATTTGTGCGGATATGCCAGATACCTTCTTCGTCACGTTTTAAGGTCTCAGCCTCTGTGTTAAAGAAGAAATCAACGCCGTTCATGGCAGCATTCTCAGCCATTGCTATATTCAGCATGAAGGGGCATATTATTCCGCCTGTGGGAGCATAAAGGGCTGCACAGCACTGATCCGAAAGATTCGGCTCCATCTCATGGAGTTCCTTCTTGTCCAAGATCCTCATATCCTTTACGCCATTGGCTATGCCTCTGTCATAAAGGTCCTGAAGTCCTCCCTTTTCCTCTTCATGAATACAGACAACGAGAGATCCGTTCCTCTTAAAAGGTATATCCAGATCTTCGGCAAGCTGTCCCATCATTTCATTCCCCTCAACATTCAGCTTTGCCATAAGGGAACCTTCTGCAGCGTCAAAGCCCGCATGAACAATAGCGCTGTTTGCCTTACTTGTTCCGGAGCAGACATCTTCGCCCTTTTCAAGGACGCAGACATTCAGATCATATTTGGAAAGCTCACGCGCAGTGGCACTGCCGCTTACCCCCGCTCCGATAATTATGCAATCATAGGTCATAGTCATTCCTTTCTTAAAATGTACAACACCTTTTTTAAAAAACGGCGACAGAGCCTGATGCTTCCGTCGCCGTTTCTCCCATTCCTTTGGCAATCAATAAATATGTGATTGTCTGAAAGCTTTATTACATTACAATGGCACCCATGCCTGTAAGAACATTGTGAAGAACAGAAGCTACGATACCGCCGCAGATAGGAGCAACAAGCGGGATCCAGCCATATCCCCAGTTGGGATCCTTGTTACCCTTGTTGGGTCCGAGAAGCTGATAAGCAAAACGGGGAGCCGAATCTCTTGCAGCATTCATTGCGTATCCGGTAAGTCCTCCGAAGGAAGCGCCGCAGGCAACGATCACGCCGTATACGAGGATCCAGCTGACATTTGATGCACCTGCTGCTCCGGGAATAGAAGCAAGGGTGAATACCAGGATGAATGTAGCTACGAACTCTGACAGGAAGTTAAGCCCTACGTTAGGGATGGAAGGTCCTGTGCAGAAGCAGCCGCGTACTGTGGCATCATCAGCGGTAGCCTTGATATGATCTCCGAAAAGAACCATAAGGATAGCAGCACCAACAAAGCCGCCCAGCATCTGAGCAATGATGTAGCCGGGAACAAGACCCCATGAAATGCCACCACGGATAGCTGCACCGATGGTAACAGCGGGATTGAAGTGAGCACCTGAAGCTCCGCCGAAAGTGAATGCCGGAACCATAACTGCCATTCCCCATCCGATAAGGATGTAAACAGCTCCGCCGCCCTTAAAACCAGACTTCTCAAGATTTACGTTACAACATACACCGTCACCTAAGAGAACAAGAATAGCTGTTCCAATAAACTCAGCAATATAAGCCTGCATAAACTAAAACCTCCTTTATTTTGAAAAATTATCCGGCCTGCTTATGCAGACCATCGTTTTCTGTCCCCCGCCGGAGCATCAGGCACTCCGACAGGGAACAGTGAAAACCTTAATAAATTACTTTGCCCATCCGCGGGTTGCGCCAACTGCCTGCTTCCAACCCTTGAGCTTGGCATCACGATCTTCTGCGGACATTGCAGGTGTGAATTCCCTGTCGATAGCCCAGTTCTTGATAACGTCTTCCTTGCTTGACCAGAAACCAACTGCAAGACCTGCGAGATAAGAAGCACCCATAGCTGTGGTCTCAACGCATACAGGACGATGAACGGGAGCGTTGATGATATCTGACTGGAACTGCATAAGGAAATTGTTCTTGCAGGCTCCGCCGTCAACCTTAAGAGCATTAAGCTTAACTCCTGATCCGTCTTCCATAGCTGCCAGCACGTCATTTGTCTGAAGTGCAAGAGACTCAAGTGTAGCACGGATGATGTGATACTTGTTTACGCCACGGGTAAGGCCTGTGATAGCTCCACGTGCGTAGGGATCCCAATAAGGAGCACCAAGTCCTGTGAATGCAGGAACAACGTAGCATCCGTTGGTATCCTTAACCTGTGTTGCAAAATACTCTGAATCCGGTGAGGAATCAACTAACTTAACCTCATCACGGAGCCACTGGATAGCAGCACCTGCTACGAATACAGAACCTTCCAGAGCGTACTCAACCTTGCCGTCAAGACCCCATGCAATAGTTGTAAGAAGTCCGTTGTTCGGGAAGAGAGGCTTTGTGCCGATGTTCATCAGCATGAAGCATCCTGTACCATAGGTGTTCTTTGCCATTCCGGATTCGAAACAGGTCTGTCCGAAGAGGGCTGCCTGCTGGTCACCTGCAACGCCAGCGATCTTGATGGGTCCGCCGAAGAACTCGGGATCGGATTCGCCATACTCGGTGCTGCTGGAAGGAAGAGCCTTGGGAAGCATGCTCATGGGAACTTCGAGCTGCTTGCAGAGTTCCTCATCCCAATTGCAGGTATTGATGTTGAACATCAATGTTCTGGAAGCATTTGAATAATCTGTTGCGTGTACTTTGCCCTTTGTAAGCTTGTAGATAAGCCATGTGTCAACAGTACCGAAGCAAAGCTCGCCTCTCTCTGCTCTTTCACGAACGCCGTCAACGTTGTTCAGTATCCAGCGAAGCTTTGTTCCTGAGAAATAAGGGTCAAATACAAGACCAGTCTTGTTGTATGCGGAATTGTCAATTCCGGGATACTTGTCCATCAGTTCCTGCTTCATGTCAGCAGTTCTGCGGCACTGCCAAACGATCGCGTGATAAACAGGATCTCCTGTAGCCCTGTCCCAAACGATGGTTGTCTCACGCTGGTTTGTGATACCGATCGCTGCGATGTCAGAAGCGGTAGCGCCTGCCTTCTGCAGAGCTTCCTTAGCAACTGCAAGCTGGGTGTTCCAGATCTCGTTTGCGTCGTGCTCAACCCAACCCGGCTGAGGATAGTACTGCGTGAATTCTTTCTGTGCAACAGAGCACATCTCACCCTTCTCGTTGAAAAGGATACATCTGTTGCTGGTCGTTCCCGCATCCAGAGCCATCACATACTTAGCCATACTTTCTTACCTCCTTAATCAATAAAACCTTCTCTTAGATTTTGGAAGCATTCCCGGGCTTCCGGCCGTTTCCTTTATTTAATCTGTATTCCGACTCCTGGTTGAACTGATGAAAACTCAGTACTACAGAAACCAGACCTTTGGATTGGTGGTCGACACAGCCACCGCTCCGTTTGAGAGAGCATTCATAACCCCTGCCTTGTCCGAAATCAAGCCTCCTGCAATCACCGGCACCCTGCAGATGGAATTTATCCTCTTGATCATGTCGGGAAGGATAATCCCCGGAAGAAATTCCACAAAGTCAGGCTGCGGTACCCCTGGTTTTGCTCCCTTTTCCATATTTATGAGAGCAAGGCTGTCCAACACAAAATACCGTAGGATGGTATTCAACTTCAGCTCCTTGGCATGGGGGATGAGTGCGCTCTTTGTTGTTATGATGCCGTCGGCCACTGTACTGGTTTTAATAAAGTCCAGAGCCACATCTCTGGAAGAAAGGCCATTTATGAGGTCAACATGAACCATCGCGGTCCGGCCGGCGTCATGTATTCTTTTTACAATGTCCGGTATGGTACAGATATCTCCATAAAGGATAAAGATCACACTGGAATCGCCGGTAAGAGAAAGCTTAAGTCCCTCGTCATCCTTAACGGCTGCGATTATGGGATTGTCCTCAACCTGCTCGACAAACGATCTGCACATCTTTCTTATTCCAACCTTCCGTGCGGACCTCTGTCTTAAACCCGGTGATCAGTGAGGTGCGCACATAATAATAGAACACGAACTATAAAACAGCCTTATGCTGATTTTTAGCCATGTTCTCTCGTCTCATTAGGCACCTCGATTCAACTTGTGATAAGACTATAACACGTATTTGTTAAAAATGCAATATTAAAATAAAAAATAACGTAACAAAATATAAAAAAATACTAAATGCAGTTGTTATCCATGGTTTTTTTGCCGATATAATCTATATCATTTTGGGCATTTTTTCACTTTCATTCGTCAAAATTGCCATTAAGGAACCGGAGGCCGGGTCAAAACAGGTTTAAGGTGTGCCTGACAGCCTGTCGCCCAAATAAAAAAGGCCCTTGAACCGGGCCTTTGAAATATACATTATAAGTTATCCGATCTTTCCGTGAAGCTCCTGCAGCGACATGACAGGGGAAGTTCCGGATCTCTTCAACTCCCTTATGCCCTCTGCTGCGGCCCTTGCTGCAGCAATGGTTGTTATATAAGGGATATGGGCCTTTATGGCATCCTTCCTCAAGTAACTGTCATCATGGACAGTGCCCTTCCCCGCCGGGGAATTTATGATAAGATCCAGCTTTCCGTTAATGATCAGATCTCTCACGTTGGGCCTTCCCTCATAATCCTTATTCACATGCTCTGCGGGAATGCCGGCCTCTGTGATCTTCTTACAGGTCTCCCCGGTAGCATAGATCTTAAATCCATCCTCATGGAACAATTCCGCTATCTCCGCTGCATCCGGCTCGTCTTCGGCATTCACGGATATGAGCACCGCTCCCTCTAAGGGCAGCCCGGCTTTTGCAGCCTCTTCCGCTTTGAAGAAGGCTTCTCCCGGAGTATTTGCTATTCCTAAAACCTCACCGGTAGAGCGCATTTCAGGCCCCAGAACCGGATCCACTTCAGGGAACATATTGAAGGGGAACACCGCTTCCTTTACCCCGTAATATGGGATCTTTTTCTCAGGAAGATCCGGCACCGGCGACTTTCTCCCGGTGAGTTCTCCGGTGATTATATCTATGGCTATGGGCACCATGCTTATGGCGCAGACCTTTGAAACCAGGGGCACGGTACGGGAAGCCCTGGGGTTTGCTTCCAGAACATAAACCTTTCCGTCCTCTATGGCATACTGCATATTCATGAGACCCACCACATTCATCTCAGTGGCGATCTTCTTTGTATAATCCCTTATAACCCGGAGAGCCCCCTCTGAAATGTGCTTTGAAGGGATTATGCAGGCGCTGTCTCCGGAGTGGATACCCGCTAACTCTATATGCTCCATCACCGCCGGCACAAAGGCGTCACTGCCGTCGCTTATGGCGTCTGCCTCACATTCCAGCGCATTGTGAAGGAAACGGTCTATAAGTATGGGCCTGTCGGGAGTAACACCCACGGCTGCATTCATATAGTCCTTCATGCTCTCATCATCCCGGACCACTTCCATTCCCCGTCCTCCGAGAACGTAGGAAGGACGTACCATTACGGGATAACCTATCCTGTGTGCCAGGGATATGGCTTCTTCAACCGTTGTGGCCATTCCGGACTCCGGCATGGGGATTCCCAGCTTATCCATTACAAGCCTGAACTGGTCCCTGTCCTCTGCAAGGTCGATGACCGCAGGGGAAGTACCGAGGATCTTTACCCCTTCCTTTTCCAGGTCTGACGCCAGGTTCAGGGGCGTCTGTCCTCCGAACTGGGCAATGACTCCCAGGGGTTTCTCCTTCTTATAGATACTCAGCACATCCTCTAAAGTAAGGGGCTCAAAATA